>NZ_CP023696.1:6403014-6725579 GCF_008704425.1 Streptomyces fradiae ATCC 10745 = DSM 40063
TGTCGCTGCGGGTGCGGAACGAGTGGCCCAGCCCGCGCAGTTCGGCGCGGAGCTCGTGGTGGTTGTAGACCTCGCCGCTGTACGTGAGGACCACGGCCGGGTCGTCCGGGCGGTCCGGCATGGGCTGGACGCCGCCGGCTATGTCGATGACCGCGAGGCGCCGGTGGCCGATCGCGGCGTGCTCACCGACCCACACGCCGCCCGCGTCCGGGCCGCGCGGGGTGAGGGTGGCGGTCATCGCCTCGATCAGGGGGGTCTGGTTCCGGGCGTCGCCGTGGAACGACACCCAGCCGGTGATACCGCACATGGGGGGACTCCTTGGTCAGGGGCGGGCGGCCGGGGCCGCGTCGGTGGTCTCGCCGGGCTCGTCGCCCGGCCGGCTGCCGGGCTGGTCGTCGCGTTCGCGGGCGGGGCGGCCTGAGGGCGCGTCCGCCGGTCGGGCGGCGGACGCGCGGTCGGCCGCATGGGCAGGCGTGCCTGCGTGCCGGTGGCCGCGGTCGATGGTGCCGGGGCCGGTGCCGGGGGCCGGGGTGCCGGAGGGGCCGGTGGCCGGGGCGGTCTCCGCCCGGCCCCGTACGGCGATCAGGGGGACGGCGGCGCAGGCGGCGACGGCGGCCAGGGCGAGCCCGGCCGTCACCCCGCCGCCGGGACCGGACAGGCCCCACGCGGCGGTCGCCAGGGCCGGGCCGACGGTGAAGCCGAGGCTTCGGGACAGCTGGAGCGTGGACGCCACGGTCGCGGTCCGCTCCGGCGGCGCGGAGCCCATGACGAGCGCCTGCGTGGGCCCGCCGTTGAGGCCCATGCCGACCCCGGCGAGCGCCAGCCGCCACGCGATGTCGAGCGGGGTCCACCCGTCGCCCAGCGGCACCAGCAGGAGCAGCCCGGCCGCGGTGAGGCAGGCGCCCGCGACGGCGGCCGGCCGGGCCCCGTACCGGTCGGCGAGCCGCCCGCCCACCGGCCCGGCGACGCCCATGCCGAGGGGGAACGCCAGCAGCGTCAGGCCGGTCGCCGTCGCCGTGAACCCCGAGTCCCGCTGGAGGTGCAGCGCCGCGACGTAGTGCATCGCCGCGAAGGCGGCCGCCAGGCCCAGCACCGCGCCGTGCGCCGGGTACGCCCCGGACGCCCGCAGCGCACCCGTGACCGGACGGCCGCCCGGCCCGCGCAGCCACCACCACAGCGGTGGCACCGCGGCCGGCACCAGCAGCAGCCAGGCGGGCGCGTCGTACGACAGCGTCAGCGACACCAGCAGCACCGTCACACCGGCGGCCACCAGCACCGCGTCCGCCAGGGACCGGCGGTCGAGGGCGCGCAGCCGGCCGTCCCCCGGCATGGCCCGCCAGGCGACGGCCAGTGCCAGCAGGCACACCGGGATCTTCACCAGGAACACCGCGCGCCAGCCCAGGTGGTCCAGCAGCAGGCCGCCCACCGCCGGCCCGGTCACCGCGCCGAGCGGGCCGAGCGTGGCGGGCACGCTCATGGCGCGTCCGCGCGCCTCGGGCCGTACGGAACGGATCGCCAGCACCGGCATCAGCACGAACAGCACGGCGCCGAAAGCGCCTTGGGCGAGCCGGGCGGCGATCAGCCACGCCGCCCAGGGCGCGGCGGCGGCGAGCGCGCTGCACAGGGTGAACCCGCCCGCCGCGACGAGCAGCGCCGACCGCTGCCCCACTCCGTCGAGCCAGCGGCCCACCGGCAGCAGCAGCGCGACGACGGGGAGCTGGTAGGCGAGCACGGCCCACTGGGCGGTCGCCGCCGACACGTCGAGGCTGTCGGAGATGGCGGCGAGGGCGATATTGACGATGTTCATGTCAAGCATCGCCACGAACGACAGCATGCCCGCCACGGCCACCAGGAGCCACCGGTCGGCGGGTTCCGGTACGTGACCGGACGGTCCGGAACCGAAACCGCGGTCTGACACCCTCGGCCCTCCCCCTCCTCGTCGCGCGGCCATCGGTCCGGTGGCCTCGCTCCAGATGTCGGAAGCGTAGGGAGGCCGGTTCCCCCCGGGCGGCGGATCGCGCCGATCAGGCCGGAACCCGCAGGGCCTTCCCCCGGGTCGGTGCGGGGCACGGGACGGTGGTGACGGGCGGGGTCCGCGGGGCAGCCCCGCGGTGACCCGGGCGGGGCCTGCGGTGCGGGCACGGTGGTCTTCGCTGCTCAGGCGCCGAAGGGGGGTGCGGGGCCGCCCTCGGCGAGGGCGTGGCGGAACGTGCGAGCGAGTGGCGAACGGAGGTTCCGCTTCGGGCCGGGGCGGCGCGGGGGGCCGCGGGGGCGGGGAGACGGGAGTGGCCGGAAGAAGATCGGTGGCGGCGCCGGGGCCGCGGCGGGACGGGGCGGGCCGGTCCAGGCCGGGGCCCCCGGCGGCGGTGGTGCCGGCGGGTGCCGGCGGGTGCCGGTGGGGCTTCGGGGGCGCCGGGCGGCGGTGCGGCACCGCAAGCCGCGAGCGCCGGAGGGGCGGCGTACGGGGCACGGGAGGGCCTCGCCGCCGCGGCCCGCCGAGCAGGCCGGACGGGTCCCCTCCACCGCACGCGTGCGGCCGGTCCGCGCGCGTAGGCTGGAAGAGGACTCGGGGCAGGGCATTCCCGAGGGAGGCGAGCGACCATGGCTGGTTTCGTCCGCAGGAACTTCGACGCCGCCGACGAGACGCGGCCGTTCGAGGACGGCAAGGGGCGGCTCGACCTGGTCGACACCGACCAGGGCTCCGTGGGGCGGGCGGTGTTCGAGCCCGGCTGGCGCTGGTCCGAGCACGTCAAGCCGATCGCGGGGACCGAGAGCTGCCAGGCCGCGCACACCGGTTACGTGGTGAGCGGCCGGATGAAGGTCGTGATGGACAGCGGGGAGAGCGCCGAGGTGGCCCCCGGCGACTTCGTCTC
Organism: Streptomyces fradiae ATCC 10745 = DSM 40063; assembly: GCF_008704425.1. Lineage (NCBI taxonomy): Bacteria > Bacillati > Actinomycetota > Actinomycetes > Kitasatosporales > Streptomycetaceae > Streptomyces > Streptomyces fradiae. The sequence continues at coordinate 6,405,888 of NZ_CP023696.1, forward strand.
CATCGAACCGGGCCACGACGCCTGGGTGGTGGGCGACGAGCCCTGCGTGATGCTCGACTGGACGGGGTTCGGGGAGTACGCCCGGACCGGTGGCTGACGCCGGCCCGCCGGCGTCCGACCGGAGGGGTGCGGCGGCGCGGCGCCTCCCGCGGGGAGCGCGGCGCGCCGCCGCCCCGCGCCGTGCCCGGTGGCCGGACGTCGCGGGGAACCGGGGCCGGGCGGCCTCGCGGCGCCGGGGGGCGCGGGGGTCCGCACCCCCCCGGTACCGGCCGGGGCCCCGGGACCGCGGCCGGTACCGGCCTCAGGGCCGGCGGCGCCCGTCAGCCGTTGGCGAGGGCCTGGACCCGGTCGTACGCGCCGTTGAACCGGTTGTGGTCGCCGACGATCGGCCCGGTCGAGGTGTACTGCCACATCGTGTGGTAGAGCCATCCGGCGGGCAGTTCGCCGACCGTCGTGTTGTACCGGGCGATCCACAGCGGGTTGGCCGAGGCGAAGCCGCCGTAGTTCCCGGTGCACTGCTTCCACCAGCTCGTGGCCGTGTAGATGACCGCGTCGCGGCCGGTGCGGTACGCGTAGCGGGCGAGGAAGTCGCGGATCCAGCTGACCATGCCCGCCTGCGTCTTGCCGTAGCAGGCGGGTCCGTACGGGTTCCACTCGATGTCCAGCACGCCGGGGAGGGTCTTGCCGTCGCGGGACCAGCCGCCGCCGTTGTTCACGAAGTAGTCCGCCTGGGCCGCGCCGCTCGCCGTGTCGGGCGTCGCGAAGTGGTACGCGCCGCGGATCATGCCGATGTCGTACGAGCCGTTGTACTGCTGCGCGAAGTACGGGTTCCTGTAGTACGTGCCTTCGGTGGCCTTCACGTACGCCCACTTCACGCCGCTCGTCCACAGTGCGGGCCAGTTCACGTTGCCCTGGTGGCTGGAGACGTCGACGCCCTCGGTCTGGGTGGCGTAGGGGCCGGCCGGTACGCCGCCGGCGCCGTCGTGCGCGGCGACGCCGACGCCCATGCGGGCCGAACCGCGGGGCGGTTCTCCGGGCCCGCCGGGCCGTTCGGCGGCGCCGGCCGCTCCCGGCAGGGCGAGCAGGAGGGCCAGGACGGCGAGGAGCGCCGCGGCCGTGGAGGTGCGGGCCGTTCTGGGTCTGAGCACGGGCATGACGTGCCTCCGGGGTTCGCAAAGTGGCGTGGACATGACAGTCCGCGCGCTCACGCTACGCACGTAGACCCCGGCGCGGAAGGCGGTGGAGGCGCCGCCGTTGGTCTACGCCTCTGGCGCCGCCGCCACGCTGGGGCGACGGCCCGCCGGTGGCCGGAACTTTCACCCCGCGCAACCCGGCGCCATGAGCGCCGCACCGGGGCGCGGCTCCCCTCCCGCGCCCGAGACCCGCTGCCGGCCCCGCTCCGAGCCGTCCCGCTCCGAGCCGTCCCGCCCCGTGGAGGCCCCGGCGGCCGGGCGGTTTGGCGGGCGGAGCCGCGGGACACCCGTACGGGGTCCCGTCGACGCGGACCGCCCGTCGACGCAGACCGCCACCCGCGCAGCCGCCGCGGGGGCCCAGCCCGCGGAGGAACCGGCATGGCCGTACGGCAGCACCTCGTCCAGAGCCCCCCCTCGGCCGTGTGGGAGGTGCTCAGCGACCCCGACCGGTACGCCGAGTGGGTCGTCGGCACCGAGGAGACGACCCCCCTCTTCGGCACCTGGCCCGAGGTCGGCGCCGCCCTCCGGTACACCGTCGCGCTGGGCCCCTACCGGTTCGAGGGCTCCACCGTCGTCCGCCGCCTCGAACCGCCGCACCGGCTCGAACTGGAGGCCAGGAGCGGCCCCGCGGGCACCGCCCGCATCGCCATCGAGATCGTGCCGTGGGGCGAGGACACCCTCGTCATCGTGGACGAGCACCCCCTGCGCGGCCCCGGCGCCCGCCTCCACAACGCCGTCGTCGAAGCGGCCCTCCAGCTCCGCCACCGCCGGATGCTGCGCCGCCTCGCCGAGGTCGTCGAGAGCACCGCCGCCACGCGCGCCTGACGCGCCCGCCGCGGGCCCCGAAGGACCCCCGCCCACCCCGCCGCGCCCCACCGCCATCCGCCGTCCCACGCGCAGGAGCCGCCATGCCCGACGCCGTCGTCATCGGGGCGGGCCCCAACGGGCTGGTCGCCGCCAACGTGCTCGCCGACCGCGGCTGGTCGGTCGAGGTGCTGGAGGCCCAGGACGAGCCGGGCGGGGCCGTCCGCAGCGACCGGGGCGTGGACCCCGCCTTCGTCAGCGACCTCTTCAGCTCCTTCTACCCGCTCACCGCGGCCTCCCGGGTCATCCGCTCCCTGCGCCTCCACGAGTGGGGGCTGCGCTGGAGCCACGCCCCGGCCGTCGTCGCCCACCCGCTGCGCGACGGGCGCTGCGCCGTCCTCGAACGCGACCCGGAGCGCACGGCCGCCGGCCTGGACGCCTTCGCGCCCGGCGACGGCGCCGCCTGGCACGACCTGCACGACCTGTGGACGCGGATCGCCCCCGATGCCCTGCGCGCGCTGTTCACCCCCTTCCCCCCGGTGCGGCCGGGCCTGCGGCTCGCCGCCCGGCTCGGCCCGGCCGAGGCGCTCCGCCTCGCCCGTACCGGCCTGCTCCCGGCCCGCCGCCTCGGCGAGGAGGCGTTCGCCGGGGACGGCGGGCGGCTGCTGCTCGCCGGGAACGCCCTGCACGCCGACCTCTCACCCGAGACGGCGCTCGGCGGCGGCCTCGGCTGGCTGATGTGCATGCTCGGCCAGAGCGTCGGCTTCCCCGTCCCCGTCGGCGGCGTGGGCGCCCTCACCGACGCCCTCGCGCGCCGCCTCGCCGACCGGGGCGGCACCGTCCGCTGCGGGCGGCGCGTCACGGAGGTGACGGTGCGCGACGGGCGGGCACGCGGCGTCCGGACGGCCGACGGGGAGTACGTCGCGGCGCGCCGCGCCGTCCTCGCCGACGTGACGGCGCCCGCCCTGTACGGGGGACTCGTCGCGTGGGAGCACCTGCCGGGACGGCTCCGCGACGACATGCGGCGCTTCCAGTGGGACGTCGGCACGGTCAAGGTCGACTGGGCCCTGGACCGGCCCGTCCCGTGGGCCGCCGACGGACCGGCCCGCGCGGGGACCGTGCACCTCGCCGACGGCGTCGACGAGCTGACCCGGTTCGCCGCACAGCTCGCCCGGCGCCTCGTCCCCGACCGGCCGTTCCTGGTGCTGGGCCAGATGACCACCGCCGACCCGACCCGTTCCCCCGCGGGGACGGAGTCGGCGTGGGCGTACACGCACGTGCCGCGCACCGTGGCCGGCGACGCGGGGCCGGACGGCGTCACCGGGGCCTGGACGCGGGCGGACCGGGAGCGCATGGCCGACCGCGTGGAGGCCGTCGTGGAGACGTACGCGCCCGGCTTCCGCTCCACGGTGCGGGCCCGCCGCGTCCTGGCCCCGCCCACCCTGGAGGCGATGGACGCCAATCTGAGGGGCGGCGCCGTCAACGGCGGCACGACCGCCCTCCACCAGCAGCTGCTCTTCCGCCCCGTGCCGGGCGCGGGCCGCCCGGAGACCCCGGTGCGGGGCCTGTACCTGGCGTCCGCGTCCGCCCATCCGGGCGGCGGCGTGCACGGCGCGCCCGGCGCCAACGCGGCCCGCGCCGCGCTCATCCGGGCGGCCTCGCCGTCCGCCCTGCTGGCGGCCGGCCGCCGCGGGGCCGGTCGCGCCCGGGACTGAGGACGCGGGCACCGGCAGGCTTCGGGACGCCCCGCACGGGCACCCGGCGCCCCACGCACGGGACCGGCCCCGGCGCCCCGGCACCGGATCGCGGGACCGCCCCCGGGGAGAACCGCCAGGGGACCACCACGGCGGACGTCACCGCGTCCGTCCGGACCGACGAGGAGCGGGAGCCCCGGCCCGGCGGCTCGGGCCGCTCCCCGCGCGAGGCGGGGGTCCAGCGGGAGGACCACGGGGAGTGGGCGCGCGACCCGACCGGCACCCCGCCCGTTCGCCGGGCGCCCCATGCAGCGCTTGGCGCCGCGTCCGCACGGCCCGCTGTCCGCGCACCGCCCGGCACCCACCCGGAACCGGTGGGCGAAGCCCGGTCGCCGGCCGGGCACGCTTCGCGCGGCGACCGGCGACCGGCGACCGGCGACTGGCGACCGGGGGGCCTCAGGGCGCGGGGCCGTCCCGAAGGCGGGCGGCCGTGCCGGTGCGGCCGTGCCGTCCCGGCGGCGGGGCGGCCCGCCCGTCAGGTCGTGGCGGACTGCCGGGCCAGCGCCGCGCGCAGCCAGTCGTCCACGGCGCCGGGCGTCGGCTCCGGCGAGGCGGACGCCTCGGCGGTGAGCCGCCAGAAGCGGTCGACGGCGGGATGCGCGACGTCGTCGAGCCAGCGGACCAGCCGCCGCCGGAACTCGGGGGTGTCGCGGGTACCGCGCATCCCGGCGTGGGCTGCCACGAAGCAGTCCAGCGCCTCGCCCGCGAACGGCCCCCGCCCCGCGCGCACATCGGGCGCGGCCAGCGCGAACGCCTCGGTCAGCCCCTCGTAGAGCACGGCGGGGCGGCACGCCCCGTCCGGGGTGCTCGCCACCGGGCGGCACACGGAGACCGCCGCGTCGGCGCCCGTCGCCAGGGCGTGCAGCCGCGCGAAGGCCAGCACCTGATCGGGCGTCGGGTCGTCGGGCGGGGCGGGCACCGCCGCCTCCGTGAGGGACGACAGGAGCCGGGCGGGAAGTCGCGGCGGCAGCACCCGCCGCAGGAAGCGCGCCACGGGAGCCGTACTGGGCGGCGAGTCCAGCGCCCCGACCAGCCGCAGCCGGTCGGCCCGCTCCCGCGCCGGGCAGTCGCGCAGCAGCCGCAGGGCCGCCTCGCGCCAGCGCAGCGCGGCCATCCGGTCGCCCAGCTCGCGCAGTCGTCCCGCGATGGCGTCCTCCAGCGCGCCGTCCAGACCGTCCTCGCGCTCCAGCACCCGGCCCACCTCCGGGACGGACAGGTCCAGCGCCCGCAGGGAGCGGATCAGCCGCAGCCGGTCCAACGCCCCCCGCCCGTAACGCCGGTGGCCGCCCGCGCTGCGCGCGGTCTCCGGCAGCAGCCCCAGCTCCGAGTAGTAGCGCACCGTCTTCACGGTGGTCCCGGCCCGCTCGGCGAGCTCCCCGATGCTCCACGTCCCGTCGGCGGACATCCCGCACCTCCCTCCGCGGCCCTCACCGTACCCGCGCGCGGACGGCCCGGCGCGGTGGGGGAGAGCGCCGGCCGGCCGCGCGCAGCGGTCTGGCGCCCGGCCAGGGCGGTGGAGCGGCGGCCGGGCACGGCGGCGGTCCGGTACGGCAGGGCGCGGCGCCCGGAGCGCGCCGGGCCGTCGGCACGCGTCGCGCCCGCCCCGCCGCCGACGGCGCGCCAGCCGGCTTTCGGCCGTGACCGCGACCGCCGGCACACGGCGCGGCGCCCACCGGCACGCGGGCGTGCGGGCGCGTCGCGCGGACGGGGCACCGGGCCGGTGCGCCCGGTCCCAACCCCCTGAAACCGACACCGAATCGGGCGAAGAGAATCCCTCGCATATGCCAGCCGGAATACTCCGAGGACATGCGTGCGAAGGGCGCCCGGGGGTGCGGTCTGATGATATTGACAGTGTCGATCACGGTACGGGTTAATGGGCGGGAATGGCTTCGAAGTGCGGTCCGGTGTTCCCGTTCGAATCGGGGGAACGGGCTGCTCCGCAGCCGGATCGCTCAAGGCAAGTCACGGCGAGCGGGCCTCCGTTCGCGGCTTCGGCACCGACCGGCGGCCGAGTGAGGGCGAACGGGGGAAAGCGGACCGCGATTTCCTCCGGAGGGAGATCAATGCCCCATCTCGACCCTTTCACCGTCCCGGAGTTCCACCTTCCGTTCGAGAACTCCAAAGACCCCGGTGCCGACCGCGCCAACGCCGAGGCGACCGCCTGGGCCGTCGACCGGGGGCTCATCGAGGCCGAGGCGAGCGAGCAGTTCGCGGGGATCGGCTTCGGCCACCTCGCGGCCCGCGTCGACCGGGGCGCCCCCTACGGGCGACTGCTCCTGCTGGCCCAGTGGATGGCCTGGTCGTTCGTCCTCGACGACCAGCACGACCTGCTCATCAGGTCCGGCCGGGTCGGCGACTGGCAGCCCCTCTCCGCCGCGATGGCCCGCCACGTCTCCGGCGCCCCCGCCGACCCGGCCCCCGCCGACCCGGCGCCCGCCGACCCGGCCCCGGCGAAGGCCGCGGACCCGGCGCCCGCGAAGGCGGCGGGGGACCCGGCCCGCGCCAACCCGCTCGTGGCCTCCTTCGCCGAGCTGTGCGACCGCATCCTGGCCGGGATGAGCCCCCTGATCCAGGCCCGCTACCGCCGCCACGTCCCGCGCATGCTCCGCTCCCTCGACGAGGAGGCCGCCAACCGGCGCCCCGGCCACCGCCCCGCCGTGGAGGAGTACGTCCTGACCCGCCGCCACAGCTCCCAGCTGCTGCCGATGATGGACATGGTCGAGGCCGACCAGGGCGTCGAGGTCCCCGACGGCGCCGACGCCGCCCCGGAGCTGCGGGAGCTGCTGTGGAGCGCCGTCGACGTCATCTCCTGGGGCAACGACGTCTTCTCCCTGCCCAAGGAGTACTCCTGCGGCGACACCAACAACCTCGTCGCCCTCCTCGCCGACTGGCACGGCCTCGGCCTGCCCGACGCCGTGCGCGCCGTCGAAGGCCGCATCCGCGACCGCGTGGAGGAGTTCCTCGCCGTCTCCCGCGCCCTGCCCACCGCCCTCGACGCGCTCGGCGTCACCGACCCGGCGGCCCGCACCGCCGTGCGGCGCCGCGTCCGCTGCTACGAGGAGTGGATGATCGGCACCGACCTCTGGCAGCGCCACGACTGCACGCGGTACCGGGACGAGCGGTTCGCCGCCGGGCTCGAAGCCGCCTACACCCGCCCGGACCTCGTCTCCGTCGCCTGAGGGGAACATCCCATGACCCGTACGAGCCCCGGCCACGCCGGCGACCACGCCCCCGGTGACCCCCGCGACGGCACCGGCGCCACCCCGCCCGGCGCCACCGGGCCCGGACGCGCCCCGCGCCCCGGGCCCGTACCGCCCGACGGCTCGGCCCCACCCGAAGCCGCCCCACCCGGCCGCGCCGCACCGCCCGAAGCCGCACCGCCCGAAGCCGCCCCGCCACCCGAGGCCGGGCGGGGGCGGGCCCCGTCCGGGGAGGCCGCCCCGCCGCCGGAGGCCCCGCCCGTGACCCCCGCCCCGCCCCCGAGGCCGGCCCCGCCCGGCCGCGCCCCCATGGCGCCCGGCCGCCTGCCCGTCCTGGGCCACGCCCTGCGACTGTCGCGCGGGCCCATCGCCTTCCTGGAGTCGCTGCGCGACGTCGGCCCCGTCGTCCGCGTCGACCTCGGCGGCTGGCCCCTGCACGTCCTCACCGAACCCGCCCTCATCCACACCGTCCTCGTCGGCGAGGCGCACGCCTACGGGCGGGGCCGCATCTTCGAGAAGCTCCGCCCCCTCTTCGGCAACGGCATCGCCACCACCGACGGCGCCTTCCACCGCAAGCAGCGCCGCCTCATGCAGCCGGCGTTCCAGCGCACCCGCGTCTCCCGCTACGCCGAGCTGATGTGCCGGGAGGCGGACGCCATGGCCGCCGGCTGGACGGCGGGCCAGGAGGTGCGCGTCGACCGGGAGATGCGCCGCTTCGCCCTCTCCGCCGTCGCAGGCATGATCTTCTCGGGGGACGTGGACCAGCCCGCCGTGCGCGAGGTTCACCGGTCCTTCCCCATCATCCTGGAGGGCATGCTCGTGCGCACCGTCATGCCCAAGGCGTTCGACCGGCTGCCCATCCCCCTCAACCGCCGCTTCGACGCCGCGGCGGCCCGCCTGCGCGCCATCATCGACGAGGTGGTCGCCGCCTACGGCCCCGAGGACCGCGGCCGCGACGACCTCATCTCGCTGCTCCTGGCCAGCACCGACCCGGAGACCGGCGAGACGATGAGCGCCGAGCAGGTCCGCGACGAGCTCATCACCATCCTCTTCGGCGGCACCGAGACCGCCTCCACCACCCTCGCCTGGATCTTCCACGAACTGGCCCGCCACCCCGAGGTGGAGGAGCGCGTCCACGCCGAGGTCGACGCGGTCGTCGGCGACCGGCCGGTCACCCCCGCGGACCTGCCCGCGCTCACGTACACCAAGAGGGTCTTCGAGGAGTCGCTGCGGCTCCACTCGCCGCTGCTGTTCACCCGCAGGCCCCTGACCCCGGTCACCCTCGGCGGAGTCGACATCCCCGCCGGCGCCGAGATCGCCTACAGCCCCTACGCGCTCCACCGCGACCCGGAACTCTTCCCCGACCCCACCGCGTTCGACACCGAGCGCTGGGACGGCACCGACCCCCATCGGGCGGTGCCGCGCCTGGAGAGCTTCATCCCGTTCGGCGCGGGCCAGCACAAGTGCATCGGGGACGCCTTCGCCGTCGCGGAGATCCTCACCGCCGTCGCGAGCGTCGCCCGGCGCTGGCGTCTGACGCCCGTCCCCGGCCACACCGTGAAGGAGGTGCCCGCGGGCATCCCGCTGCCGGACGCCCTGCCGATGGTCGTCACGGCACGGAGCTGAGACCGGCCCCGTGAGCGGCGTCAGCGCACGATACAGCGCTGACCTCGTACGAGTGGCGGGATTCCCGAAAGTACGCCGAAGGACGGCCACTTTCCGTCGCCGTGCGCCTACACTCGGCCGCACGCGCTGGAGGGGGCACGCCACATGACAACGGCCGGAGGACGGCGGGGACGCACCACGACCCCGCTGCTGGAACGGGAGTCCGAGCTCCTGGCCATCGAGCGCGCGCTCGACGGCCTGTGCGGCACCTCGCCGGACGGCGCCCACACGGCCCGCCAGGGCGGGGTGCTCGGATTCGCCGGGCCGCCGGGACTCGGCAAGACCACGCTCCTCGGACTCCTGCGCGACGCCGCCCGCGAGCGCGGCTGCACGGTGCTCTCCGCCCGCGGCGGCGAACACGAGCGGCAGGTCCCCTTCCACGTGATGCGCCAGCTCGTCCAGCCGGTCTTCGCCGCCATGCCCGAGGAGGAGAGGCGGCAGATCATCGGCGACTGGTACGACATCGTCGCCCCCGCCACCGGACTCTCCGCGCCCCACCCGGACGCCAGCCCCGACCCGCAGGGCGTCCGCGACGGACTCGACTGGGTCGTCACCAACCTCTCCGTCCGCAGCGGCCCCGTCGTCCTCATCCTCGACGACGTCCACTGGGCCGACGCCGAATCCCTCGCCTGGCTGACCGCCTTCGCCTCCCGCGCCGGCGAACTGGGCATGCTGATCGCCGTCGCCTGCCGGCCCGACGAACTCCCCAAGGAGGCCGTGCGGCTGCACGCCCTCGTCGCCCGCAACCGCACCCTCGCGCACGAGCTCTCCCCGCTCACCTCCGCCGCCGTCGGCCGCATCGTCCGCGACGCCCTCGGCGACGACGCCGACGAGGTGTTCTGCCGCGAGTGCTGGGCCATCACCGGCGGCAACCCGTACGAGGTCGTCGAGCTCACCGAGAAGGGCCGCGCCCGCGGCCTCGCCCCGCGCGAGGAAAGCATTCCGCACCTGCGCGACCTCGCCTCCGCGGTCAAGGGCAGCGGCCTCATAGAACGGCTCGAACAGCTCGGCCCCTCCGCCGTCCGCCTGGCCTGGGCCGCCGCGGTCATCGGCGGCGGCGGCCCCACCGGCATCGTCGGGACCGTCGCCGCGCTCGGCGACAACCTGCTCACCGACGCCGTCGAACTCCTCGACAAGGCCCGCATCCTCACCAGCCTGCCCAGCCTCAAGGGCGACCGCGTCGTCGAGTTCTACCACCCGCTCATCGCCACCGCCGTGTACCGCTCCATCCCGCACGGTGTCCGCGTCGGCATGCACGGTGTGGCCGCCCAGGCCCTCGTGGACGAGGGTCACGGCGCCACCGCCGCGGCCCGGCACATGCTGGAGATGCACCCGGAGGGCGACCCGTGGGTGGTCCAGCAGCTCCGCCGCGCCGCCCGCGACAGCTTCTCGGCGGGCGCGCCCGAGGCGGCCCGCCGGTATCTCACCCGCGCCCTGCGCGAACCCCCGGACATCGAGGACCGCGCGCAGGTCCTCTTCGAACTCGGCTCGGCCAACCTCCCGCACGAGCCCGCCCAGACCGTCAACCAGCTCCGCGCCGCCCTGGAGGAGCCCAAGATCGGGCCGGAGCTGCGGGAGAACGTCACCTACCGGCTGGCGCAGGCCCTCGCCCACACCGGCCGGATGCAGGAGGCCACCGGACTCCTCGACGAGGAGGCCCGCCGCACCACCAGCGCCCGGACCCGGCGGCGCATGCAGGCCGAGCAGTTCAAGTGGAACGCGGTCGACGCCGCCGACCCCGATGCGCGCGGGCGCTCCCGGCTGCTCGCCCAGTACGCCAGGCGCCTCACCGGCCGCGACCTCGCCGAACGGCGCATCCTCGGCCTGCGCGCCTGGGACGTCGTGATGCGCGGCGAGCCCGTCGCACTGGCCCTCGACCACGCCGAGCGCGCCCTGCGCGGCGGCATGAGCTGGACCGACCAGGACTTCGGCTTCGAGGTCCCGGCCGCCGCCGCGCTCACCCTGATGTACTGCGACCAGCCCGGCCGCGCCGAGGAGCTGTTCCACGACGGCATCGCCGAGTTCGAGGCCAAGGGCTGGCGCGGCGCCCACCTCTCCTTCGCGTACACCCTCCTCGGCTACATCCGCTTCCGGCGCGGACGGCTCGCCGAGGCCGAGGACTTCGTCCGCGGCGGGCTGCGGATCGCCGACCGCGTCGACCACGGCATCCCCGCCCGGCTGTACGCCGTCGGCACCCTCATCGTGACGCTCCTCGCCCGGGGCCGCGCCGACGACGCCCAGCGCATCGCCGACAGCTACCACTTCGGCGAGGAGGTCCCGAAGACCGTCGTCTACCCGGACCCGCAGGCCGTGCGCGGCAGACTGCTCCTGGCCCGCGGCCGGATCGACGAGGCGGTCCACGAGCTCACCGCGGCCGGGGACCGGCTCAGGCAGCGCGGCACGCACAACCCCGCCTGGAGCCCCTGGCAGCTCGATCTCGCCGTCGCGCTGGCCGGCAGCCGTCCCGACCGGGCACGGCACCACGCCGACGAGGCGCTCGCCCGCGCCCGGACGTTCGGCACGGCCAGCGCGATCGGCCAGGCCCTGCGCGTCCGCGCGGCGATCACCGAGCCCGCCCGCGCGATCCCGCTGCTCGCCGAGGCCGTCGACCACCTGGAGCAGTCGCCCGCCGCGTACGAGCTGGCGCGGGCGCTCGTCGACCACGGCACGGCGCTGCGCGCCGTCGGCGCCCTCGACCAGGCCGCGCAGCAGTTGTACCGGGGCTTGGAGACGGCCGTCGCCTGCGGTGCGGAGGGCCTGGCGACCCGGGCACGCGACCAGCTCACGGCCGCGGGGCTCCGGCCCCGGCGCTCGTCCGCCACCGAGCGCGACGGCCTGACGATCCGTGAGGAGCAGACCGCGCTGCTCGCCGCCGAGGGCCTGGACAACGCCGTCATCGCCGCCCGCCTCGGCACCGACGAGCAGGCCGTGTCGGAGCTGCTGTCCGCCGTCTTCACCAAGCTCGGCACCGACCGGCTGGGCCTGCCCCGCGCCCTCGGCCTGTAACCCGCCCCCGGCCCACGGGCCCCGCCCGCCCCCGGCCCACGGGCCCCGCCCCGGCTCACGGGCCCCTGCCGCGGGGGCGGATCAGCGGGGCGCCCGGTCGGCGTCCGGCAGCCGATGCGTGACGCGCAGCTTCGACTGGCCGTGCGGCAGCCGCTCCCAGTCCTCCATGAACCGGGCCCGGAGGCCGTGCCGGCGCGCCAGCCGCACCAGCGTCTCGGTCCGGTAGTAGAAGTCCTCCCGCAGCACCTGGTGCTCGGGGCCCTCCGTGCGGTCGTACGTGAAGTCGAAGAACCCGCCCGGCGCGAGGACCCGACCCACGTTCGCCAGGCACTCGTCGATCACCTCCAGCGGCGAGTGCGAGAACACGCTGTGCGCGTGCACCACCGTGAACCAGCCGTCCGGCAGGAAGTCCAGCCTCAGGTCGTCCACCGGCGTCAGGTACGGCATCCGCTCCTGGAGCCCGTACCGCACCAGCGTCCGCTTGGCCTCGACGAGGATGTCCGGCGAGATGTCGACGCCGTAGTAGTGGCCCGGCTCCAGGTACTCGATGAACCGCCAGCCCGCCCGCAGGTTGCCGCAGCCGATCTCCAGCATCCGGTCCCCCGGTCCGAGACCGTGCCGCAGCAGGTAGTCGAACTGCATCCGGCCGATGGCCAGCCACCGCTCCCGTGACGGCCCGCCGCCCACGGCGGCCTCCGGGCTGCGTGCCGTGTCACTCGCCATCACGGCCCGGTAGTACGCCACGTGGTCGCCGCGGCTGCGCAGCCGCAGCCACAGGTCGCGCCCCGCCCGCCGCACGTACGGGACGATCCGTTCCGGATGCCGGAGCGCGTACCCGGCCTTGTACGCGGCGCGCGACCGGTCCCTGCCCGTCCCCGTGTACCCGCTTCGCGGCATGAAGCCCTCCCGGATGAGACCACGACGTGCCGGACAACCGCCCGACCACCGTGCACCCGGACCGTGGCGGGCCGGGCCCGGACACGCCGCGCTACGGCCTCCAGTGCCCCGGTCGCCGCAGCGTCGCCGGGATCCGCGTCGCCCCGTCGCCGCGCGCGGCCGTCAGCTGCGGCTGCGTCAGGAACAGCGCCCCCGTCAGGTCCGCGCCGGACAGGTCGGCGTCCCGCAGGTCCGCGCCGATCAGGTCCGCCTCGCGCAGGTCGGCCCCCGCCAGGTCGGCGGCGATCAGGTAGGCGCCGCGCAGGCTCGCGCCCCGCAGCTTCGCCCCGCGCAGCCGCGCCCCCATCAGGTCGGCGCCCCGGTGGTCCCTGCGGCGCCCCGGCACGGAGGCCCGTGCCAGTTCGCTGGCGCGCAGCAGCAGGGCGTTCACCTCCGCGCGCAGCGCGGGGACGTCCACGGCCAGCAGCTCCGCGGCGCCGCCGCGCGTCAGGGCGTCGATCTCGTCGTGGCGGCGGCGCAGCTCCCGGTGCACGGGCCGGGCCGCCGGCAGGTCCAGCGCCTCCGCCGCGTACCGCAGCAGCTCGTGCAGCTGCCGGACGACGGGGAACACCGCGAACATGGCGTCCGCCGAGTCGGGGGCCGACCGCCAGTCCCGGCCGCCGAAGGTCACCTGCGACACCTTCTGGCCGGCGCCGAAGCAGTCGAAGACCGTGCAGCCCTGGTAGCCGCGCTCGCGCAGCCGGGCGTGGACGCCGCAGCGGAAGTCGGCGCCCAGGTTGCCGCAGGGCGTGCCGCCGGGCTTGTCGGCGGCGAAGTCGGCGGACCGGGCGAAGGGCAGCGCCACGCAGCAGAGCGCGAAGCACGCGGCGCAGTCGGCCCGCAGGTCGGCTCGTTCGGTGTGCGGGATGCGGGCGGACACGTCGGGGGTTCTCCTACGGGTGGCGCGGGGCGGCCCCGGCCGGGCCGCCGGCGGGGCGGCGCGGGCGCGGGCGTACGGTCGCCGCCCATTGTCCCCTCCCGGCCGACGGGGCCGGACCGTAGCCCCCGCCCCCGGCCCCTGTCCCGCCCCTGGACCCGGCCCCGGCCCCTGTCCCGCCCCCGGCCCCGGCCCCGGCCCCTGTCCCGCCCCCGGCCCCGGCCCCGGACGCGGCCCGGCGTCCCGGTCCCGGCCCCGGTCCCGGCCTCGGGCGGCGCGCGGGTCGGGTCGGGTCAGGGGCCGGGATCGGCCGCGCGGGCCCGCGCGATGACCGTGTCGAGCAGCGCGAGCAGCACCCCGCGCACCTCGGTACGGACCCGTGCGTCGAGCAGCAGGACGGGCGTCCCCGGATCGCTCAGCCGCAGCGCGGCGCGGATCTCGTCGGCGGTGTACGGCTGCTCCCCGTGGAAGCAGTTCGCCCCGACCACGAAGGGCAGGCCGCGGCTCTCGAAGAAGTCCACGGCGGGGAAGCCGCGGTCCAGCCGCCGCGTGTCCACCAGGACGACCGCGCCGAGCGCCCCGCTCAGCAGGTCGTCCCACATGAACCAGAAGCGTTCCTGGCCCGGCGTGCCGAAGAGGTACAGGACGACCCCCGCGTCGCCCAGCGTGATCCGGCCGAAGTCCATCGCCACGGTCGTCGCGGTCTTCGCCTCGACGCCGTCGAGGTCGTCCACGCCGGCCCCGGCGGCGGTCAGCCGCTCCTCGGTGCGCAGCGGCTCGATCTCCGACACCGCCTCGACCAGGGTGGTCTTGCCCACCCCGAAGCCGCCGGCGACGAGGACCTTGACGGGGGCCGGCTCCTGGCGGGCGGCGGGGTCATATCCGGGCAAGGTTGTCCCTGATTCTCATGAGCAGGTGGACGTCGGTGGCCTCGGCCGCCTCCAGCGGCGGCCGGTGGCGGACGAGCCCGCGGTCGGCGAGCTCGCCCAGCAGGAGCGTCATCGGGGTCAGTCGCATGCCCATCCGCGCCGCGACCTCGGCGACCGCCCGCCCGTCCGGGGGCGGGCACAGCGCCAGCACGTGCTGCCACTCGGTGGGCAGCCCGCGGTGGGTCCCGTCGCCCGGCACGGCCGCCGCCGTGATGGTCGTGTCCATGGTGAGCACGGTCCGCGGGGTGCCCGTACGGCCGTCGGTGAGGGCGTACAGCCGGGGCCTGCGGCCGGAGCGCCGCGGCGCGGCGCCCACCTACGCGCCGGTCGGCGACGAGGGCGCCTGGCCGCGTCCGGGTGTGGCCAGCCACTCGCCGAGCGCCTGCGCCGTCCGCACGGCCTCGCCGCCCAGCTCGCCCAGGCGCGCCCTGCGGGAGGTGACGACGACGAGGGTGCTGCCCTCGCCGCATCCGACGATGCACAGGTACCGGTCGTCCATCTCGACGAGCTGCCGGATCACCCGGCCGCCGTCGACCTCGCGGGACACGGCCCTCATCGTGGAGGCGATGCCGGAGGCGGCCGCGGCGATCCGTTCCGCGCTCGCGCGGTCCAGGAGGTACGCGCTGAGCTTGATTCCGTCGTTGGACAGCAGCACGGCGCCCTCGATGCCGGCGATCCTGCCGAGGTTGTTGTCCAGGACGCTGTAGATCATGTCGTTCGTCGTTGTCATGGCTGTTCCCGTCGGAGTTCCGCTTCCACTTTCCTGGTCCCGTCCTCGTAGTCCGCCCAGGCGTCCGCGACCTCCTCGGGGGTCGCCTCCGCGCGGTCGCGCCGGCCGGCTCCGGGGTCCGGCCCGCTCCCGCCGCCGCGCTCCGCCGCCGGGGGCGGGACGCGCAGTTGTGCGGCGAGGTGCGTCTGGGGTACGCGCTCCGGCAGCGGCGGACGGTCTCCGCCGCCCGGCCTCGCCCCGCCGGGCGGCGTGCGCACGGGGAGGGCGGCGGCGGTGCGCGGCACGGACGCCGCCGGCGCCGCGTCCCGGACCGGCCCGGAGCCGTCCCGTGCCGGACCTCCCGGCGGCGCGTCCGCGTCCTCCGTGGGCGTGTCCGCGTCCCGGGCCGTGCTCCCGTCCGCGCCCTCGGCCCCCGTACCGGCCCAGGCACCGCCCTCGGCTCCGGTACCGGCCGCCGCACCGGCCGTGGTGCCCGTCCCGCGCCGCTCCGCGCCGGGCGAGGGCCGCGCACCCGCCTCGGACGGCACGAGCAGCCGCTCCGGGAGGACCACCACGGCGGACGTGCCGCCGTACACCGAGCGGCGCAGCGTCACGGTGGCGCCGAGCTGGTCGGCCAGGTGACCGACCACGAAGAGGCCCAGCCGGTGCGCCTCCTCCGCGAGGACCGCGTACGGCGGCGCCGAGTGCAGGCGGGCGTTCATCTCCGCGTACCGCTCCGGGCCGACGCGCGGCCCCCGGTCCTCGACCTCCACGGTCAGCCCGTCCGCGACCAGCTCGGCGCGGACCGTCACCCGCGCCCGCGGCGGCGAGAAGCGGGTGGCGTTGTCCAGCAGCTCGGCCAGCAGGTGGCTGACCTGGCTGATGGCGTGGGCCCGCACGCTGATCTCGTCCAGCGCCTGGCGGTCGATCCGCCGGAACTCCTCCACCTCCGCCGCCGCCTCGCGCAGCAGGTCGGCGACGCGCATCGGCTCGGTGTGCGGGTCGGGCACCTCGCCGCCCGCGAGGATCAGCAGGTTCTCGATCTGGCGCCGCATGCCGACGGTGAGCTGGTCCGCCCTCATCAGCCGGGCCAGCAGCTCCTCGTCGGCGCCGAAGGCGTCCTGGAGCTCCTCCGTCAGGGCGAGCTGACGGCTGACCAGGTTGCCCGTGCGGGAGGCGATGCCCGCGGCGAAGGTGCCGAAGCCGTGCCGCTCCGCCGCCAGTTCGCGGTGCCCGGCCACGGAGACGGCGACGGCCCGCGCGAACGCGTCGCTGATCCGCCCGACCTCGTCCCGGTCGCCGCGCACGGACGGCAGCGCGGTCTCGTCGACGGGCCGCCCGTCGCGCAGCCGGGCCACCACGTCGGGCAGGGTCCGCTCGGCCACCGTCACGGTGCGGTCGTGCAGCAGCCGCAGCCTGCGCAGCACCGAGCGGGTGGCGAGCACGACGACGCCGACGACCGTCAGCAGGGCGGCGCCGCTGACCGCGATGAGCCGGGTCACCTCGGCCTCCAGCGCGGCGGCCTTCTCGTCGCCGTGGTCGAGCAGGCCGCGCAGGCGCGAGGTGTTCAGCTCCTCGACCCGGGTGCCCCAGGCGGCGGCGGCCGTGGGCCAGGCGGCGACCTCGCGGGGCAGCCGGACCCCGGACCGCAGGCCGGCGTGGTCGGACACGACGTGGTTCTCCACGCGGGTCTTCGTCTGCCAGGCCGACGAGCCCACGAGCCGCGCGTACCGCTCCGCGTCGCCGGGCGGCAGGTACGGCACGATCCACCGGTCGTACAGGTACCGGTGCGCGCCCACGAGGTTGACGAACTCGCCGAACCGCGGGGCGGACAGCTCCCGCGACGGTCCGGCCAGCGCGATCGCGGTGTTCTGCTGGGCCAGCATCTCCGCGGCCGAGTACAGGGCGATGACGACCTGGTTCTCCTGGCCCAGCTCGCCGTCCCGGGTGTGGCTGAAGACGTCCTGGTAGAAGCGGATCATCTGGCCGATCAGATGGGTGTAGTAGGCGACCGTGGACTCCGGTCCGCCCGTGCGGGCGTCCGTCCGCTCGCGCCGGTCCGCCAGTTCGCCGAGGCCGTCCAGGACCTCCCGCAGCCGCCGGTCGGCCTCCTCGGTGCCGGCGCCCCCGCCCGCGGCGGCCCGGCGGAAGACGGCCGCCGCCCGGTCCGACGCCGTCCGCCGGGCGGCGAGCTCCTCGCCGGGCTCGGACGGCTCCGCCCAGTACGCGGCGGTGGCGGTGCGCTCCGCCTGCAAGGCCGTCATCAGCCCGTACAGGGGTACGCCGACGCGCTCGCCGACGGCCACGTCGGCGCGCAGGTGCGCCGACTGCTCCAGCAGCCGGCCGGAGGTCACGGCGACCTGACCGGCCATCGCAACCGTCGGGACGACGGCGAGCAGGACGAGCAGGGTGCGCAGGCGCACGGTGCGCCGCCGACGGCGGGTCGACGGGCCTCGCGCGGCCGGGGGTTCCATGGCGGACATCGGCCCTCGGGAGCGGGAGCGGAAGCGGAAGCGGAAGCAGACGGGGGAGGGGGAGGGGACGGGAGCGGGGACGGGACGGTGACCGGTTTCGGCGCAGCCCTGGGAGGGCCGGGGGACCGCCGTTCCGGTTCCGGTGACGCGTGGGGGTGCCGATCATAACCAGCCACATCGGTTTCCGGTCAGGTTGTCATGATGATCGGAACGTGGTACTTCGGGCGCACTCCGTGGTCCGGCGGCCGCCGCTCGCTGCAACGGGCGGCGGTGTGAGCGGCCGTCAGCCGGGGCGGCCGTCCTCGGGGGCCGTCGGCCCCCGCGGTGGTCCCCGCGTGCCCTCGGCGGCCGTCGGCGGTGGTTTGCGCCGGCCGGCGACAGCCGGTGGTGGTCCGCGCCGGCCGACGGCAGCCGGTGGTGGTCAGCGGCAGCCGGTGGCGGTCAGCGGTCGTCCGGGCGGTGTCCGGTGTCCGGCGCAGAGCCGGGGAAGACCGCGCGCAGCATCCCCCCGGTCCCCGGCCGCTCCACCTCCACCCGCACCCCGTTCCCCCGGCACACCCGGTCCAGGGTGGCCGCCAGCCAGTCCCGTTCACCGTCCGACGCGTGCTCCAGGCGCAGCCGCCGCGCCCGGAGCGGAGCCATCCGCAGCCCCCGCAGCCGCCCCGACTCCGGCTCCAGCGCGGCGAGGTACAGCAGCCGCAGATCGTCGCGGTACTCCTCGTACCCGCTGATCCCCTCGTAGTCGTCGACCAGGTCGCCGCAGCCGTACAGCACCAGCCTGCCGCGGTACACCTCCAGCGGGCGGGGGTGGTGCGAGGAGTGGCCGTGCACCACGTCCACCCCGCCGTCCACCAGGGCGTGCGCGAACCGCACCCGGCCCTCCGGCACCCCGTACCCCCAGTTCGAGCCCCAGTGCACGGACACCACCACGAGGTCGCCCGGCCGCCGCTCGGCGCGCACCCGGCGTACGACCTCCCCGGCGGCCTCCTCGGTCTCGGCGGGCACCAGGTCCACCCCCGGCCGCCCGTGCGCCGCCGCCCACGCGCCGGGAATCCCGCTCGACGGCATCCCGCAGGCGAACACCAGCACCCGCCGTCCGCCCCCGCCGCCCGGCACCGGCACGACTGCGGGGCGCCGCGCCTCCGCCCGGTCCCGGCCCGCGCCGGCCGTCCGCAGCCCCGCCCCGGCCAGCGCGTCGAGCGTGTCCAGCAGTCCCTCCCGGCCGAAGTCGAGGACGTGGTTGTTCGCGAGGACGCACACGTCGGGCCGGACGGCCGCCAGGGCCGGCAGGTTCTCCGGCGCCATCCGGTAGTGGACCGCCTTGCCGGGCCACGGGGCGCCGCGCCGGGTCACGCTCGTCTCCAGGTTCACCACCCGCACGTCCGGCGCCGCCCGGTCCAGCAGCCCCAGCGCCACGCCCCAGGGCCAGGCCGGGGCGACGGGCCGGGGCACCGGGCCGTTCACGGCCTCGGCCAGCGCCACGTACCCTCGGGCGTCCCCGACGTACCGCTCCCACAGGGCCGGGTCGCCGGGGTGGGGCAGGATCTGGTCGACTCCGCGGCCCAGCATCACGTCGCCGCAGAGGAAGAGGGTCACCGCAGGCTCCCCGCCCATGCCTCCACCGTAGCCCGCCCGGTCACCGGCCACACGTGCGAGCGCCGCTCCGGGCAGGTGCCCGGCGGGCGGCCGGGGGCGGTGTTCCCGGCCCGCCACCCGCACCCGTACGGGGGGGGCACGGGGCCTTGCGCGCACGGACGCGGGCCGCGGGCGTACGACCGCGGTCAGGTGGTCGTGCCGGCCGGGCGGGGGAGGGCCAGGCCCAGGGCGACCATGACGGTGCCCAGGCCGAAGTGCAGCCAGTTGTCGGCCGTGTTGACCGGGACGAAGTTCGCCGCGCTGTCCAGGTCGATGATCACCCCGTACACCGAGAGCACGAGGTAGATCAGGCCCCCGACGACGAGGTACCCGCGCGCGTTGGCCGCCGTGCGGGCGGAGACGAGCCCGGCCACGCCGAACAGCAGGTGGACGAGGTTGTGCAGGACGGACACCTGGAAGAGTCCGAGCAGCCGCGCGTCCGACGCGTGGTCGGCGAAGGCCAGCGTGTCGTACCCGGTCGTGGCACCGGGGACGAACCCCAGGGCGCCGATGAGCAGGAAGACCGCCCCCACGAGCAGCGAGGCGCGCCGCACGGGGGTGTCGGACGCGGGCGTCCCGCGAGATGCGCTGGTCATGACGTGCCCTTCCACCAGACGGCCGGGGTACCGCTTCGGCCCGGCGCCGCCGGCGGGTGCCCCGCCGGTCCTCCGGTCACCACCGAGACTAGCCGCCCGCGCCGCGCCCGGCCGTCCGCGCCCGGCCCGGCTGGTCCGCGTCGGGCCCGCCGGGCCGGCCCGGCTTGTCGGCGCGGCGCCCCGGCCGTCCGCGCCCGGTCCCCTCGCCGTCCCGCCTCCGGCCCGCCGCGTCCTCACCGCCACCGCCACCGCCACCGCCACGCCACCGTCACGGCCACCCGTCACGGCCACCGCCACCCGTCACGGCCACCCGTCACGGCCACCGCCACCCGTCACGGCCGCCGCCACCGCCACCCGTCACGGCCACGGCCACCGCCCCGCCCTCGGCGCACGGCGGGGCCGGGCGGGGTCAGGACGCGAGGCGCTCCGGGAGCCAGCGCAGCTGCACGGCCCGCTGGTGCGCCTCGCCGCCCTCGTGGTCGTTGAACGCGTACACCTCGATCGTCTTGTCGCCGTGGGCGTACGCGTTGAACGCCGCGAACACCGTCGAGGGCGGGCAGGTCATGTCCTCGAGCGCGGTGGAGAACAGGGCGGGCGCCGTGGCGCGCGCCGCGAAGTGGACCCCGTCGAAGTACGCGAGCGTCCGCTCCACCCGCTCGACCCGCCCCCGGTGGGTGTGCAGGTACTGCCCGATCTCCCGGTACGGGTGGCGGTCCGTCAGGGTCGTCGCGCGCGGGAAGTCGCAGAGGAACGGCACGTCCGGCGCGACCGCCGCCAGGTCCGGCACGAGCCCCGCGACGGCCAGGCTGATCCCGCCGCCCTGGCTCTCCCCGGTCACCGCCGCGCGGGCCGCGTCCACCAGGGGGTGCGACCGGGCGGCCTCCACCGCGCGGACCGCGTCGGTGAACACCCGCCGGTAGTAGTACGCGTCCGGGTCCTCCACGCCCCGCGTCATGAAGCCCGGTACGGCCGGCCCGCTGCCCACCGGGTCCGGGGTGTCCCCGCCGGCCCAGCGGCTGCCCTGCCCCCGTGTGTCCATCACGAAGTGGCCGAAACCGGCCGAGGCCCAGAGCAGATGGGTGTGCGGCAGGCCGCGCCCGCCGCCGTACCCGATGAACTCCACGACGACCGGAAGCGGCCCGGCCGCCCCGGAGGGTATGACGAACCAGCCCTTGACGGGGTGACCGCCGAAACCGGCGAAGGTGACGTCGTACACGTCGACGGTCGCCAGGCCCGTGTCCACCGGATCGAAGCGGGGAGCGAGCGGGTGCTCCCGCGCCTCGCCCAGCGTCCTGGCCCAGAACGCGTCGAAGTCCTCCGGCTCCACGGACGAACTCCGGTAGGCGCGCAGCTCGTTCAGCGGCAGGTCGAAGTGGGCCATCGGACGGCTCCTCATGGTCACGGCGGGGCGTACGCGCGCACCCTATGCGGTCCGGCCACCCTTCCGGCAGGGCCTTGCGGCGCTCTCGCGCGAGCTGCTACCCCTCCCCGGTGGGACGTGCCAACGCTCCCCGCACCCTCCCGCCCCCCACCGCATCGGAGGCCCCATGAGTACGGCGAACACCACGCGGACCCGGAAGGGAAGGGTCGGCGCCGCCGCCGGAGCCCTCGCCGCCGCCCTGCTGCTCACCCTGGCCGGCGCCCCGCAGGCCCCCGCCTCCCCGGCCGCCGCTCCCGGCCCCGCCCCGGCCCCGGCCGCCGCCCCGGCGGCCCCCGAACCGCCGGCCGCCGCCGCGGCGGCCGCTGTCCGGTCACCCGCCCCGGCCCGCGACGCCGGGCGCACCGCCGCCACCGCCGGCCCCGGCGCCGACCGCCCCGCCACCGCCGCGGTGCCCCCCGCCGGCACCCCCGCCGCCGTCAACGGCCGGCTGAAGGTCTGCGGCACCAAGCTCTGCAACCGGTACGGCAAGCCCGTGCAGCTGCGCGGCATGTCCACGCACGGCACCCAGTGGTACGGCCGGTGCGTCACGCCCGGCTCGCTCGACGCGCTCGCCGGCGACTGGAGGGCCGACGTGCTGCGGGTGTCCACGTACGTCCAGGAAGGCGGCTACGAGACCGACCCGCGCAAGTACACCGACCTGGTCCACTCCCTCGTCGAGCAGGCCACCGCGCGGGGCATGTACGTCATCGTCGACTGGCACATGCTCCACCCCGGCGACCCGTACCACAACCTCGACCGCGCCAAGACCTTCTTCACCGAGATCGCCCAGCGCCACCGCGCCAGGACGAACCTCCTGTACGAGATCGCCAACGAGCCCAACGGCGTCACCTGGTCCCGCGTCAGGAGCTACGCCGAGGAGCTGATCCCGGTCATCCGCGCCCAGGACCCCCACAGCCCGGTCCTCGTCGGCACCCGCGCCTGGTCGTCGCTCGGCGTCTCGGAGGGCGCGGACGAGTCGGAGGTGGTCGCCGACCCGGTGCGGGCCGCCAACATCATGTACACCTTCCACTTCTACGCCTACTCGCACCGCGACGCGTACCTGGCGGTGCTCTCCCGCGCCGCCGACAGGCTGCCGGTCTTCGTCACCGAGTTCGGCACGCAGAACTACGCGGGCGAGGGCGGCGACGACTTCGCGATGGCCCAGCGCTACCTCGACCTGATGGCGGCCAAGAAGATCAGCTGGGTGAACTGGAACTTCTCCGACGACCACCGCACCGGCGCCGTCTTCAAGACCGGCACCTGCGCCGCCGGCGGCCCGTGGACCGGCACGGCGCCGCTGAAGCCGGCCGGGGTGTGGGTCCGCGACCGCATCCGCACACCGGACGACTTCCCGACGAGCTGACCCGGCCCGCTCCCCGCGGCCCCGTCCCGTCCCCGCGACCCCGTCCCCACCCACGCTCGTCTCCTCCCCTCCCCCCGCCCCCGTCCGCCGCGGACCGCTGTGTTCCACTGTGCGGGCGGGGCGCGGTGGTCTCGTCGCGCGCCGCCCGCTCGCGCCCGCCACCCGGGCGCCCCGACGCAAGCCCGACAGGAGGAGCAGTGCCCCCTTACCGCCAGCCCGGTGTCGTCCTCACCGACCACCACTTCACCGTCCCCCTCGACCACGCCGACCCCTCCGGCGAGCAGATCGAGGTGTACGGGCGCGAGGTCGCCGCCGCGGGGCGGGCGGACACCGACCGCCTGCCGTGGCTGGTGTACCTGGAGGGCGGCCCCGGATGCGCGGCCCGCCGCTTCGCCGGCAAGGAGGCGTGGCTGGCCCGCGCCGTGCGGGAGCACCGGGTCCTCCTGCTCGACCAGCGCGGCACCGGCCGGTCCACCCCGGCCACCCGGCAGACCCTGCCGCTGCGCGGCGGCCCGGCCGAGCAGGCCCGGTACCTGGGCCACTTCCGGGCCGACTCCATCGTGCGGGACTGCGAGCTGATCCGCCGCCGCCTGACCGGCGGCGCGCCCTGGACGGTCCTCGGACAGAGCTTCGGCGGCTTCTGCGCCACCCACTACCTGTCGGCCGCCCCCGAGGGGCTGGAGACGGTGCTCGTCACCGGCGGACTGCCGTCCCTCGACGCCACCGCCGACGACGTGTACCGCGCCGCGTACCCGCGCGTCCGCCGCAAGAACGAGGCCCACTACGACCGCTACCCGCAGGACGTCGAGTCGGCCCGCCGCATCGCCGAGCACCTCGCCGAGCACCCCGCGCTCCTGCCGGGCGGCTACCGGCTGACGGTCGAGGCGTTCCAGTCCCTTGGCTTGCTCCTCGGCTCCGGCGACGGCAGCCACCGGCTGCACTACCTGCTGGAGGACGCCTTCGTCCGCACCCCCTCCGGGCCCGCCCTGTCCGACGCGTTCCTGGAGGCCGTCCGCGCGCAGCTCTCCTTCGCCTCCCGGCCGCTGTACGCCGTCCTCCACGAGGCGATCTACGCCCAGGGGCAGGGGCCGACCGGATGGGCGGCCGAGCGCGTACGGGCCGAGTTCCCCGACTTCGACGCGGGCGCCGCGCTGGCGGGCGGCGGACCGGTCCTCTTCACCGGCGAGACCATCCACCCCTGGCACTTCGACGTCGACCCGGCGCTGAGCCCGCTGCGGGAGGCCGCCGACCTGCTCGCCGCCCGCGCCGACTGGCCCGCGCTGTACGACCGGGGGCGCCTCGCGGCCAACACCGTCCCGGTCGCCGCCGCCGTGTACCACGACGACATGTACGTCGACACGGCCCACTCGCTGGAGACCGCCCGCGCGGTGCGGGGGCTGCGGACGTACGTCACGGACGAGTACGAGCACGACGGCGTGCGCGCCGGCGGCACCCGCGTCCTGGACCGCCTCCTGGACCTCGCGCGCGGCGAGGCCTGACCGCCCCGCCGCGCGCCGGGGGCGGCCCCGCCCCGCCGCCCCGCCCGTCGCCCGAGAGGTCGCCGCGGGCCGCCGTATCCTGCCCGCATGAGCGAACAGGAGAGGGAACCGACGGCCCGTCAGGAGGCCGCGCCGCTGCTGCCGATGCCCGAGGACTGGAGCAGGGCGCTCACGGTGGTCGCGCACCCCGACGACCTGGAGTACGGCTGCTCCGCCGCCGTCGCCGCATGGACCGACGCCGGGCGCGAGGTCGTCTACGTGCTCGCCACGCGCGGCGAGGCGGGCATCGACGGACTCGCGCCCGAGGTGTGCGGCCCGCTGCGCGAGCGGGAGCAGCGGGCGAGCGCGGAGGCCGTCGGCGTCCGCCGGGTGGAGTTCCTCGACCACCGGGACGGCGTCGTCGAGTACGGCGTGGGGCTCCGCCGGGACATCGCGGCGGCCGTCCGCCGCCACCGCCCCGAGCTGGTGCTCACCCTGAACCACCGGGACACCTGGGGCGGCGGACCCTGGAACACCCCCGACCACGTCGCCGTCGGCCGCGCCGTCCTCGACGCGGCCGCGGACGCGGGCAACCGCTGGATCTTCCCCGAGCTGGCCGAGCAGGGCCTCGAACCGTGGGACGGCGTCCGCTGGGTCGCCGTCGCCGCCTCCCCCCGGCCCACCCACGCGGTGGACGCCCGCCCCGGCCTGGAGCGCGCCGTGCGCTCGCTGCTGGAGCACCGCACGTACATCGAGGGGCTGACGGACGAGGACCCGGAGGCGTACTGCAGGGACTTCCTCGCGGGCGGCGCAGGCGGGGCGGCCGCGAGGTTCGGCGGCGTGCCCGCCGTCACCTTCGAACTCTTCCCCCGCTGACCCCGTCCGCGCCGTCCGTCCCGGCGCCCTTGCGCCGCGCGCCTCCGCCGCGCCCCTTCCGCCGCCCCTCCCACGCCGACCGCTCCGCCACTCACCCCGCCCCCGCGCCCACCGGACCGCCTGACGCGCCCACCGCCGCCGCGGCCGCCGGCGACCACCGGCCGCCGCCGCTCCACCACGGCCCCGGGCGCCGGGCCACCCGGGCCCGGGTGGCCGGTGAGGGGCCGCACTGTTCCCAGGGAGGCAAGCGACCGCTTAGTATGCGACCCACCCGCAGAACCGCCCGACTCTATGTGGAGGCCCTCATGCAGGCATGGCGCGTGCACCGGAACGGCGAGCCGAGCGAGGTGATGCGACTCGAGGAGACCGACCGCCCGGCGCCCGGCCCGGGGCAGCTCCTGCTGAGGGTGCGGGCCGCGAACGTCAACTTCCCCGACGCCCTCCTGTGCCGGGGCCACTACCAGGTGCGCCCGCCGCTGCCCTTCACCCCCGGCGTCGAGGTCTGCGCCGACACCGAGGACGGCCGCCGCGTCATCGCCACCGCCGCCCTGCCGCACGGCGGACTCGCCGAGTACGCCCTCGCCGACGAGGCCGACGTCCTGCCCGCGCCCGGGACCCTCGACGACGCCGAGGCCGCGGCCCTGCACATCGGCTACCAGACCGGCTGGTTCGGACTGCACCGCCGCGCCGCCCTCCGCGCGGGCGAGACCCTCCTCGTGCACGCCGCCGCCGGCGGGGTCGGCAGCGCCGCCGTCCAGCTCGGCAAGGCGGCCGGCGCCCGCGTCATCGGCGTGGTCGGCGGCCCCGGGAAGGCCGCCACCGCCCGCGCCCTCGGCTGCGACACGGTCGTCGACCGGCACACCGACGACATCGTGACCGCCGTCAAGGACGCCACCGGCGGACGCGGGGCCGACGTCGTCTACGACCCGGTCGGCGGCCCCGCCTACGCCGCCTCCGCCAAGTGCGTCGCCTTCGAGGGCCGCATCGTCGTCGTCGGCTTCGCCGCGGGCGACGTCCCCGCGCCCGCCCTCAACCACGCCCTGGTGAAGAACTACGCGATCCTCGGCCTGCACTGGGGCCTGTACCGCCAGAAGGACCCCGCCGCCGTCCGCCGCTGCCACGACATCCTCACCGAGTACGCGGCGAAGGGCCTGATCAAGCCGCTCGTCAGTGAACGCGTCGCCCTCGCGGACGCCGCCTCGGCCGTCCAGCGCGTCGCCGACGGAACCACCACGGGCCGCCTCGCCGTCCTCCCCACCGGACCCGGCACCCCCACCGGAGCCCGCGCCACCGGCGCCGACGCCGACGCCGGCGCGGCCGGGGCCGGGGCCGCCGGGACGGGCGGCGCCACCGGGGAAGGCGCCGCCCGATGAGCTCACCCGTCACCGCCGCCGACCTCCGCGACCGGGTGCGCGACCTCCTCGCCGCCCACCCCCCGGCCACCACCGACCGCACCGCCTTCCTGCGCGCGCGCTTCGACGCCGGCCTAGCCTGGGTCCACTACCCCGAGGGGCTGGGCGGCCTCGGCGCCGACCCCGCCCTCCAGGCCGGAGTCGACGCCCTCCTCGCCGAGGCGGGCGCCCCCGGCAACGACCCGCGCCGCATCGGCATCGGCCTCGGCATGGCCGCGCCCACCCTCCTCGCGTACGGCACCGAGGAGCACCGACGCCGCTTCCTGCGCCCCCTGTGGACCGGCGAGGAGGTGTGGTGCCAGCTGTTCAGCGAGCCGGGGGCCGGCTCCGACCTGGCCGCCCTCGCCACCCGCGCCGTCCGGGGCGACGACGGGACCTGGGTGGTCGACGGCCAGAAGGTGTGGACCTCCAGCGCCCACCTCGCCCGCTGGGCCATCCTCATCGCCCGCACCGACCCCGAGGCCCCCAAGCACCGCGGCCTCACCTACTTCGTGTGCGACATGACCGACCCCGGCGTGGAGGTCAGGCCCCTGCGCCAGATCACCGGCGAGGCCGAGTTCAACGAGGTCTTCCTCACCGGCGTACGCATCCCCGACGGCCACCGCCTCGGCGCCGTCGGGGACGGCTGGGCCGTCGCCCGCACCACCCTGATGAACGAGCGCGTCGCCATCGGCGGCGCCCGCCTGCCCCGCGAGGGCGGCATGATCGGACGCGCCGCCCGCACCTGGCGCGACCGCCCCGAGCTGCGCACCCACGATCTCCACCAGCGCCTGCTCGACGCCTGGGTGGACGCCGAGGTCGCCCGCCTCACCGGCGAGCGGCTGCGCCAGCAGCTCGCCGCCGGCCGCCCCGGCCCCGAGGGCAGCGCCGTCAAACTGGCCTTCGCCCGCCTCAACCAGCGGATCAGCGGACTGGAGGTGGAACTGCTCGGCGAGGAGGGACTGCTCTACGACGACTGGACCATGCGCCGCCCCGAGCTGGTCGACTTCACCGGCCGCGACGCCGGGTACCGCTACCTCCGCTCGAAGGGCAACTCCATCGAGGGCGGCACCAGCGAGGTGCTGCTGAACATCGTCGCCGAACGCGTCCTCGGTCTGCCCGCCGAGCCGCGCGACGACAAGGACGTGCCGTGGAAGGACCTCGCACGATGACGGACCTGCTGTACTCCGAGGCCGAGTCGGACCTGCGGGCCGCCGTCCGCGCCCTGCTCGCCGACCGCGCCGCCCCGGCCGCCCTGCCCGCCCGGCTGGAGGGCACCGGACCGCACGACGCCGCGCTGTGGCGCGCCCTCGCCGGGGACGTCGGCGCCGCCGGCCTGCTCGTCCCCGAGGAGCTCGGCGGCCAGGGCGCCGGCCCCCGCGAGGCAGCCGTCGTACTGGAGGAGCTGGGCCGCGCGGTGACCCCGCTGCCCTACCTCACCAGCTCCGTCGTCGCCACGCGGACCCTCCTCGCCCTCGCCCCGGCGGGCGGCCCCCCGGCAGGCCCGGCCGCCGGGCTGCTCGCGGAGCTCGCCGCCGGCCGCCGCACCGCCGTCCTCGCCCTCCCGCTCACCACGGGTCCCGGCGCCCCGGAGCCCGGCTCCCCGACGCCCACCGACCCGCCACCCCCCGCCGGCCACCGGCCCCGCACGCCCGCCGCCGAGACCCCCGCCCCCCACACCATCCCCGCCCCCGCTCCCGCCCCCATCCCCGCCGTCGCGGACGCCGTCCTCGCCGACGTCCTCCTCGTCCCGCGCCCCGACGGCCTCCACGCGGTGGACGCCGCCGACGCGGAGATCCGCCCGCTGACCCCCCTCGACCTGACCCGTCCCCTCGCCGCCGTCACCGTCCCGGCCGACGCCGGCACCCGCCTCGCGGAGCCCGCCGCCTCCCGCGCGGCCGTCCGCGAGGGGCTCCTCGCCGGGGCCGGACTGCTCGCCTCCGAACAGCTCGGGCTCGCCGAGTGGTGCCTGGAGGAGTCCGTACGGCACACCCGCACCCGCCACCAGTTCAACCGCCCCGTCGGCTCCTTCCAGGCGCTCAAGCACCGCATGGCCGAGCTGTGGCTGGAGGTCACCGCCGCCCGCGCCGCCGCCCGCAACGCCGCCGACGCGCTCGCCACCGGAAGCGCCGACGCGCCCCTGGCGGTCGCCGTGGCCCAGGCGTACTGCTCACGCGTCGCCGTCCACGCCGCCGAGGAGTGCGTACAGCTGCACGGCGGCACCGGCATGACCTGGGAGCACCCGGCCCACGTCTACCTGAAGCGCGCCAAGGCCGACCAGCTCGCCTACGGATCGGCCGGCCACCACAAGGACACCCTCGCCGGCCTCGTCGGCCTCCCCGCCCCCGCCGGCCGCTGAGGCACCTCCCGTCCGCCGGCCCCCGCCCCTCCCACCAGCTACGACGGGCGGGCACCGGCGACACGAGCCCGCCCCCTGCTGTTTAATTGCGACTGATTCGCAACAACAGTCGATCTTCATTGAGGGGTGTGGCGACGCATGACCGCCCGAACCGCCCGACCGATACGCGGCACGGCCGCCGCGGCCCTGGCCACGACCCTGGCCCTCACCGCGGCGGCCTGCTCGAACCCGGACGGCTCCGGCTCCGGCGGCTCCGCCGCCCGTGACAGCGTCGTCGTCGGCATCGCCTACGAGCCCGAGACGCTCAGCCCGCTCCTCGGCTACGGCAAGGACGGCAACTCCAAGGTCTTCGACGGCCTCCTCGCCTTCGGCCCCGACATGCGGCTCCGGCCCGCACTCGCCACCGCGCTGCCCGAGGTGAGCCCGGACGGCCTCACGTACACCTACCGGCTCCGCGAGGGCGTCACCTTCAGCGACGGCAAGCCGTTCGGCGCGAAGGACGTCGTCTTCACGTACCGCACCATCCTCGACAAGCGGACCAACAACCCGTCCAAGACGGAGCTGGACGCCCTGAAGGACGTGAGGGCGGTCGGCGACGACACCGTCGTCTTCACCCTGAAGTACCCGTACGCGGCCTTCGCCCAGCGCACGGTCCTCGCCATCGCGCCCGAGCACGTCGCCGCCCGGCAGGACGTCAACTCGGGTCCCTTCACCACCAAGCCCGTCGGAACCGGCCCCTACGTCCTCACCGGCTGGTCCAAGGGCGAGAAGCTCACCTTCACGGCCAACCCCCGCTACTGGGGCGGCGAGCCGAAGGTGAAGAAGCTCACCATGGCCGTCGTGAAGGACGACGACGTCCGCGCCACCCGCCTGCGCTCCGGCGACCTCGACGGCGCCATCCTGCCCCCGAACCTCGCCAAGGGCTTCAAGAACGATCCCGGCAGGAAGACGTACGCCGCCACCACGTACGACTACCGGACCGTCACCCTGCCCACGCACAACAAGGTCACCGGCGACACCGCCGTCCGCCGCGCCCTCGACGTCGCCGTCGACCGCCAGGCCATGGTCGACCAGATCCTCGAAGGCGCCGGCAAGCCCGCCTACGGCCCCGTCCCCACCGGCAGCGAGTGGTTCACCCAGGGCACCGAGCGCCGCCACGACCTCGCCGCGGCCAAGAGGATCCTCGACGAAGCCGGGTGGAAGCCCGGCCCCGACGGCGTCCGTGTGAAGAACGGCGTCCGCGCCGCCTTCCCCCTCTGGTACGTCTCCGGCGACAAGCTCCGCCAGGACCACGCCCTCGCCTACGCCTCCGACGCCAAGAAGGCCGGCATCGAGATCACCACCCAGGCCGGCACCTGGGAGGTCATCGAGCCGCGCATGAAGCACGACGCGGTCCTCGCGGGCGGCGGCTCGCCCGGCGACCCCGACTTCGACCAGTACCTCCTGCTGAGGTCCACCCTCGCCGGCGACGGCTTCAACAACATGGCCTGGTACGCCAACCCGGCCGTCGACCAGGCCCTCGAAGCCGGCCGGAAGAGCAACGACAAGGCGGCCCGCAAGGCCGCCTACGACACCGTCCAGCGCGAACTGGTGAAGAACCCCGGCTACACCTTCCTCACCCACATCGACCACGTGTACGTCGTCAGCGACCGCTGGGACGGCCTGTCCACCCAGATCGAGCCGCACGACCACGGCCTCGCCGCCGGCCCCTGGTGGAACGTCGAGGACTGGACCCCCAAGGACGCCGCCAAGTGAACCGCCGCCTCCCCTGGGGGCCGATGGCCCGGATGGCGGGGCGCAGGGCGCTGGCCGCCGTCCCGGTCCTCCTCGTCGTGACCTTCGGTGTCTTCGCCGTCGCCGCCGCCTCCCCGTTCGACCCCGTCAAGGCGTACGCCGGGACCGCCGGGCTCACCGCCTCCCAGGAGAACCTGGACCAGCTCCGCGCCAACCTCGGCGCCGACCAGCCGCTCGTACCGCGCTGGTGGGACTGGACCACCTCCGCCCTCACCGGCGACCTCGGCGACTCCAGCGTCATGCGGCAGCCCGTCGCCGACGTCATCGCCGAGCGGATCGGCTGGTCCGTGCTGCTCGCCGCCACCGCCTTCGCCGTCGCCGTGCTGCTCGGCACCGTCCTGGGCGTCCTGGCGGCCCGCCGTCCGGGCGGCGCGTTCGACCGGGGCGCCACCGCCGTCGCGTACACCCTGGAGGCCGCCCCGGCGTTCTGGCTGGGGCTGCTCGCCATCTGGGTCTTCGCACTGAAGCTCGGCGTCCTGCCGGCCGGCGGGCTCACCGACACGGCCAGCGACACGGTCACCTTCGGCCAGGTCGCCGGCCACCTGGTCCTGCCCGCCCTGGTCCTCGGCCTCTCCCAGCTGCCCTGGTTCCTGCTGTACGTGCGGCAGGGCGTCGCCGACGCGCTGGAGGAGGACCCGGTGCGCGGCGCCCGCGCGCGGGGGCTGAGCGAGCGCACCGTCCTGGTGGGCCACGCCCTGCGCTCCGGCCTGCTCCCGGTCCTCACCCTCGTCGGCTCCCGCGTACCCGAACTGATCACGGGCGCCCTGCTGGTGGAGACGGTGTTCAGCTGGCCGGGCATCGCCGCCGCGACCGTGACCGCGGCCACGTCCGTGGACTTCCCGCTGCTGGCCGCGCTCACCGTCCTGGCCACCGCCGCGGTGCTCCTCGGCAACCTGCTGTCCGACCTGCTCTACGGCCTCGCCGACCCGAGGGTGGGCTTCCATGGCTGACCGCACCCCCCGCCCCGCCGACCCGGCCGGGCCCCCGGCCCCGCCGGGTGCCGCGCCCGCCCCGACGGCGCAGGGCGGGGCGACCGACCCGGCCGCGCCGGGGACGCGGAAGACCCCCGCCGCGCCCCGGCGCGGCGAAGAGACCGGCACGGACGGGCGGCCGGCCCCGGCCCCGGCCGCGCCGGACCCCGGCGTCGTCCGGAAGACGTCCGTCCGGAAGGCCGAGGCCCCCGAGGCACCCGCCGACCCGCCCGGGGAGCCCGTACCGGCCCGCGCGTCCGGCGCCCCCGTGTGGCGGTCGCACGGCCGCACGCGCCGCTCCACCCGCCGGGTCCGCGTCGCCGCCTCGGCCGCGGTCACCCTCGCCGTCGTCCTCGCCGTACTCCTCGTACCGCCGCTGGCCCAGCTCGACCAGCAGGCCGTCGACCTGTCGCAGCGGCTGACGCCGCCCTCCCTCGCGCACCCGTTCGGCACCGACGACCTGGGCCGCGACCTGCTGCTGCGCTGCGTGTACGGACTGCGTGTCTCCCTGCTCGTCGGACTCGTCGCCGCGCTCGTCGCCACCGTCGTCGGAACGGCGGTCGGCGCGGCCGCCGCCGCCCTCGGCGGCTGGGCGGACCGGCTGGTCATGCGGGCCGTCGACACCTTCGCCTCCGTCCCGCACCTCCTGCTCGGCATCTTCGTCGTCGCCATGTTCCGGCCCGGCGTGTGGCCCGTGATCGCCTCCGTCGCGATCACGCACTGGCTCTCCACCGCCCGGATCGTCCGCTCCGAGGTGCTGTCGCTGCGCTCCCGCCCGTACATCGACGCCGCCGTCTCCGGCGGGGCGTCCCGCCTCCGGGTCACCGTCCGCCACCTGCTGCCCGCCGTCCTGCCGCAGGCGGGCCTCGCCGCGGTGCTGATGGTGCCGCACGCGATGTGGCACGAGTCCGCGCTCTCCTTCCTCGGCCTCGGGCTCCCCAGCCACCAGGCGAGCCTCGGCAACCTCGTGCAGAGCGCGCGCGGCTCGCTGCTCGCCGGCGACTGGTGGCCGACGCTCTTCCCCGGGCTGTTCCTGATCGTCCCGACCCTGGCCATCGCGGGACTCGCCGGCGCCTGGCGGGAACGGCTCAATCCGCGTCGCCGATCGGAGCTGATGCTGTGACCCCCGTCCTGTCCGTCAGGGACCTCTCCGTCCGCTTCCGGATGCGCGGCGGCCGCCACGTCGCGGCCGTCAGCGGCGTGGGCTTCGACCTCGCGGCGGGGGAGTGCCTGACCCTCGTCGGCGAGAGCGGATGCGGCAAGTCCGTCCTCGCCTCGGCGCTGCTCGGCCTGCTCCCCGGCAACGCCCAGACCGCCGGCACCGCCGTCCTGGCCGGCGGGGACGGCGCGCCCGGCACGGGCATCGACCTGCTCGCCGCCGACGAGCGCACCCTGGCCCGCACCGTACGGGGGCGGCGCGTCGGTCTCGTACCGCAGTCCCCGGCGGCCCACCTGACGCCGGTGCGCACGGTGCGCGCCCAGCTGGAGGAGACCCTGCGCGAGCTGACCGGCACCCCGAGGGCGCGACTGCGCGCGGCGGCGGTCGCTGCGGCGCGGCGCGTCTCCTTCCCCCCGGAGCTGCTCGACCACCACCCGCACGAGCTGTCCGGCGGCCAGGCCCAGCGGGCGGCCACCGCCCTGGCCCTGGTCGGTGACGCGCCGCTGCTGCTCGCCGACGAGCCGACCACCGGCCTCGACCGCGACCTGGTGGAGCGGACCGTCGACGAGCTGCGGCGCCACGCCGACGAGGGCCGGGCCCTGCTGCTGATCACCCACGACCTGGCGGCGGCGGAGCGCATCGCGGACCGGGTGGCCGTCATGTACGCGGGCCGGATCGTGGAGGTGGCGGACGCCGCGCGCTTCTTCGGCGCCGAGGGCCCCCGCCACCCGTACGCGCGCGGCCTGCTCGCCGCCCTGCCGGAGCGCGACTTCACCCCGGTCGCCGGCATGCCCCCGGAGCTGGGCGCCCTGCCGGAGGGCTGTGCCTTCGCCCCCCGCTGCACCGCGCGGACGGACGCCTGCCGGGCCCTGCCGCCCCTGGTGGACGGCGTCGCCTGCCACCACCCCGCCACGCCCGGCGCCGCCACGCCCGGCGCCGCCACGGGCGGTCCCGTCCCGGCCGGGCAGTCCGCGGCACGCTCCGTCGCTGCCGACCCGGCCGCGGCCCCCTCCGCCGCGGCACAGCCCCCTGGGGCCCAGCCGTCCGGCGCCGAGCAGCCCGGCGCCCAGCCGTCCGGTGCCGAGCCGTCCGGTGCCGAGTCGTCCGGTGCCGAGTCCGCCGCTGCACGGCCTGCCGCCGCCGGGTCCACCGTCGCCGGGTCCACCGCGCACGGGCCCGCCGGAGCCCGCCCCGCCGCCCCGGCCCCGTCCGCCGAGGAGACCGCCCGTGCTTGAACTCCACTCCCTCACCGCCGGATACGACCGCCGCGCCCCGGTCTTCCGGGACGTGTCGCTCACCGTCGCCCCCGGCGAGGCCGTCGGCCTGCTCGGCCCGAGCGGCTGCGGCAAGTCGACCCTCGCCCGCGTCGCCGCCCTTCTGCACCGCCCCGACGCGGGCCGTGTCACCGTCGACGGCCGGCCCGTACCCGGCTGGCGCCACCGGGCGCCCCGCGCGCTGCGCACCTCGATCGGCGTGGTCTTCCAGCAGCCCCGCCTCTCCGCCGACCCCCGGCTGCGGCTGCGGGACCTGATCGCCGAGCCGCTGCGCGCCACCGGCCGCCGGGCCGAGGCCCCCGCCCGTACGGCCGAACTCGCCGCCCGCGTCGGTCTCACGGAGGACCTGCTGTCCCGCCGCCCCCACGAGGTCAGCGACGGGCAGCTCCAGCGCGCCTGCCTGGCCCGCGCCCTGGTCCTCCGGCCGCGCTGGCTCGTGTGCGACGAGATGACGGCCATGCTGGACGCCTCCACCACGGCCGCGCTGGTCTCCGTCGTCGAGGAGTACCGCCGCGAGCACGCCGCCGGGCTCCTCGCGGTGGGCCACGACCGCGTGCTGCTGGACCGCTGGTGCGACCGCACCGTGCACTGGTCCTCGCTCGCCGCCCCGCCGCCCGGCGCCACCGCTCCGCGCGCCGTGCCCGGCAAGGAGCCCGCGAGGACCGGGACCCCCGCCTGAGCCCTGCCCGGTCCGGGGTGATTCGTACCCGTTCGGCCCACGCGCCGTACGGCCGTCCGGCGCCGCCGCTGGGCCAGACTGGCCGCCGAACGCCGTACGACCCGTACGGCACCGGGCCGAGGAGGACGAGACATGGCCGTCACCATCTCCGTCGTGTTGCTGCTGCTGATCCTGGCGGTGGTCTTCCTGCGCAGCGGCGGCCTCAAGCTCTCCCACGCGGTGGTCTGCGGGCTCCTGGGGTTCTTCCTCGCCGGTACGAGCCTCGCGCCGACCATCTACGACGGGGTCTCCGCCACCGCCGACGTGGTCAGCAGCGTCAAGCCCTAGCACACCGGCCGCCCCCCGGCCACCGCGCCGCCGCCCCGGCCCCTTCACGCGCCCCGGGCACGGGCCGCCCGACCGTCCGGCGCCCCGGCCCCGGAGCCCGTGCTCACGGGCGGACGAAGACGCCGATCCCGTTGGGCACCGCCCGCTCCGCGCCGCCGCTGGGATGGTTGAGCACCCGGACCGCGGCGGCGCCGTCCGTACGGGCCACCAGCGTCGACGAGCCGCCCCCGTCCAGGTTCACCCCGTCCGAGGCGCCCAGCTCCCGCAGCAGCCCGGCCAGTTCGACGACCGTCAGGCCGCTGCGGAAGCCGGGCCCGCCGTCCAGCGCGAGCAGCAGCAGCCGCCGCCCTTCGTCGGCGACGCCCGCCGCCGAGCGCACCGCGGCGGTCACACCGTCCATCCCCGGCAGGGGCTGACCGCCCCGCAGCACGGGGTACCCGCCCACCGCGGACCGGAACACCACCCCCGGCGCCGCCCCGACCGGCACCAGCCCGTACCGCACCTCCACCGGGTCGCCCACCGCCAGCGCCCGCAGCCACCGCGCGCCCGCCTCGCGCCCCACGAGGACCTGCGTGTCCGCCGGGATGGCCCCCGCCCCCGGAGCGTCCGCCACCGCCGCGACCCGCCCGCCGCGCACCCGCACCTCGTACGTCTCCGCACTGCACGGCGCGGCCCGGTCGGTGTCCGTGCCGCAGGTCGCGCGCAGCCGCGAGACGGACCCCCAGTCGCGGGTGAACACGCCGACGGAGCCGACCGGCAGGGCGTACTGGTTGAGCCCGCCCAGCGCCAGCGGCCCGTCCGGCCCGCGCACCTCGCCCGACAGCGCCAACTCGCCCAGCCGGGCGCGCCCTTCGCCGTCGACGCCGAGCACCATGCGGGTGTTGGCGCCCGGCGGCAGCGCCGGGCCGAACCGCTGGCCGCGCGGCACCGCCGCCTTCAGCGCCCGGCCGCCCGCCACCGCGGGCCCGACGGGGGCGCCGGTCGCCGGCACACCGGGGTGCTGAGCCTCCGACAGGTGGAAGAAGTCGCCGTTCACCCCCGCGACCGCGCCCGCGCCGTCCGCCAGGGCCGACAGCGGCGCCCGCGCCGCGACCGCCCCCGGATACAGCAGCTCCACCGACACCCGGGCGTCGCTCAGGTCCACCGACAGCAGGTGCACCCGCGCGGTGCCGCGCGGCGACGCCTTGTCCAGCACCCGGTACCCGACCCCCGCCGCCACCGCACGGGCCTCCGGCGCCTCCGGCGCCACGGGCGCCGCCCGCCCGGCCGCCCCGGCGGCGGGCGGCGCGGCCAGCCCCGCCCCCGCCAACGCGCCCGCCAGCAGCGCGACGAGCACCCCGCGCCACCACGACCGCCTCCCGGCGCCCCGGCCGCCGCCCCCGACCCCGCTCACGCCAGGCCACCCCCGCCCGTCCGCCCCGTGCCCGTATCCGGCGCTCCCGCCGCCCCTCCCGCTCACGACCCCGTCCACGCCACGCCACCCCCACCGTCCGGCCCGTGCCCGTCGTCCCCGGAAAGCTGCCCCGCCCGCGCCCCGGCGAACGCCGTGTCAGAAACCCGCCTCCGCGCCCCGCCACCGGCGACTACCCTGCCGCCAGGGACGGGACCGCGAGCCCGCCCCCGGCACACCGCCCCGGCCCCGCACCCCGGCATCCGGCCCGTCCGCTACCCGCCACCCCGAAGGAACCCCCGTGACCGACTCCCCGGACATCGACGTCCTCGTCCTCGGCGGCGCAGGCGTCGACACGATCGTCCATGTGCCCGAGCTCCCCCTGCCGTTCGCCGACAGCTACATGATCCGGCCCGGCATCCGGACCCGCGCCGGACAGACCGGCGACTTCGTCGCCCTGGGCCTGCACGCGCTCGGACTGCGCACCCACCACCTGGACCTGCTCGGCGACGACCCCGAGGGCGACCTCGTACGCGCCTTCCACCGGGACCACGGCATCCCCCTCACCGCGATCCCGCAGCCGGCCGGCACCAAGCGCGCCGTCAACCTCGTCGGCCCCGACGGGCGCAGGCTCTCCCTGTACGACGCGACGCGCGGCAGCGACACCGACCGCCTCCCCGCCGACACGGTGCGCACCCTCGCCTCCGCGAGCCGCCACGCCCACGTCTCCATCACGCAGCCCTGCGCCCACGCCCTGCCGGTGCTGCGGTCGGCCGGGGTCACCCTCTCCACCGACCTGCACGACTGGGACGGCGAGAACCCCTACCACGCGCAGTTCGCCCACACCGCCGACATCGTCTTCCTCTCCGCCGCCGCCCTCGACGACCCGGAGCGCACCCTGCGCGGCATCGCCGCCGCGGGCCGCGCCCGCGAGGTCATCGCCACCGCGGGGGCCAAGGGCGCCCACCTGCTGGCGGACGGCCGGCTGACCCACATCCCCGCCGCCGCGCCGCCCTCGCCCGTCGTCGACTCCAACGGCGCCGGCGACGCCTTCGCCGCCGGCTACCTCTACGGCCGCCTCACCGGCCACCCGCCCTACGAGTCGGCCGTCTTCGGGACGGTGGCCGGCGCGCACGCCTGCACCGTCCCCGCCACCACCACCGACAGCATCGCCCTGGCCGCGCTCCTCTCCCGCGCCGAGGAGGCGCTCCGCACCACCCACGTCCCGCCCGCGCACGCGGGTCGCGACTGACCCGCACTCCCGCGTCCCGCCCCTCGTCACCCTTCGCACGGGTGTCCCGTTTGCCGTGGTGACGGGTGATCCCTAGGGTTCTGACCCGCTGGTGCCGGCTCGTCCCGGAACGCGGGACGGTGATGCGGGGCGCGGGACCCCCGCGGAGGAGGGAGCCATGGCGGAGGGCGAGCGGGTACGGCAGGGCACCCCGGCGCAGCGGCTCGGCGCCGCCCTGCGGGAGTTGCAGCAGAGCTCGGGGCGGACCCTGCGGGCCCTGGAGCGGGAGGTGCTGATCAGCGACTCGTCGCTGTCCCGGTACTTCCGGGGCAGCACCGTCCCGCCCTGGCCCGTGGTGCGGGACCTGTGCCGGGCGCTCGGCGCCGACCCGGCCGGGTACCGGGCCCTGTGGGAGGCGGCCGACCACGCCCAGGGCCGGCCGGCCGGCCCCGGGGACCCGGCTCCGGCGGCGCACGGCACCGACCCGGCGGCCCGGTCGGCCGAGGGCGGGCCGGCGCCCGGCGGGGCGGCCGGGGAGCCCGAGTCGGGTCCGGTGCCGGGCCCCGCTCCGGGCCGCCCGCCGCGGCGGTGGGCGTGGGCGGCCGCCGGGGCCGTGTCCGGAATCGTGGCGGGCGCCCTCCTGACGGCGCTGGCGGCCTCGTACCGCGCCCCGGCCGCGCCCGGCGGGCGGCCCGCGGCGGAGGCGGCGGGCGAGGTGGACGCGGGCCGGTCGGTGGAACCGTCCCGCCTCCGCCGGGTGTTCGTCAGCCGGCAGACGGGCCGCTGCCTCGACGACAGCCTCGACGAAAGGCTGCGCACCTTCAAATGCAACGGCATGAGCTACCAGTGGTGGACGGCGCACGCCGAGACCGACGGCCACCGCCGGCTCGCCAACCACGCCACCGGCCGGTGCCTGGAGGACACCGCCGCCGGGCCGCGGGCCGTCCGGTGCGCCCCGGACCGGCCGGCCGCCCAGGAATGGCGGATCACGGTGTGGGACGACGAGTCCGTGGAGGTGCGCAGCCGGGCCACCGGCCGGTGCCTGGACGACAGCGGCGCGGGGCTGCGGACGCTGCGCTGCGACCGCACCGACCGCCAGCGGTGGGGCTGACCGCACGCCGGACGGCGGCCCCTGCGCCGCCCGGCGGGCCGCCGCCCATGGCACGCCGCCCGCACGGCCCGGCGGGTGCCCCTGCCCCGCCGCCCGTCAGCCCACGTCCACGCAGTCGACTTCCGCGTACCACTCGCCCTTCGCCAGGCGGACGGTGTTCCAGCCGGCGCGCAGCACCACCGGCCGCTCCGCGGTCCGCCAGTGGTCCCAGCCGGTGTACGGGTAGGCGACCGCGCCGACATCGGCGCCGTTGACGTACAGCTCGTGCGTGGCCGCCGCGGGCGAGCCCCCGGCGTCGAGCGAGCCGTTGCCGTACCGCACGGCCAGGGTGTGCGTCCCGGCCGACGCGGCGAACACCCGGAACTCCACATGGCTGTCGTCGTGGTCGACGTACCCGACCGCCCGCCCGCCGTGCGCGCCCGCGGCCTCCCGCACGACGGCGCGGTGCACCCGGGCCGCCTCCGCCTCGTGGCGGACCCTGCTGCCCCGGACGACGGGGCGGCCGTCCGCCCAGCCGAGGTGGGCGACGTACAGGAAGCGGCGCTTCCGGCCGGCGTCCCAGCCGTGGAAGACGATCCGGTCCCGGCCGTCCGGCCCGGTCACCACGTCCTGCCCGCCGGGCCCGCGCACGGCCCCCGCGAACGACTCGGTGCTCATGAGGGGGGCGGTCGCCTTCGTGTACGGGCCGGTGAGCCGGTCCGCGACGGCGTGGCCGGTCCCGTAGCCGGAGCCCCCGTAGTGGCCGGCCGAGTACAGGAGCACGTACCGGCCGGACCGCTTGACGAGGGTCGGGGCCTCGACGACGCGGCCCTCCCACGGCAGGTCGTGGGTGAGGAGCCGGACGGCGGGCCCGGTGGTGCGGGTGCCGTCCGCCGAGACGGGCTGGAGGTGCAGCCAGGTGCGCAGGCCGCAGCAGTTGCCGTCGTTCTTCCACAGCAGGTACCGCTGCCCGCCCTCGGTGAAGGAGGCGGCGTCGATGGCGCCGCCGTCCTGGACGGGGCACACCAGCGGGCCGTCGCCGACCGGCCGGAAGGGGCCCTCCGGCGTGCCGGCGAGGGCCGCGCCGACGCACTGCCTGCCGCTCGCCCGGTCGTGGGCGGTGTACAGCAGGGTGAAGCCGGCGCCGTTGTCGAACACCTCCGGGGCCCACACCCGCGCCGGCTCCTCGGCCACCCACGCGCCGGGGACCGGGAGGGCGTCGTCCGCCGCGACGCTCCAGCGGACCAGGTCGGTGGAGGCGGCGTGCTGGACGTGCCTGCCGTGCGTGCTGGTGGCGTAGGCGTGGTAGGTGCCGTCGGCCTCCACGACGTCCGGGTCGGGGAAGTCGGCGTCCAGCACGGGGCCTCCGGCCACGGCCCCCGCCGGGGCGGCGGCCGGACCCGCCACGGCGAGGAGGGCGGCCAGCAGGGCGGCGAGGAGGCGCGCCGCCCGCGGGGCGAGGGGCGGACGGGGACGGGGACGGCTGCGGGACGGCACGGGGGTTCTCCTTCACGGTCGCTGCCCTGGGGCGGTCGACGTGGGAACGAGGCACGGCGCCGGGGGTTGCGGGCCCCGGTACCCGCCGCGGTCCCGGAGGACGGCCGGGCACGCCGACCGGGCCCCGGCTGCCGGGTCGGGCCGGCCGGACCGGCCCGTCTCGTCGTACCGAACGGCTCGCGCGGGCCGGGGACACCGGCCGGGTCACGCCGACCGGGGGAGGTCCCCCGGCCGTACCGGCCCGGCGTAGGGCAGGCCGTGTCCGTACCGCTCCAGCTCGTCCAGCGCGGTGTGCGCGAGGCGGCCCAGCTCGTTGCCGAGCGAACCGGCCACGTGCGGCGTCAGCAGCACGTTCGGCAGGTCGTACAGGGGCGAGCCGGCCGGCGGCACCTCGGGCTCCGTCACGTCCAGGACGGCGCTCAGCCGCCCCGCCACCAGCTCCCGTGTCAGCGCCTCGGTGTCCACCAGCGAACCGCGCGCCGTGTTGACCAGCGTCGCCCCGTCCGGCATCAGCGCCAGCCGCGCCCGGTCGAACAGGTGGCGCGTCCCGGGCAGTTCCGGCGCGTGGAGGGTCACCACGTCGCCGGCGCGCGCCAACTCGTCCAGGTCCACCGCCCGCACCCCGAGCCGGGCCGCCTCCTCCCCGGTCACGTACGGGTCGTACAGCAGCACCCGCAGGTCGTACGGGCGCAGCAGCTCGATCACCCGGCGGCCGACCCGGGACGCTCCCACGACCCCGACGGTGCGGCGGAAGTTGCCCGCGCCGGCGAGCAGGGCCGGAGCGTCGACCCGGCCGCGCCGCTCCCGGTAGGCGCGCTGCGCGTCGAGCACCCGCTTCCCCGCGAACAGGACGGCCGCGACCGTGTACTCGGCGACCGGCAGCGCGTTCGCCGCGGCGGCCGAGGCGACGGTGATCCCCCGCTGCCAGCAGGCGTCGGTCACATGGTGCTTCACCGACCCCGCCGCGTGCACGACGGTACGCAGCCGGGGCACCCGCTCCAGCGCGGACTCCGTCAGGGGCGGGCAGCCCCAGCCGGTGAGCAGCGCCTCCGCCCCGGCGAGGGCGGCCGCGTGCTCGGGGGCGGTGAAGTCCCGTACGGCGACGGCCGGGTCGGTGGCCGCGACGGCGGTGAGCCGCCGCCGCGCCGCCGCGTCGAACAGCGCGTCGCGGACGCGGGGCTCCATGGCGAGCACCGTCCGGGGCCGGCGGTGGGCAGAGGGGGTCATGGACGGCTCCCGTGGCCGGTGCGCACCGCGCCGACCGCGGCGGCTGACGCCTCCCAGTGGAGCAGACCGGCCCCCGGCCCGGTAGAGCCACACCGGCCGACCGGCCCCCGGCCCCGTAGAGCGACGCCCAGCCCACTGGCCGCCCGGCCCACCGGCCGACCGGCCACCGGCCCGGTGAAGCCACACCGGCCGACCGGCCGTACCAGCCGTACCGGCCCCGAAGGCCCGCAGGTCCGAAGACCCGTCGGCCCTCGGCCCCCGCCCGCCTCGCCGCCCCACCGTCAGACGCCCCACCGTCAGACGTCTCGCCGGCCGGCCCGCCGGGCGTCCGAGAGCCCGGCTCCCCCGTGCGGCGGCGGCACGCCGGACGCCGCGCCCGGCGGCCGGTGAAGCGGCGCGTAACCGCTGGTGAGCGCGGTGCTACCGGGTTTCACCCGGGCGTGTGCGGAGGTTCGTGCGGGGTTCTGTTCTGGGAGGGGCGCGGGCTGCATACTGTCCTCCTCGCCCCGTGCCGAAGCGGTCCGTCCGCCCGTGCACCTCCAGTGACGCGGACGGTCCCGGCAGGGCGGGAACCTCCCCTCACTCGCGCGCCGCCCTGCCAGCGCGGGAGACCCCCTGCTCCTGGAAGACCCGAGGATCCGTGCCAGTACCTGTTGTCCTTGCCGGGCGCGCCGTGCGCCTGGAGCCGCTGGCCATGCGCCACGCGGAGGGCCTCGCCCGGGCCGGCGCGCAGGACCGCGCCGCGTACGCCTTCACCCCGGTGCCGGACGGCCTGGAGGCGGCACACGACTACATCGGCCGCGCGCTGACCGACCAGGCGGCCGGCCGGGCACTGCCGTTCGCCCTGGTCACCCCCGCCGACGGAAGAGTGGTCGGCTCGACCCGGTTCCTGGAGCTGGACTACTGGCGGGGCCCCGTCGTGTGGCCGCCGGCCACCGGCGTCCCGTACGGCGACCCGCTCACCGCCGTGCCCGACGCCGCCGAGATCGGCAACACCTGGATCACCGGCTCCGCGCGCGGCACCGGAGCCAACGCGGAGGCGAAACTGCTGATGCTGCGCCACGCCTTCGAGACGTGGGGCGTGCGCCGGGTCACCCTGCGCGCCGACGCCCGCAACACCCGTTCCCGCGCGGCGATCGAACGGCTCGGGGCGACCTGCGAGGGGGTGCGCCGCGCCCATTCGCGGGGCCTGGACGGGGTGGTCCGCGACACGGCCTTCTACTCGGTCCTCCACGAGGAGTGGCCCACGGTCCGCTCGATCATCGAACTGCGCCTGTCGGCGACAGCACGTCCGCCGGCGTCCTTCCCCCATCCCCACCGCACCCACGGCGACGCGGCGGGCCGGCTGCTGCTCACCTGACCCCCACGGGCGGCGAAGGAACCGGGTGTGACGGCGGGGGCGCCGGGTAGACGGACGTCCCCTGGCCGTACGAGAGGAGACGTGTCGTGCTGATGGCCCACCCTGCCGTTCTGACGAAGCTGGTCGAGGAGTACACCGCGCTCAGCAAGCTGGACGCCCGCAACGGCGGTCCGCAGGTGCGCCAGCGCCTGGAGGACGTGGCCTACACGCTGTGCGTCTCCACCGGTACGCGCGACATCGACGCCGCGCTCGTGGCCGCCCGCCACCGGCTGCCCGGCGCCCGGCCCGAGGACGACTCGCTGCTGACGGCGCCGTCCGTCGTGCCCGCGCAGGGCGCCCCGGTGCCCGCTCCGGGGGGTGCCGAGGCGGCGGGCGTGACCGGGGCGGCGGGGGCCGTCGGGGCGGCCGGGACCGTCGGGGCGGAGCGGGCCGGTATCCCCGTCGGATAAGCCCCTCGGGCAGAGCCCCGCCCGCGGCCGGGCGGTGCACGTGTGCGCGCGGTGCACGTGTGCGCGCGGTGCACGTGTGCGCGCGGTGCACGTGTGCGCGCGGCACGGCGGACGGACCGCCGTGCCGCGCGCCGGTGTGTGCCCCGCCGACGGAGCGCCCGGGGCGCTCCGCCGGCGGGACGGCGGTCACCCGGCGACCGTGATCTGCTGCGCCGGGTCCGTCGTGTCCGCCACCAGGTAGGTGGCGGAGAAGGACGACGTGGTGGCGCTGGTCGGGCAGCCGAAGCCGCCGACGACCTTGACGGGCACCTGGGAGTTGCTGAAGGCCAGCGACGACGGGGCGCCGTTGGTCCAGGTGCCGCTCGTCGTGGCGGGCGCGGTCGGCGCCGCCGTGACGGTGCAGCTGGCGATGCCGGACGTCTTCACGACGAGGCCGCCCGCGGGGAGGGTGAACGACGCGACGACGGGGGCGCCGTGCTGCATGGAGACGGTCCACCCGCCGCCGGCGGTGACGGTGGCGCCGACCCCCGGCATGCTCGTCGTGCAGGAGGAGAAGGTCGGCGGGGTGATCGCGCTGGAGACCGGCCCGGCCGCGTTGTGGTTGCCGGGGGCCGCGGGGACCGTGCCGGTGGAGGACGAGACGGAGCAGCTGACGGTCACTGCGCCGGCCTTGAAGGTCGCCTTGCCGCTGAGGGTGGCCTTGAAGCCGTGCCCGGCGGGGGTGACGGTGGTGGAGCCGGCGAGGGCCGGGGCGCCCTGCGCGGCGGTGGCGGTGGCTCCGGTGAAGAGCAGGACGCCGGCGGCGGCCAGGCCGGTGCCCAGGGAGAGAGCCTTGCGGGTGGTGGAGGGTGCCATGGGGGTGATCTCCTTCGGGGGATGGGGTGACGGGGCGTCACGCCGTTGTGGGGTGGGGGGCCCGGGAGGGTGCGCAGAGCGGTGCCGACCGCGTGGGCGGCGGGGCCGGGAGCGGTCGGGCCGTCGTGCGGTGAGCGGCGCCGGCCGCGCGCGGGGGTGCGGGCGGTGCCGGGGCCGGTGAGCGTGGCGGGGGGGCGGTGTGCGCCCGGCGGCGGAGCGGAGGACGGCCACCGCGGGCGGACGGGCCCGGCGGAGGCGGCGGGGCGAGCGGGGTCGGCGGTTGCGGCGGTACGTCCTGAGGGTGGGACGGGGACACGGCGGTACGGCGGCGCAGGGGTGGGGCGCCGCGGTGTGCCGGGTCGCGGTCGGCGACGGGGCCGGGGGTACGGCCCCGTCGCCGGATGCCTGCGTCAGGTGGTCGTCGATCGGGTGGCCGCGCCTGGTGGGCGGGGCCGGGTCACGCCCCGGCGGGGTGTTCCGGGGCGCCGGCGTGCGGGGGAGCGGGCTCCGCCCGGGGAGCGGACCCGGCGGGGCGCGTGGGCGTCACCGGCTGCCAGGCGAACATCATGGCGCCGCCCACGATGCCCGCGAGGGTGCCGATCAGGAATCCGCCGAGGTTCGACATGACCAGCGCCGCCGCCGCGATCAGGGTGGTGACCACGCCCGCGAGCGCGCGGTACTGCGGGGACACCCAGACCGAGATGCCGAGCATGGCCATGACAATTCCTAGGAGCACGGAGGGGACTCCGGCGA
The DNA here is from genome assembly GCF_008704425.1 of Streptomyces fradiae ATCC 10745 = DSM 40063. NCBI lineage: Bacteria > Bacillati > Actinomycetota > Actinomycetes > Kitasatosporales > Streptomycetaceae > Streptomyces > Streptomyces fradiae. The sequence continues at coordinate 6,450,609 of NZ_CP023696.1, forward strand.
TGCCCTGGTGGAGCATCACCTCAAGCGGTGCCAGGGGGATCGCGCAGATCTCGACCCCTGCCAGCACGGTCAGCAGCCCTCCCCAGAAGGGCCGCCCCCTGCGCCACCGGCGCCATCGCGCCCGTGGGCCGTACACGGCCCGGTGCGTCGTCCCGTCCGCCGTGGACGGCATGTCAGAAGCATTCCTTCTTGCCCTTGGTGATCCTCATGTTCAGGCCGGACAGCTTGAACGTCCCGGCGTTCGTCGCCCACGCCACCTGCTGGAGGCCCGTGATCGTCACGTCGTCCGCCTGCTGGCCGAACAGGTCCTGCATGCCCTGCGCGCCCTCGGGCCCCTTGTCCAGGGTGGACGCGTCGCGGCCGATCTCGATGTTGTTGAAGCCCGCGTCGCCCGAGAGCTGTGTGGCGTCCACGAACAGGCCCGTGGCCTCGACCGGCTTCTTCTTCCCGGCCGTCAGGTTCAGCGAGATGTCCCCGACGACCGGCAGCGTCGTGACGACGGACTGGCACAGGTTGTGCAGCTCGGCCTTGCGGATGGCGGTGACCGCCACCGGCAGCAGCTCCTCGCGGGCGTTCGTGTCGATGCTCCCGTACTGTGCGAACCCCTCGCCGGTGAGGCGGTCCGCCGACACCTTGAACTGCTGCCCCGACACGGCGAAGGAGGCCGCGAGCGCCCCGCTCGACAGGGCGACGCCGAGCGCGGCGGTCAGGGCGACGCCGGGCACGGACAGTGCGGCGAAGCGCTTCCACCGGATCCGGCCGACGACGTCGTCCGCGTGGGTCTCGGGTGGCTGTCTCATGAGAAATCCCCTCTCTTGGTGTCCACGGCCGCGGTGACCGACGGCCACGGATGTCGATGGAGCGGGAGACCTGCTCGAAGGCGGGCCGCCGGGGGACGCGGCGGTGCGCGGGAAGAAGTGAGCGGAGAGCGACCGCGGGCGGTGTGGCACCGCCATACCTACTCGCGGGTGTTACCGACGGGTTGAATGTAGGAGCGCCCCTGGGGGTTGGCAAGGTTGACGAACGGTGCTTTTCGGCCTACTCGACGGATCTTCAGGAGAGCCCATGCCCATCCCCGTGATCCTGGACTGCGACCCGGGGCACGACGACGCCTTCAACATCCTGCTCGCCGCAGCTCATCCCGGTGTCGAGCTGCTGGGGATCACCACGGTGGCCGGCAACCAGACCGTGGAGAAGACCACCCGCAACGCCCGCCGCGTCTGCACCGCCGCCGGGATCCGGGGCGTTCCGATCGCCGCCGGCATGGCCGAACCCCTGCGGGGCCGGGGCATCACCGCCCCCGACATCCACGGCGCGTCCGGACTGGACGGACCGGCGTTCGGCGCTCCCGCCGTACCGCTCGACGGCCGCGACGCGGTGACGTTCCTCCACGACACGCTCCGCGCCCACCCCGCGCCCGTCACCCTCGTCCCGACCGGGCCGCTCACCAACATCGCGGCCTTCCTGCTCGCCCACCCGGACCTCGCGGCGTCCAGGGTCGGGCGGATCGTCCTCATGGGCGGCTCCACCGGCCGCGGCAACCGCACGCCCGCCGCCGAGTTCAACATCCTCGCCGACCCCGAGGCCGCGGACGTGGTCTTCCGCAGCGGACTGCACATCACCATGATCGGCCTCAACGTCAGCCACCGCGCGCTCGCCACCCCCGAGGTCGTCGCCCGCGTCCGGGACCTCGGCACGCCCCTGGCCCACGTCTGCGCCGAGCTGCTGACCTGGTTCGCCGGCACCTACCGCGAGGTGTACGGGTTTCGCGCCCCGCCCCTGCACGACCCGCTCACCGTCGCCCACCTCGTCGCCCCGGACCTGGTGACCCTCGTCCACGCGCCCGTCGCCGTCGAGCTGACGGGCACCCACACGCGCGGCGCCACCGTCGTGGACCTCGACGGCGTCACCGGGGCCCGCCCCAACGCGTACGTCGGCGTGGACGTGGACGTGGACGCGTACTGGGACCTGATCGTGGACGCGGTACGCACCCTCGGCCCGCCCGCCGCCGCCCGGTTCAGTCGGTGAGCGGCCGGTACACGGTCAGCGCCTCCGGAAGCTTGTCGATCACCAGTTCCGGACCGGCCGGGACGACCTCCCCGTCGTACGCCATATGAGTGCCCGCCGGCAGGTTCGCCACGCTCAGCCCCGTCGTGCGGGCCGCCGCGTACAGGCGCGTACGGGCGAGCCCGCCCGCCGCCGTCGCCAGCAGCCGCGGCCGGGCCAGCCGCCCGGCCTGCGCGATCCGCACGTCGAGCAGCCCGTCCGCCACGTCGTGGCGGCGCAGCGGCGCCAGTCCCACGCTGCGGTAGACGCCGTTCCCGGCGAAGAGGAACCACATGGAGCGGGGCCCGCCGTTCACCTCCGCCTCCAGCGGGGTCGCCGTGCGCAGCACGCGCGCGGCGCCCAGCAGCGTCGCCGCCGGGCCGCCGATCCGCGGCGACCAGTGCTCCCGCAGCCGCACCAGCTCCGGGTACACGCCCAGGCTGAACGTGTTGACGAAGTACACCGGCTCCCGACCGGCCCCCCGGCCGCGCGGCCGGACACGCCCCACGTCGGCCCGCACCGCGTGCCCGTGCGCCAGGGCATGGCACCCGTCCGCCACCGAGTCCACCCCCAGGTCCGCGGCGAAGTGGTTGAACGTGCCCCCCGGCAGGACCAGCATCGGCACCCGGTTGCGCAGGGCGGGCGCCACCGCCGCGTTCACCGTGCCGTCGCCGCCGCACACCCCGAACACCCCGCCCCGCCGGGCCGCCTCGGCCGCCGCGGTCTCCAGCAGGTCCGGCAGCGAGCCGCCGCCCTCCCCGCACAGCAGCACCTCCGCCTTCGGCAGCAGCGCCGCGATCTGGGAGGCCGGGTCCACCAGATGCGTCCCCGCGCCCGACGACGGGTTCACCACGACCACCAGACCGTCCCCGTCCGGCAGGGCGGGCACCTTCGCGCGCGGCCGCGCGGGCACCGGCACCAGATCACGCGTCGGCACCAGCCCGCGTACCGCGAACGCCGCACCCGCCCCCAGCGCCATGCCCGCCAGCACATCACTCGGGTAGTGGACGCCCGTGTAGACGCGGGAGAACGCGACCGAGGCGGCGACCGGCACCAGCGCCGCGCCCATGCCCCGCGACTCCAGGGCGACACCCGCCGTGAAGGCCGCCGCCGACGCGGCGTGGCCCGACGGGAACGACGTGGTCAGCGGCTGGCGCGGCAGGCGGCGCGGCAGCGGCACCCGGTCCAGCACCGGCCGCTGCCGCCCGACCGCGCCCTTCGCCAGCGTGTTCACCGTCAAGGAGGCGAGCGCCAGCGACGCCGCCCCGCGCATCGCGGCCCGCCTGCCGCGCGCCCCGCCCAGCGCCCACATCCCGGCGGCGATGCCGAACCACAGCACGCCCCGGTTCGCGCTGCGGCTCAGCCGCGGCAGCACGGGCTCGGCCGCGGGCCAGGTGCGCTTCGCCACCTGCGCGAACACGGCCCGGTCCAGTCTGCTGAGCACGCTCCGCGCCCTGGGTGCCTCTCGCATCGGCTCTCCTCCTCGTACCCGGAACGCTCCGGCGCGCCGCGACGTGCCCGCCCGCGCCAACGTACCCGCCCCCGCCCCGGGAACGCCTGCCGGGAGCCCGCGTACGTCCCACGCGCCCGCACACCGACCGGCGTTCCCCCGTTCGTGGCGGGCGGTTGTCCGGTCCGTGCCGATCCGCTCTACTTCTGTACGGCGCGCCGCGCACGGCGGGCGGGGGAGAGGGGCCGGGATGCGTACCGAGAAGAGCGGGCAGGACGGACAGGGCGGCGAGGGCGGCCGGGACGGCCGGGGCGGAGGCGGCGCCGGTCCGGCCGGGCCGCCGCGCCCGCGGCAGGGCGGTGCCGGACCGCACCGCGACGGCGGGGCGGCGCCCACCCGGCGGGCGGATGCCCCACCGCACCGCGGCGGGGCCGGACGCCACCGCCGCTCCCGCACCGGCCGAAGGGGCTTCACCGCCGGGGCCGTCGGCGTCCTCCTCGCCGTCCTGTGCGCCGGCCTGGCCGCCGCCTGGGACAGCCCGCGCGGCGGCACGGACGGACCCGGGGGCCCCGGCGGCGACACCCGCGCGTCCGCCACGACCGCGCTCCCCTTCGACATGCCGGACCGCGCCGCCCTGCGCGCCGGCGGCAGGATGGTGTTCGCGCACTACTTCACCCCGTACCCGCTCTCCCTCGACAACGAGGAACCCCACCGCGACTACTACGCCCGCAACTACCTCGCCCCGCACGGCGAGAACGGCAAGCACCGCGCGTACGGCGGCCTGCTGCGCGACCGCCCGCGGCCGGTCCGCCCGCAGGACGGCGACTGGGAGGCGGCCAACCTCCGGCAGGAGGTGCGCACCGCCCGCGACGCCGGCCTCGACGGCTTCACCCTGGACGTGCTGTCCCTCGCCGGCCGGAACTGGGAGCGCTGCCGGATGCTGCTGGAGGCCGCCCACGCGGTGGATCCCGGCTTCCGCATCGTGCTGATGCCGGACATGGCGTCCCTCACCACCGAGGGCCCCCGCGAGATCGCCGACGCCCTCGCCGAGCTGGCCCGCAGCCCCGCCGCGCACCGGCTGCCCGACGGGCGCCTCGTCGTCTCCCCCTTCAAGGCGGAGGCGAGGAGCGCCGCCTGGTGGTCCGGTGTCCTCGACGACCTGCGCGCCCGGCACGGCCTGCGGACCGCGTTCGTCCCCGTCTTCCTCGACTTCGACGCCAGTCACGAGGAGTTCGCCCCGATCAGCCACGGCTTCTCCGACTGGGGGGTGCGCACCCACACCCCGCCGGAGGACCCCGGCCGCCAAGCCCGCGCCGCGCACCGCCTCGGCAAGATCTGGATGCAGCCCGTGGCCGTCCAGGACGCCCGGCCCAACCAGGGTGTGTACGACGAGGCCGGGAACACCGGCACGCTCCGCGCCACCTGGGAGCGGGCCATCGCCGGCGGCGCGGACTGGGTGCAGCTCACCACCTGGAACGACTACTCCGAGACCACCCACATCGCCCCGTCGCAGCACAACGGCCACGCCTATCTCGACCTCACCTCCTACTACCTGACCCGGTTCAAGACCGGCAGATGGCCCGCCATCGTCCGCGACACGCTGTACCTCACCGCCCGCCCCCACCTTGCCGACGCCCGCCCGACCGGCGGGCAGACCCGGCTGATGACGCTGCGCGGGAGCAGCGAGCCGGCCCGCGACACGGTGGAGGTCCTGGCCTTCCTCACCCGCCCGGCGACCCTCGACGTCACCACCGGCGCCGTCACCACCAGCCGGCCGGTCCCGGCGGGGACGACGCCCGTCGTGGTGCCGCTGCGCACGGGCCGGGTCTCCGGCGCGGCCGTACGGGACGGGCGCACGGCCGCGGCGGTGGAGCTGCCGTTCCGGGTGGTCCGCCATCCTGAGGTGCAGGACCTCCAGTACCGCGCCGCGACCAGCGGCCGCCCCACCCCGCCCTGCTGCCTCTGACCCCGCCCCCCGGGGCGCCCGCCCCCTGCCCGCGCCACCGAGCCGGCCCGGGCTCCCCGGGCGCGCCGCCCCGCCCGCTCGCCCGGTCGGCTTCGTGCCCGGGCCCCCGGCCCCGGCCGTGCCGAGGCCGCGCCCGCGAGGCCCCCGGCCCGTCCACCAGGCCCCCGGCCCGTCCACCGGTCTCGCCCGCCCCGGCCGGGACGACGTGCCGGGTGATCCGGCCCCCCACGGCCCCGCCCCGCGCAGGGCCGTCCGGGCCTTAGGCAGGACCGCCGGGAACTCCCGGACCACCGCCGCGAACGGCCCCGTCCCGGTCGCGTGGACCGCGTGCCCGGCGGGCAGGTGGGCCGGCCGGGCACCGGGGACGCGCCGCTCCGGCTACGCGGCGGGCGGCGCGGGCAGCGGGCCCAGCCGCCGCTCGACGCGCTCCCGCAGGCGCAGGTACGCGTCCCAGCGGTGGGGCAGCCGGCCCGCCGGCCGCTCCACCGTACGCGCGCCGGTCACGGTCTCGCCGTCGCGGAACTGCTCACGCGTCAGGTCGACCTCCGCGCCGGAGGGCAGCCGGTTCCACCAGTGGTAGCCGAGCCGCCCTCCGCCGAGCCACACCTCGCCGTACACGAGGTCGCCGCCCAGCAGGTCGTGCACGACGAGCGCCGTGACGTCGCAGTGCCCCCGGCTCGGGTTGCCCCCCGTCCACGGCGCGCGCTCCACGTCGTCGGGCGAGCAGGTGTCGGCGGCCCAGGAGGCCCGCAGCGCCGCCTCGATGTCCCGCAGCTTCCATGTCGTCATACCCGCCAGCCTCGCAGGCCGCACTGACACCGCCGGCACGTGAGGCACCGTCAGGCGCACGTTCCGCGGCCCGGCCGGCGCCCCCTCCCCGCCGCCGCAGCCGCCGGGTCCGCCCCTGAGCCGGGCCGCGCCCCTGCGGGCGGTGAGCGCCGCCGGGCCCGGCGCACGCCGCCGGATGCCGGACGCGCGCCCTGCCCCGAGGCGCCGCACCGGGCGCGGACGCGCGCCGCCCCGCCGCCAGGCGGGAGCCCGCCGTCGTCCCGCCGGGGAGCCGGTCACGCGCCCTGCCAGGGGGTGTGCCACCAGAGGGAGGAACGAGCCGACCGGGCGTGAGACGCCCCCACCACCGGGTACCGATGGATGCCTCGGCGCCCCGTGCCCCCGCGGCCCGGCGGGCGCCGGGAACGCGAGGACGCCGATCGGAGTGGGAGCGCGCATGGGTGGGCACGTCGACCGGATCGCCGAACCCTGGGGCGGTCGCACCCCGTACGCACGGGGCGGCACCTGGCCCGTACGCGTCGACACGTACCTGGCCGACGGCCTCGACCAGGCGGCGGTGCAGCGCTGGGTGCAGTCCGCGTCGATCCTGCACTCGGACGGCGACGCGATGGACGTCGCCGTGCGGGACGGCCGCATCGTCGGGGTGCGCGGCCGGGCCGTGGACCGGGTCAACCACGGACGGCTCGGACCGAAGGACCTGTTCGGATGGCAGGCCAACGCCTCACCGGACCGCCTCACCCGCCCCCTCGTCCGCGAGGGCGGCCGGCTCGTGGAGAGCGACTGGGACACGGCCATGGGCCGGATCGCCGGCCGCACCCGGCAGCTGCTGGAGGAACGCGGTCCCGGCTCGATCGGCTTCTACACCAGCGGCCAGCTCTTCCTGGAGGAGTACTACACCCTCGCCGTCATCGCCCGCGCCGGCATCGGCACCCACCACCTCGACGGCAACACCCGGCTGTGCACCTCGACCGCCGCCGAGGCGCTGAAGGAGTCGTTCGGCTGCGACGGCCAGCCGGGGACGTACGACGACATCGACCACGCCGACACCATCGCCCTGTTCGGCCACAACATCGCCGAGACGCAGCCCGTGCAGTGGATGAGGGTCCTCGACCGGCTGGACGGCGCCGATCCGCCGCGCCTGGTGTGCGTCGACCCCCGCCCCACGCGCGTGGCCCGGCTGGCGGACGTCCATCTGGCGCCCCGCGTGGGCACCAACGCGGCCCTGCTGAACGCCCTCCTGCACGAGATCGTCCGCACCGACCGCGTCGACCACGCGTACGTCGCCGCGCACACGGTCGGCTACGAGGAGCTGGCGCGGCGCGTCGCCGGGACCACCCCCGAGTGGGCCGCGCGGATCTGCGACGTCCCCGCCGCCCGCATCCGCGAAGCCGCCGAGGTGCTCGGCACGGCCGCCCGGCTGCTGTCCACGGTCCTCCAGGGCGTGTACCAGTCGCACCAGGCCACCGCCGCCGCCGTCCAGATCAACAACCTGCACCTGCTGCGCGGCATGCTCGGCCGCCCCGGTGCCGGGGTCCTCCAGATGAACGGCCAGCCGACCGCCCAGAACACCCGCGAGTGCGGCGCCGACGGAGACCTGCCGGGCTTCCGCAACTGGCAGAACGACCAGCACGTCGCCGACCTGGCGAGGGTGTGGAACGTCGACCCGTCGGCCATCCCGCACCACGGGCCGCCCACCCACGCCATGCAGATGTTTCGCTACGCCGAGCAGGGCACCGTCCGCATGCTGTGGATCAGCGGCACCAACCCGGCGGTGTCCCTGCCGGAGCTGCGCCGCATCCGCTCCGTCCTCGCCCAGGACCGGCTGTTCGTCGTGGTGCAGGACCTGTTCCCCACCGAGACCGCGCGCCTCGCCGACGTCGTCCTGCCCGCGGCCACCTGGGGCGAGAAGACCGGCACGTTCACCAACGCCGACCGGACCGTCCACCTCTCCGACAAGGCCGTCGACCCGCCCGGCGAGGCCAGAGCCGACCTGGACGTGTTCCTCGACTACGCCGCCCGCATGGACTTCCGCGACAAGGACGGAGGACCGCTCGTCGACTGGCACGACCCGGAGTCGGCGTTCGAGGCGTGGAAGCGCTGCAGCGCGGGCCGGCCCTGCGACTACACCGGCATCACCTACGAAGGGCTGCGCGGGGGCAGCGGCATCCAGTGGCCCTGCCACACGGGCGCCCCCCGCGGCACGCCCCGGCTCTACACGGACGGCGTCACCTGGGCCGCGCCCGACGTCTGCGAGACGTACGGCAAGGACCTGGTCACCGGCGCGGCGACGGAGGCCGTCGAGTACCGGGCGCTCAACCCGGACGGCAAGGCCATGCTGAAGGCCGCCGACTACCTGCCGCCGCACGAGGAGCCCGACGAGCGGTACCCGTTCCAGCTCACCACCGGCCGCACCCTCTACCACTTCCACACCCGTACGAAGACGGGCCGCGCCCCGCAGCTCGACGGCGCGGCGCCCGACGTGTGGGTGGAGGCGTCCGCGGCCGACGCCGCCGCGCACGGGCTCGCCGAAGGCGACCTGGTCCAGGTGGCCACTGCGCGCGGCGCGCTGCGGGGGCGGCTGCGGATCACCGCCATCCGGCCCGGCCTGCTGTTCGTGCCGTTCCACTACGGCTACTGGGACACGCCGTCCGGTCAGGGCCCCGCCGAGGGCGTGCCGGGGCGGGCCGCGAACGAGGCCACCGTCACCGACTGGGACCCGGTCTCCAAGCAGCCGCTGTTCAAGACGGCCGCGGCGGCGCTCACGCTGGTCGAGCGCGGCGACGGCACCGCGGCGCCCGCCCCCACGACCACCGCGTCCGCCCCGGTCGACGGCGCCCCCGGCACCGCCCCTCGGGCCCGCACCACCGTCGGAGGGCCGTCGGCGTACGTGACCGAGTCCGGCCCCCTGCCCTGGGACGAGTACGGAGGAGACCGCGCGTGAACGGCATCGCCCTCACCCTGCGCGCCCTGCACCACGGCGAACGGAGTCTCGCCCGCCACCTGGTGGCGGCGGGCGAACGCCACAGCACCGAACACGAGGTCCGCCACGTGGCCATCGACCTCGCCGGCTGGTCGCGCGCACACGCCGACCGGCTCGCCGAGACGGCCGCCGACCGGGACGTGCGCCTCTTCGGCCCGGACAGCCCCGGCGGCCCCCCACCGGCCGGACCCCTGGCAACCCTGCGGGAGAAGGCCGCCGAGGCGCTCGGCGACCGCCCGGAACCGGGCCTGCTCCTCCTGTGGGACCTGCGCCGACTCCACCTGGCCGCCGCGGGGAACTCGGTGTACTGGGAGATGCTGGCCCAGGCGGCACAGGCCGCCAGGGACGAGGCGCTGCTGGGGCTGGTGACCGACTGCCACCCGCGGACGCTCCGCCAGATGCGCTGGACCAACACGATGATCAAAGTGCTGTCCCCCCAGACACTGACCGCCCTGTGACCACCCGCCCGCCACACCGGCCACTCCACCCGGAGCATCCCGGCGCCACGGCACCCGGACGCGCCGGCTCGCCCGGCCCACGCGGCCGCGCCGCACGGCGAAGCACCAGGGGCGGGCCTCGCACGCCGACCCACGTCGTACGCGAGCCGAGCCGCACGTTCGGGCCGCACCCCCTCGGACACGGGCACCGGCTCCCCGGCCGCAGGGTCAGGCCCGTTCGTGCGCGAACAGCTCCAGGTGGCCGCACCGGGGGCAGCGGCCGGCGTCGATCTGCCAGCGGGGGCGGCCCATCCGCTTGGCCCCGCCGAGGAAGCCGCGCTCCAGAGGCCCGGCGATCCAGCGGGCGAATCCACTGGAGTGCTCGCCGTCGTCCTCGATGAATCCTGGTTCGAGGCCGATCGCCCCGCACTGGGTGCACTTCGCCGTGTCCACCCGCCGAGCATAAGCCGCACCCCGCACCCGCCCCACGGACCCACCCACCTGGGGCGCGCCGCGCGGCGGGGCCGGCGCCGCTCGGTGGCAGCTCGGAGCCTGCACCGCGAGAGCCTGGGCGGTGCCCGCCCACGGGCCGGGTGACCGCCGGCAGTCCCGCTACACCGCCGCCGGGGCGCCGAAGAGGGCGGGGACGCCCGGGGCGTGCAGGACGCTGAGGGGCGGGCCCTCGGGGGCGGGGAGGCCCGCCGCGCTGATCAGGTCCTCCTCCAGCCGCAGGAGACGCGCGGAGTGCAGCGGCCAGGCCGGGTGGTCGTTCGGCAGGTACAGCGTCCGGCCGTACCAGTCCACGTGGAGGCCCCAGCGGGCGGTGAGGAAGGTCTCCAGCTCGTCCGGAGCGTCCAGCCGGTCGCCCACCTCCACCGCCAGGCGGTAGCCGGCCGCCCGGCCCGGCGTCAGGCGGCGGCCGGTGTAGGCGAGGCGGTCGCCCGCCCGCCGGACGCGCGCCGACGCCCAGTGGTAGGGCAGGCGGAAGGCGGCCCGCCCGGCCAGCGCCGGCAGCAGCCGGCCCGCGTCGAGGCTCAGGAACACGACCCCGCGCCGACCCCGGTCGTCCACGCTGTAGAGCCGTACGTTCGTCTCGGGGAACGTCCCCAGGTACGGCAGGCCGGGGCCCCGCCCGAACGCCACCGCCTCCATGCGGAACGGCACCAGCCCCACGTACGTCGAGCCGTCCAGCACGTCGGGCCGCGTGCCGGGCGGTAGCAGCGGCGCCACCGCGGCCGGGGGCACCGGCCAGTGCAGGAACGTCACATCCATCCACCGCTGCGACAGCACCGGGCGCCGCACGACGCGCGGGGTGGTCGCCGTGAGCGGCTCGTCCGGCTTCGTCATACCGCCCATCATCCCGGACGCGGAGCGCCGCCGGGCCGTGGCGTCGAGCGGCCGTGCGGGGGAGGTGTCCTGATTACCAGTCAGTCCGTATCCCGCCGCCCGGCCCCTATGGAACGCCGCCCTCCGTGTGGCGGGGGCGGCACCGGCCGCGGTGGGGGACCGCCGTCCCGCACCGCGCTCGAGGGTGTCCGGCCTTGACGGGCCCGGAAGGCCGTCGGTGGCCGGGTGGCCGGGTGGGCGGGGCCCGGCGCGCCGGGCCCCGTCGTGGGGTCACAAGGTCGACGGCTCCGCGGGTTTCGGCGGGGCCGTGAGCAGTGTGCTGTGACGTTCCGACCAGTTCTCCAGCGCCGTGCGGCAGGCGTGGTCGAGGTGGTGCAGGCCCGACAGGTCCAGTTCCACCGGCCGGTCGTGGGGGAGTGCCTCCAGGGTGTCGAGGATCTTCGGCAGCCGCAGGAACGTCGCGTTCCCCGACAGGTGGGCCTGGACGGGGCCGACGCCCTTGTCGACGACCGTCAGCCTGATGTGCGAGGCGTCCCACGCGGCCTTCGCCACGGACAGGGCGAGACCGATCAGCACGCCCTCGAACATGTTGACCGCCACGATCGCCACGGCCGTCACCACCAGGATCAGCGCCTCCCCCCGGTGCGCCCGCCACAGCGAGGCGACCGCGCGGAACGGGATCAGCTTCCACCCCGCGTGGACGAGGATGCCCGCGAGCGCCGCCAGCGGGATCAGCCCCAGCGTGGCGGGCAGCAGCGCGGCGAACAGCAGCAGCCACACGCCGTGCAGCACCCGCGACGCCTTCGTCTTCGCCCCGGCCTGCACGTTGGCGGAGCTGCGCACGATCACCGCCGTCATCGGCAGCGCACCGAGCACACCGCAGACCGCGTTGCCGGTGCCCTGAGCGATCAGCTCCTGGTCGTAGCGCGTACGCGGGCCGTCGTGCAGCCGGTCCACGGCGGCCGCGCTGAACAGCGACTCCGCAGAAGCGATCAGCGCGAAGGCGAGGGCCGTGCCCAGCAGGGCGACGTCCCCGAGCCGGCCGAACGCGTCGAGGCCGATCGGCTGGACGGCGCCCAGCAGCCCGTCCACCTCCACGGTGGCGATCGGCAGCCCGAGCAGCTGGGTCGCGGCCGTGGCCAGGACGACCGCGGCCAGTGCGCCCGGTACCGCGCGCACCCGCTCCGGCAGCCGCTGCCAGAGCACGACCACGGCGATGGTGCCCGCGCCGACCGCGAGGGACACCAGGGCCGTACGGCTGCCGGCCACCTCCACGATCGCGCCCGGCAGGCCGGCGATCTTGCCCAGACCGGATGCCGGGGCCTCCACCCCGGCCGCCGCGTAGACCTGTCCGGCGATGATGACGAGGCCGATGCCGGCGAGCATGCCCTCCACCACGGACACCGAGATCGCCCGGAACCAGCGGCCCCACCGCAGGGCCCCCAGGGCGATCTGGACGAGGCCCGCCAGCAGCACGATCACACCGAGGGCGGCCACGCCGAACTCGGTGACGGCCTCGAAGACGAGCACGGTCATGCCCGCCGCCGGCCCGGACACCTGGATGCTGCTGCCGCGCATCAGGCCGGTGACCAGGCCGCCCACGATCCCGGTGACCAGCCCCAGTTCGGCCGGAACACCGGAGGCGACCGCGACGCCCAGGCACAGCGGCACGGCGACGAGGAACACGACGAGCGACGCGGCGAAGTCCTGCCGCAGGTGGGGGAAGCGGGCCGGCACGGTGTTCGCCCGCATCACAGCGACTCGAAGGTGTCGCTGCCCGCGCGGTGCTCCCGCACGGACCCGGTGTGCACCTCGTAGTACCAGCCGCGCAGTCTCACCCGGCCGTCCCGCAGCCGCTGCTCCACGCACGGGTACGAGCGCAGCCGCAGGAGCTGGGCGAGGACGTGGTGCTGCACGGCGTCGGCGACGGCCGGGTCGTCGGGCCGCCCCGGCGTCGGCTCCGGCGCGGCGTGCGCCAGCCACTCGCGCACGGCCGGTACGGCGCTGAGGTCGTCGCCCCGCACCAGCGCGCCGACGGCGCCGCAGTGGGAGTGGCCGCACACGACCACGTCCCGCACGCCGAGGACCTCCACGGCGTACTCGATGGTGGCGGCCTCGCCGGTGGGGCGGCCCGAGGTGTACGGGGGGACGATGTTGCCCGCGGTGCGCAGCTCGAAGAGCTGGCCGGGGCGGGCGCCCGTGATCAGGGCGGGGACGACCCGCGAGTCGGAGCAGGTGATGAAGAGGACCTCGGGCGACTGGCCCTCGGCGAGTTTGGCGAACTCCTCAGGGCGCTGTCCGAACGTACGGGCGTTGTCGATGAGGGGCTGCATAGGGGTTTCCTCCTGGCGCGCGGCGGTTGCGCGTCGGACCGATGAGACGGGGCCTGGTGGTCGGCGCCCGTCAGCAGCGGAAGACCTGGAGGTCGGCCAGCGAGCGCGCGGCACGCGGTCTCTCGCGGTGCGGCAGGGGGCACGGCCCCGCCCGCAGGTGGTCCGCCGCCAGCTCCTCGGCGCAGGCGGGGCGGGAGGACACCGGAGGCAGGAGCGCGTGGGCGCCCGTACGGGGCCGGTTGCGGTCGCGCAGGGCGCCGCTGACGCTCGCCCCGTGCTGCTCGCACTCCCGTAACCCGGCGCCCGCCTGCTGCGCGGCGGACGGTGCGTGCACCCGCTGGCCCTCGGGGCCCGCGTACGGCCCGGCGGTGCGGCTCTGCGCCGGGGCGGCGAGGACCAGCAGGTGCACGCCGACGAGGACCAGCACGGAGAGGGGCAGCACGAGGAGGGTCAGGACGGCGGGCGGAGCCGTCCTGACCGAAGCGTGTGCGCGCATGTGCCGTCCCTCCCATCCCCGCTACCACGGGCCCCTCGTGCACCAAGACACCGCAAAGTCCGGGTCAATAGGAAGTAATATCCATCGGGACGGCTCGTGCATGACGACACGGTGAACAAAGGGGTTAATCGACTGAAAAGCCCCTCTATTTGGCGCAAAGAAATCAGATGAGACTCCACCGGACGGCGCAGGCCACGGCCTGGGCGCGGGTGCGGGCCTGGAGGCGGCCCATCAGTTCGTACACGGTGTTCTTCACCGTGTGCGGGGAGCACGACAGCGTCTGGGCGATCACCGCGTTCCCGTGTCCCTCCGCCATCAGCGCCAGTACCGACTGCTGGCGCGGCGTCAGGCGCGGCGGGTCCGCCGCCCTCGCCCCGCCGAGCAGCTGTACCAGCGCCGAGTACGGGACGCGGCCGTCGCCGTGCCACGCCCCGTACACCGCCGCCGCCAGCTGCTCCGGCGTCAGGTCGGAGGAGCGCAGCACGGCGCGCACGCCCGCCCGCAGCGCGTCCCGCAGCCCGGACGGCGAGACGGTGTCGCACACCGCCAGGAACCGGTCGCCCGGCCCGGAACGCAGCGCCACGGCCTCCTCGACCGTCGCGGTGACCGCCACGGTGACCCCGCCCGGCCCGCCGGCCGGATCGATGCCCGCCTGCCGCAGCATCGCCCCGACCCGGCCGGTCGCCGCGAGCCGCCCGGTCGCCGGGAGGACCCGCACCCGTATCCCGGCACCTGTCCGCTCGCCCGCGTGGGGGATCGCCTTCGCGGGGGAGGTCTGCGGGGCCGGTGGGGGCGGCGCGGTCTGGATGGCCGGTGGGGCCGGTGGAGGCGGTGGGGGCGGTGGGGTTCGGATGGCCGGTGGGGTCGGGATGGCCGGTGGGGGCGGTGCGAGGGGGGTCGGCGCAAGGAGGGGCCGGGCGGCGAGGGCCTGCGCGAGGGGGGCCGGCGGGGTCTGCGCGACGGTGGCCGTCACAGCAGGCCCGTCCGCAGCGCGTAGGCGACGGCGTGCGCCCGGTTGCGCAGCCTGAACCGGCGCGTGATGTCGTGCACCACCGCCGTCACCGTGCGCGGCGAGTAGCACAGGCGCCGCGCGATCTCGTTCGTCTCGTGGCCGTCCGCCACCATCCGCAGCACCGAGCGCTCCCGGTCGTCCAGGCTCGCCCCCGCCCACGCGGGTGACGCCCCGTCGGCGCCCGCGCCGCCCGCCTCGGCGTGCCTGAGCAGCCGGTCCAGCAGGTCGGGCGGGAGGGTGCAGTCGCCGCGGGCGGCGGCCAGCGCGGCGCGGGTGAGCCGCGCCGCGTCCGCCTCGCAGCGGCGCAGCAGGCCCCGCGCCCCGGCCGCCAGGGCGTGCAGGGCGTCACCGGGCGCCAGCCGGCTGGCCACGAGCACCACCTCGGGCTGCGACGGGGCCTCACGGACCGACCGGAGGGCGTCCAGCTCGGAAGGCGACACCTGGTCGACGGTCATCACGACGACCCGCGGCTCGCCGGCCGCGGTGGTGAGGGCGATCTCCGGACACGCCGACAGAGTGCTCCGGATGCCGGCCTCCAGCACCGGGTCCAGGGCGACGACGCTGACGAGCACGGGTTCTCCCACCGAGTCCTCCAAACATGCGACGTGGTTGAGGCACTGCACCCAGCGTCAGGCCGCCGTACCCGGCCGTACATCGGGCTCCCGCCCCCACATTTCCCGCCAGGCGGGCGGACCGGGTGGGGACGGGGGCGGGGCGGACGGGCACGCACGGCACCGGTACGGCGCGGCACGGCGCGGCACGGGTGGGGCGGGGGGCGGTGGACGGGCGAGGCGCGTCGGACGGGCGGGCCGAGGTGGGCGAGCGGGCCGAGGTGGGCGGGCCCGGGTGCGTGGTTGGGGGGCGGGAGTCGCGGGTCCGGTCAGGCCGGGCGGGGTGGGTCCGGGCGGAGTGGGGCGGCCGGCAGGGGGGGGCGGGAGCGCTGTCGGGCGGGGCGGGTGCGCCGGGTCGGCGGGGCGTCCGCGGGGGCCGCGCCCATGCGGGGCGCGGGGGCGTCCGTACCGTCGGCGGCGGGCCGACCTGCACCGTCGTGCGCGCCGTCGTGCGCGTCGGCCGCGGAGGGTGCGAGCGGGGCCGTGCCGTCGCCGGCCGTGCGCGCCGCTGCCCCGGCTGCCCCGGCCGCCTCCCGGCCGCCCCCGGCCGGTCCGGGCGCTCCGCGTGCCGCCGGGGAGTGTGGCCGTTCGCGCTGGTGGCGCGGTCTGCCGGGCCGTCCGGCCCCCGTACGCGCACGGGCCCGGCCCGCCGCCGCACGCGCTCGTGTACGCGGCCGTCGTACCGGAGGCTCCCCCGGCCGTCGCGCCGGGGGTGGGGGTGCCCGCGCAGAATATGGGGGACCGGCCCCCATGTGCCCGGCGCCGGGCTCTGGGAGCTTCGTTCCCGTGACTGACACCGCCCTCGCCCGAGAAACCCGGCTCGGCCCGCTGCCCGCCGCCTGGTGGGCCCCCGGCCTCACCCTGCGGGAACGGCTGGCCGCGCCGGACGCCCCCGCGGCGCCCCCCGCGCCCGGCGCGCGGACACGGGTGCCGTGGGGCATCGGGGACGCCGACGGCTTCACCGGCCGGCTGGCCTCGCTCGGCGTCGGCGAGGACACCGCCCTCGCCCTCGCGGCCGAACCGGCCGGCCGCCTCGCGGCCCGCACCGGCAAGCCCGAGTGGGCCCGCTTCGTGGAGGGCGCCCTGACCGGCCGCGCCGGCGAGAGCGCCCCCGGCGGCGGGACGGGCGCCCGTGACGGCGCTGCCGACGGCGCGTACGACGGCGAGCGGGGCGGCGGCGAGCGGGGCGGCCGGGCCCATGGGGACGGCCCGGCGGGGCAGGGTGCGCCCGGCGGCCCGGCGGGCCGGGGGGAGACGCGGACCGCCGCCGGGGCGGACGTGTTCGCGCCGGTGCTCCGGCCGCTGGTCGCCGCCGCCTGGGCGGCCGCCGCCGCCCTGCCCGGCGCGGCCACCGCCCTGAGTACGGTGCCCGCCGACACCGCCGCGGCCCGGACCGCCTTCACCGCCCTGCTGGACGGGCGGCTCGCCCACCAGGCGGCCCGCACCCTCGTCACCGAACTGCACCGGGCCCGCGACACCGGGCTGCTCGCCGGGGCCACCCCCGAGGAGCGCTTCGCCTCCTTCCTGGACGGCCTGCGCGCCCCCGGCGCCCTCGCCGCCCTGCTCGGCCGCTACCCGGTGCTCGCCCGCATGCTGGGCGAGACCTGCCTCCACACGGCGTCCGCCACCGCCGAACTCCTCGGCCGCTACGCCGAGGACCGCCCCGCCATCGTCGCCGGACTGTGCGACGGCGCCGACCCCGGCCCGCTCGTCCGCGTCGACCTCGACCGGGGCGACGCCCACCAGGGCGGCCGGTCCGTCGCCCTGCTGCGGTTCGCGGATGGACGCACCGTCGTCTACAAGCCCCGCCCCCTGGACCAGCACGTCCTGCTCGACCGGGCCGTGGCCTGGCTCAACGCGAAGGCGCCCGGCCTCGCCCTGCGCACGCCCCGCACCCTGCTCCGCTCCGGCCACGGCTGGATGGAGTTCATCGAGCACCGCTGGTGCCGCACCCCGCTCGAACTCGACCGGTTCTACCGGCGCCAGGGCGCGCTGCTCGCCCTGCTGTACGCGCTCGACGCCGTCGACATGCACTACGAGAACGTCATCGCCCAGGGCGACCAGCCGCTCCTCGTGGACGCCGAGACGCTGCTCCACGCCGACCTCCCGCAGGCGGCGACCGCCGGCCCCGACCCGGCGGCGGAGGCCCTGCGCGTCTCCGTCCACCGCACCTGCCTGCTGCCCAGCCTGCTCATCGGCGACAACGGCGCCCTCGACATCTCCGGGCTCGGCGGCGCCGACGGGGAGGCGTACCCCAGCGACGGCATGCGCTGGGAGGCGGCCGGCACGGACGAGATGCGCATGGTGCGCGGCCCGGTGCCCAGCGCCGCCGCGCAGAACCGGCCCGTCCCCGAGGGCCGCCCCGTCCGCCACGCCGACCACCGGGCCGCCCTGCTGGAGGGGTTCCGGGACGCGTACGGCACCATCGCCGCCCACCGCGACGAGCTGCTCGGCGGCCTCCTCGACCGCTGGGCGGACGGACGCGGCCGGCTCATCGCCCGCCCCACCCGCCTCTACGCCACCCTGCTGGAGGAGTCCACCCACCCCGGTGTCCTCGGCGACGCCCTCGCCCGGGAGTCGGTGTTCTCCCTGCTGTGGAGCGAATCCGAGCTGGACCCCGCCCGGCAGCGCCTCGTCGAGCACGAGATCGCCGACCTGTGGGCCGGCGACGTGCCCTTCTTCGCCCACCGCCCCGCCCTGTCCGCCGTGTGGACGGCGCGCGGCACCCGCCTCGACGGTCTCCTCCCGCGCCCCGCCCTGGACGCCGCCCGCGACAAGATCGCCGCGATGGGCGAGGTCGACCGCTACGACCAGGAGTGGATCGTCAACGCCACACTCGCCGTCTCCCACGCCAACACCGGCACGCGGGCGCCCCGTTCGGAGCTGTCCGTGCGCCCCGCGACGCCCGTGGCACCCGACGCGTCACGCCTGCTGAGCGCCGCCTGCGGCATCGCCGACGAGATCGCCGCCCGCGCCGTGCACGGGGACGGACGCGTCAACTGGCTGGGCCTGGAGGAGGTCGCCCCCGGCCACTGGGCGGTCCTGCCGATGGGCGCCGGGCTGGCCCAGGGGTACTGCGGGGTCGCGCTGTTCCTCGCCGAGCTCGGCGCGCTCGCCGGGGCCCGGCGCTACACCGACCTCGCCCGGCGGGCCCTGCGCCCCCTGCCGGGGCTGCTGGCCGCGCTCGCCGGCGACCCCGGGCTGGGCGCCGCCGCCGGGCCGGGTGCGCTCCACGGACTGGGCGGCGTCGTCTACGCCGCCGCCCGGCTCGCCCCGCTCCTCGACGAGGGCCTGTACGAGGCCCTGCCCACCGCGCTCGGCGCCCTCGAGCGGGCGACGCACGCCGAGGGTCCCGGCGGCCTTGACGACGACCCGCCCACCGGACTGGCGGACGGCCTCGCCGGCGCGCTGGCCGCGGCCCTGGCCGCCCACCGCACCGGAGCGGCACCCGGCGCCGCCGCCCTCGCCCGGCGGCTGGCCGGGCGGCTGGCCGGCGCGGCGGCGAAGCCGACCGGCGACCCCGGCTTCGCGCGCGGCGACGCCGGGACGGGATGGGCCCTGCTGCGGTACGCGGCGGCCCGGCCCGCGCAGCCGGCCGGGACGAGCGGGCCCGCCCCGGAGCCGTACACCTCCGTCGGCACCGCCCTGCTGCGGTCCGCCCTCACGGCCCTCCCGCGCCCGGCGGGGCACCTGACCGGTTCGGCTCCCGCGGGGCGGGCGACCGGCCCTGACCGGGTGACCGGGCCTGACCGGGGGACCGGCCCGGACCGGGCGGGGGCGCCCGGCGCGGACCCGGCGGGGCGCGCGTCCGGCTGGTACGCGGGCGCGTCCGGTGTCGCCCTGGCGGCCCTGGACGCGCTGCCGCCCGCCGAGGGCGCCCTCGCCGACGCCGACCACTGGGTCCGCCGGCTGGACGCCGCAGGTCCCCCGGCCGACCTGAGCCTGCGCCACGGGGCGCTCGGCGAGCTGGAGCTGCTGGCCGAGCTCGCCGGGCGCGGGCACGACGGCGCCCGCGACGCGCTCACGCGCCGCACCGGCGAGGTGCTGGGCGGCATCGAGCAGTACGGCCACCGCTGCGGCACCCCCGGCCACGTCCCCTCGCCCGGTCTCCTCACCGGCCTCTCCGGCATCGGCCACCAGCTGCTCCGGCTGGCCTTCCCGGACGAGGTCCCCTCCGTCCTCCTCCTCGGCACCCGGCCGCGCGGCTGACCACCACCGGCCGCCTCCCGGACCACCGCACCACGCGACACCCGCACCACCTCCGCACCGCCGCGCCATCTCCCGCACCCCTCCCGCGACCCACCGCGACCCCACGCGACAGAAAGGCGACCACTGCCATGCGGAACACGCCCGCCACCGCCCCGTCCGCCACCGCCACCGCCGCCGTCCTCTCCGTCGAAACGCCCGCGACGCCCGCGGCCTCCGAGCCGTCCGGCGCGGCCCCCGCCGCCGCGTCCTCCGCCCCCGCAGCGCCCGCGACCGCCGCCGCCCCCGCCGCCCCGGCCGCCGCGACCCCCGGTGCCGCTCCCGCCAGAGCCCGCGCCACGGCCCGGGCGACCGCCCGCACCGCCGACCCCGCCGGAGGCATCGCCCTCTCCGGCCGCAACCGGGCCTGCGCCCGCGCCCGCGCCCTGTCCGGAATGGTCCTCACCAGCGGCATCGTCATCACCCTCAGCTCCTTCGACACCAGCGTCTCCGCCCCCAACGCGCAGGGCTGACACGGGCGCCGCCCCCGCGGCGGGGCGGCCCGGCCGGAAGGGGCGGCTTCCGCACCCGTTGACCGGTTCGCAGCGGTGAGCACTAGCATGCGCTCATGCGTTCACATGTTCCGCACATCGTCGGACGTGACCTCCATCTGCGGGAACTCGCCGGTGCGTTGACCGACGCGTGCGCACAGCGCGGGCGGGGCGTGTTCCTCGTGGGCGAGGCGGGCATCGGCAAGACCCGGCTCGCCGCCGAGGCGGTCGGCATGGCCGTCGACCACGGGATGCGGGTACTGCGGGGCCGGAGCACCACCACCGGCCCCGCCGTCCCCTTCCGGCCCCTCACCGAGGCCCTGATGTCGCTCTTCCGCGGCGGCGAACCCCTCGACGACCTGCCGCTCGGCCCCTACCGGCCGGTCCTCGGGCGGCTGATCCCCGACTGGGGCGGCGACGTCCCGGCCGGCAGCTCCATGATCGTCCTCGGTGAGGCGGTGCTCCGGCTGCTCATCGCCACCGGCCGGGACCGCGGGACGCTGCTGCTCCTGGAGGACCTGCACGACGCCGACCCCGAGACGCTGGCCGTCGTCGAGTACCTGGTCGACAACCTCGACCAGGCGCCCGTCCTGCTCGTCGCCACCATCCGCACCGAGCCCTGCGACGCCCTCGACCTGGCCGAGTCGGCCCGCTGGCGGCGCGTGGGCACCACCCTCGACCTGGCCCCCCTCACCCGCGCCGAGGTCGCCGCACTCGCCGCCTCCCAGCTCGGCACCGACCCGGCCGGGGTGCCGGCGCCCGCCCTCGACCGGCTGTGGGAGGACAGCGCGGGCAGCCCCCTCCTCGCCGAGGAGCGGCTCCAATCCATGATCACCAGCGGATCGCTGGTCAACGGCGACGACGGCTGGAAGGTCGTCGGCGACCTGCGCGGCGACGTCTCCACCTCCATGGCCAAGGGCCTCCTCCAGCGCATCGACCGGCTCGGGCCGCGGGGGCGCGACCTCTTCTCCGCCGCCGCCGTCATCGGCCGCCGCTTCCCCCTCACCGTCCTCCAGCACGTCACCGGCGCCGACGACCGCGAGCTCCTCAGCCACCTGCACGCCGGGGTCGCCTCCCGGCTCGTCGTCCCCGACGAGCCCGCCCCCGACTGGTACGCCTTCCGCCATCCGCTCACCGTCGAGGCGCTGTTCACCCAGCTCACCCCCGGCCGCCGCGCCGAGCTCGCCGGCCGCGCCGCCACCGCCGTGCAGGCCCTCCACCCGGAACTGGAGGGCGACTGGTGCCAGCTCGCCGCCGGGCTCCGCTCCGAGGAGGGCGACGTCACCGAGGCGGGACGCCTCTTCGCCGAGGCCGGGCGGCGCGCCCTGGCCGCCGGGGCGATCAGCTCCGCCGTCACCCTGCTCTCCCGCGCCGAACGGCTGCTCGCCGACAGCGGCGACGCCGTCCGCCGCGCCGAGGTGCTGGAGACGCTGCTCCCCGCGCTCGCCGAGACCGGCGACTTCGGCCGGGCGTTCAGCCTCGCGCGCGAGCTGAACGCCCTGGCCGGCACCGACCTGACGGTCTCCCGGCTCGCCGTCCTCCACACCCGCCTCGCCAAGGTCGCCCACACCGCAGGCCGCTGGGAGGACGGCAACCGCGCCGTCGCCCACGCCCGCGCCCTGCTGCGGCGTAGCCCCGACGAGAGGGCGGGCGCCCTCGTCGACGTCGCCGCCGCCTACCTGGCCCTCGACACCCCCGGCCCCGACTGCACCCAGCAGGCGGAGAAGCTGGCCCGCTCCGCCCTCCAGGCCGCCGAGCGCCACGCCCTGCCCTCCGCCGTCTGCCAGGCGTGGGAACTCCTCGCCACCCTCGCCCGCGAACGGGACTTCGACGAGTCCACCGGCCTGCTGGAGTCCGCCCTCCTCACCGCGGAGCAGCACCGCCTGCCCCTCCAGCGGATGTACGCGCTCACCCGCATCGGCGGCAACAACTGGCTCACCGACGGCAGCACGGGCCCGCTGCTCGCCGCCCGCGACGAGGCCCTGCGGGTCGGCTCGGCCACCATCGTCCACACCATCGACGGCATCCTCGTCCTCGACGCCGTGCTGCGCGCCGACTTCGGCGCGGCCCGCCGCGCCGGCGACGAGTGCCTCGCCGTCGTCCAGCGCCTGCGCCTCGCCCCGGCCAGCCGGTACGTGCTCATGGCCCAGGCCGCCCTCGCCGCCCACCAGGGCGACCGGGCCGCCATGGAGCGGGCCCTGGCCGCGTTCGCCGACTGGGACGGCTCCGGTTCGCAGGAGGAGCCGCTCACCATCGGGCTCGCCCGCGCCTTCTGCGCCCTCATGGAGGAGGACAGGACCGGAGCCGTCCGCGCCCTGCGCGACGTCGCCGACCTGGAGCACGCCAACCCCAGCACGTACTACCTCAGCGGGCGGTACGGGATCGGCGTCCTCCTCGACGTGCTGGCCGGGGACGCCGGGCGGGCCGAGCAGGAGGAGATCGCGGCGACCGCGCCCGGCCGCATGCGGTGGAACCGGCAGTTCGTGCTGTTCGCCGACGCCGTGCTGCTGGGCCGGGAGGGCCGCGCCGCCGAGGCCGGGGAGGCCGCCGCCGAGGCGCTGCGCGCCGCCGAGCCGTACCCGACGGCGCTGCACCTGGCGCTGCGGCTGCTGTCGGAGGACGCCCACGCGCACGGCTGGGGCGAGCCGGTCGCCTGGCTGCGCCGCGCGGAGCACCACTTCCACCAGACGTCCGTGCCCGCCGTCACCAACGCCTGCCGCGCCGCGCTGCGCCGGCTCGGCGCCCCCGTCCACCAGCACCGCTCCGGCAGCAGCCGCATCCCCGAGCAGCTGCGCGCGCTCGGCGTCACGGTCCGCGAGTACGAGGTGTTCCAGCTCCTGCCGGAGCGGCTGGGCAACAAGGAGATAGCCGACCGGCTGTACATCTCCCCCCGCACGGTTGAGAAGCACATCGCCAGCCTGGGCTCGAAGACCGGGCGGAGCAGCCGGGCGGCGCTGTGCGAGTTCTCGGTCGCCTTCGCCCCCTGACGGCCCGTCCGGTCCGGGGCCCGTCCGGTCCGGGGTCCGTCCGGTCCGGGCCCGTCCGGCCCGGGTACCGGCCCGCCCGCCACGGCCGCGTGGACCGCACCGCCCCCGAGGGGCCGTGCGGTCCACGCGCGCGTCCCCGCGCCCGCGCCGGCGCCGCTCGGCGCGGCGCCCGCACCGCCGCTCAGCGCATCGCCCGCACCGTCCGCGAGGCGAGCACGCCCAGTCCGGTCACCGTCAGCAGCACCGCCGTCAGCGCGAACATCGGCCCCGCGCCGGAGCCGGCCAGCGCCCCGCAGACGACGAGCGACAGGGGCGCGACGGCGTACCCGAGGACCATGTCCACGGAGATCACCCGGCTGAGCACCGCCCCGTCGATGTTCCGCTGGATCCAGCTCACCCCGAACACGCCCTGGAAGCCGATGCCGAATCCCATCATCAGCACCGTGCCGAGCGCCGCCGCGATGTCGCCGACCGTCCCGAGGACGGCCATGCCGAGGGCGAGCCAGCCGGCCAGCGCCGCGATCAGCAGCCCGACCCTCGGCCGGCCGCCGACCAGGCCGCCCGCGAGCGCGCCCAGCATGGCCCCGCCCGCCAGGGCCCCGTTGAGGAGGCCCAGCGTCGTCGAGCCGCCCGCCAGGTCGATCTTCGCCAGCGTCGCGAACCCCACGGTGAACGGGCCGGAGTGGCAGAACGTCACCGCCATGTCCACCACCAGCACCGTACGGATCCGCGGGTCGTCCCACGCGTACCGCAGGCCCTCCCGGATGCGGGCGCCCAGCGACGCGGCCGGCGCCGCCGCCCCGGCCCGCGCGCCGTCCTCGTCCGGCTCCTTCGGCAGCGTCCTGATCCGGGACACGCACAGCCCGCACAGCGCGAAGCAGACGCCGTCCACGAGGAACGCCACCGGCGCGTCGGTCACGGCCACCACCAGGCCGCCCACGGCCGGGCCCAGCACGGCCGACACCTTGGCGCCGACGCCCAGCAGGGCGTTGGCGGGCGCCAGCGTCTCCTTGCCGACCACCGTCGGCAGGATCGACGCCCGCGCCGGCTGGAAGAACGCGTCCACCGCGCCGAACAGCGCCGCCGCCACGCAGAGCAGCCACACCGTCAAGGACCCGGCCAGCCCCAGCAGCCCCACCGACACCATCAGCGCGGCCCGCGCCCAGCTCGAGAAGGCCATCAGCGTCCGGCTGGACCACGTGTCGCTCAGCGACCCGCCGACCAGCGTCAGCACCGCCCTCGGCACCGCCTGGCACGCCAGCACCCACCCGAGCGTCAGCGTCGAGCCGGTGAGGCTCAGGGTGATCCACGAGAACGCGATGTAGCTGAAGCCGTCGCCGAGCAGGGACAGGGACTGGCCCATCCACAGCAGCCGGAACGACCGCTGCCGGGCGGGGGACCAGAGCCGGGCCCCCGCGCTCGTCAGAGTGTTCGCCATGTCGAACCCTTCGTCACGCCGCCGCGGTCGCGGGCGGCGGGTGGTCAGTAGCGGACGGGCAGGGCCGTCAGCGCGCGGTTGAGCAGCGAGGGCTGCCAGGACAGGGGCTCGTCCACCAGCGACAGGCCGGGGCGTTCCCGTACGAGCACGTCGACCGCGCTCACGGCGACCAGCCGGGCGAGGGCCGCGCCGACGCAGAAGTGGGCGCCGAACCCGAAGCCCAGGTGCAGGGGCCCCCCGGTGCCGCGCCGGACGTCGAACCGGCCGGGGTCGGCGAACCGGTCCGGGTCCCGGTTCGCGGCGGCCGTCACCAGGAACAGCCGGTCCCCGGCCCGTACCGCCCGGCCGTCGAGCTCCAGGTCCGCGGCCGCGATGCGGATCGACATCTTCGACGGCCCGTCGAAGCGCATCGTCTCCTCCACCGCCGCCGGCACCAGCCGGGCCGGGTCCTCGCGCACCGCCGCGAGCTGGTCCGGCCGGCTCAGCAGCGCCAGCAGGGTGTTCGCGATCAGGTTGCTCGTGGTCTCGCCGCCGGCGAAGGCCATCTGCGTCAGCATCCCGACGAACTCCTCCTCGCTGACCGACGTGCCGACGCGCCCGCCCGCCAGCACGGCGCTGATCAGGTCGTCCTTTGGCTCCTCGCGGCGCCGGCGCACCAGTTCGGCGAGGTAGTCCTCCAGGTTGACCAGCGACTGCAGGGACGTGCGGTACTCGCGCTCCTCCTGGGCCGCGCCGAGCACGAGGTCCCCGACGCGGGCGTTCCAGTACCAGAAGGACGGGGCGTCGGCCTGCGGCACGCCCAGCCAGCGGGCGAACACCAGCGCGGGCAGCGGCCGGGCGATGTCGGCGACGAGGTCCCCGGTCCTGCCGGGTGCGGCGCGGCGGCCCGCCATGGCCCGCGTGGCCCGCTCCACGAAGCCCCGGTACCGGTTGATCGCCCGGGCGGCGAACTGGTCCTGGAAGACCTGCCGCAGGCGCCGGTGCCGCGGCGGGTCGTTGAACACCATCCAGCGGGAGAGGATCCCGAAGGCCCGCTCCGCGTCGTCGCGGGCCCCCTCCGGCACGGCGTCCATCAGGGGCCGCACCCGGTCGGCCGAGACGGCGGGGTCGCGCAGGCAGTGCGTCAGCTGCTCGTGCCCGGTGACCAGCCAGGCGCGGTGCATCGCGCTCCAGTGGACCGGGTCGTGGTCGCGCAGCGCGTCGAGGTACGGGTACGGGTCGGCGTTGACGGCGGGGGAGAGCAGGTACCGCTCCGTGAAGCCGGCGGACCGGTCGGCGGCGCCGCGCCCGGCCCGTTCGCCGGCCTGGTCCCCGGCCTGGTCCCCGGCCTGGTCCCCGTCCCGTTCCCCGGCCCGGACCGCCCCTGCGACCGGGGCGGCCTCGGGTCCGGCAGGACCGGCCCCCGCACCGGCCGCACCGGCCGGGGTGCCCGGGGCGGCCGCCCCGGTACCGGCGCGGGCACCGGTGAAGGGGCAGGCCGCAGCGGTGGCGGTCGTCGCCGGGGCCGGCCCGGTGGCCGTCGCCGTCGCGGGCACCGTCGCCGTCGCGGGCCCGGTCGGGGCCGCGGTGTTCTCCGTGGTCGTCGCGGTCATCGGACGGCCCCCGTCCCGATCCGGGCCAGCAGCGCGGCGGTCCGCGGCATGAGCCGCTCGGACATCATCGACATGTGGTCCCCCTCCGTGACATGGACCGTCAGCCCGCCCAGCGCCAGTTCGCGCCACCGTGCGACGTAGGTCCGGTATCCGACGTCCAGGCCGGGCATCGGCTCGTCCTCGGGCAGCCCGGCCGCGGTGCTTCCCACGACCAGGTGGACGTGACCGGGGTACGGGCGCACCCGGTAGCCGGCCAGCGCCACCAGCAGCGAGTGCCACACCTCGATCGGCGCGTTCTCCACCAGCGCCGCCTCGCTCGGGCTCATCCCCGCGCCGAGCAGCAGCGCGGTCAGCTCCGCCACGGCGGCGTCCCGCTCCGGCGACGGGTCGAGAGCTCGGATCCGGTCGCGCATCCCGAGCGCGGTCACCATGTCGCGGCCGACACCGGCCAGCCGCCCGGCCGCCACCGGGTTGGGCAGGTACGGCTCGATCAGTACGAGCGGCTCCACCGTGTGCCCGGCCTCGTACAGCTGCGTCGCCATCTCCAGCGCCAGGTTGGCGCCCATGGACCAGCCCAGCAGGTCGTGCGGGCCCCGTCCGCCGTGCGCGGTGATCTCGGCGACGTAGTTGGCGGCGATCCCGGCGACCGTCGTGGGGTCCACGCCGCCCAGCAGGCCGCGCGCCTGGAACGCCCGCACGGGCCGGCCCGGCGGCAGCTCGCGGGCGAGCGGCACGTACCAGGCGGCGCTGCCGCCGGTCGGGTGCACGCACCACAGGGGTGCCCCCTCCCCGTCGCGCAGCCGCACCTCGGAGCGGACCTCGGAGCGGACCTCGGACCCGGGCCCGGAGCCGGACCCGTCGTCGTCGGCGCCGCCCGCGCGGGCGGCGAGCCCGGCGATGGTCGGCGCCTCGATGAGGTCCCGCACCGTCACGCGCAGGCCGCGCGCCGTCGCCTGCGCGGCCACGCGCACCGTCGACAGGGAGCTGCCGCCCAGCCGGAAGAAGTCGTCGTGCACACCGACCTCCGCCACGCCCAGCACCCGGCGCCACACCTCGGCGAGCACCAGCTCGGCCGGGGTGCGGGGCGCGACGTACGGGGCGCCGACCCGCTCGCGGCCGGCCGCCGGCAGCGGCAGCGCCCGCTTGTCGACCTTGCCGCTGGTGTTGACCGGCAGCTCGTCGAGGACCGTGAAGAACGCGGGCACCATGTACGCGGGCATCCGCGCCCGCAGCCCCCGCCGCAGCTCCTCCTCGCCCGCCCCGGAGCCCTCGCGGGGCACCACGTAGGCGACCAGGGCCGGTTCGCCGCCCGGCAGGTCGCGGCGGAGCAGGACCACGGCCTGCCGCACCTCCGGCAGCTCCCGCAGCGCGTGCTCCACCTCGCCCAGCTCGATGCGGAAGCCGCGCAGCTTCACCTGCCCGTCCCGCCGGCCCAGCCACTCCACCTGCCCGTCCGGCCGCCGCACCCCGATGTCGCCGGTCCGGCACAGCCGGTCGCCGGGGGCGCCGTACGGGTCGGGGACGAAGGTGGCCGCCGTCAGCTCCGGCCGGTTCAGGTAGCCCCGGCCGACCGCGTGACCGCCCAGGTGGATCTCACCGGGCACGCCCACCGGCACCGGCTGGAGGTCGTCGTCCAGGACGTGGAGCGAGGTGTTGCGGATCGGCCGCCCGACGGGCGCCCTGCGGCAGTCCGGCTCCAGCCGGGCGGCGACCGACCAGGACGAGGTCTCCGTCAGCCCGTACACGTTGAGGAACCGCCGTCCGCGCGACCAGGTGCGGGCCAGCTCCGCCGGGCACGCCTCGCCGGCGACCTGGAGCACCGCCAGCTCGGGGAACCGGTCCTCGCCGAGCACCGCCAGCGCGCTCGGCGGCAGCATCGCGCCGGTGATCCGCCGCTCCCGCAGCGTCGCGGCGAGGTCCGGACCGGGCCGCAGGGCCTCCTGCGGGGCGGTGCACAGGGTGCCGCCGTTGGCCAGTGCCCAGGTCATCTCCAGGATCGACGCGTCGAAGCTGAACGACGCGAACTGCAGCACCCGCTCGCCCGGCGCCGGCTCCACCAGGTCACGCTGGCCCTCCAGCATGTTGGTCAGGCCCCGGTGCGGGATCACCGCGCCCTTCGGGGTGCCCGTCGAGCCGGACGTGTAGATGACGTACGCGGCGGAGTCGGGCGTCACGGCCGGCGCGGGCACCGGCGCCCCGGACGGCTCCCACACCGCCGGGTCGTCCAGGCGCAGCACCGGCCCGTCGAAGGGGACCGCCCCGGCCAGCGCCGACTGGGTGAGCAGCACCCGCATGCCGCTGTCCCGCGCCGTGAACGCCAGCCGCTCCACGGGGTGCCGCGGGTCCAGCGGGAGGAACGCGCCGCCCGCCTTCGAGACGCCCAGCACCGCGCGCAGCATGTCCGGGCCCCGGTCCACGCAGATCCCGACGACCGTCTCGGGGCCCACCCCGAGCGCCCCCAGGCGCGCCGCCAGCCGCCCGGCGTCCGCGTCCAGCTCGGCATACGTGACCTCCCGCGCGCCGTGCTCGACGGCCACCGCGTGCGGGGTCCGCTCCGCGTGCGCCGCCACGCAGGTGTGGAACATCAGCCCGTCGCCGGGCAGTTCCGGGCCGCGGGCCCACGCCCCGAGCGCCCGCTCCCGCGCCGCGCCGCGCAGCGCGGGCCGGGTGACGGGCGCGTCGGGCGCCGCCACCATCGTCTCCAGCACCCCGCACAGCAGGTCGGCGAGCTGGTCCGCCGTCGCGGGGGACACGTACGCCGGGTCGGCGTCCAGCTGGAAGCCGTCCACGCTCGCGTTGACCAGCAGCGGGAACATGGTGCGGGCGATCTCCATCGACTCGTCCCAGGTGTCGCCGGACAGCCGGTGGAAGTTGACGAAGTTGAACACGGCCTGCACGGGGCTCGGCTCGCCCGGCCGCAGCTCCGCCAGCCGCACCAGCGGCACCCTGCGGTGCGGCAGCATCTCCCGCTCGGCGGCGAACACCGCCCGCACGTACTCCAGCCAGCTCCCGCGCGGGCGCCGCACCCCGAACGGCACGGTGTTGAGGAACAGCCCGCGCATCCGGTCCGCGCCCGGCAGCTCCGGCCGGCCGTTGGTGACCAGGCCGATCGCGTGCCCGGCGGCGTCGTCGTCCCACTCGGCGAAGAGGCCCATCAGATGGTGGAAGGCCGTCAGCAGCACGGTGCGCCGGGGCACGCCCGCCTGCCGGGCGAGCCGCCCGACGGGCCCGGCGAGCCGCGCGTACGAGCGCTTCGTCTCGTACACGGTCTCGGCACCCGTGCCGTCGTCGCTGCCGTCCGTGCCCGTGCCCGTGCCGGTCCCGTCCGCGCCCGCCCCGCCTGCGCCTCCGGTACCGCCCTCCACCCCGCGCCGGGTGAACCGGACCGGGTTCAGCCCGTCCAGCGCCGTACGCCAGTACGCGAGGCTCTCCTCGTCCCGCAGCGCCGCCCGCTCCAGCGCCACGTACTCGGCGAACCGGGGCGCGGCGGGCAGCTCCGGCGCCCGGCGGTGCGCCACCGCCCTGCGGTGCAGGTCCAGCAGGTCGGCGATGAGCGAGGTGAGGCTCCAGCCGTCCAGCACCACATGGCAGTCGGTCAGCGTGAGCCGCAGCTCCCGGTCGGTCAGCCGGTGCAGGTGGATGCGGACCAGCGGCGGCGCCGCCAGGTCGAACCGGCGGCCGAACTCCTCCTCCACGTGACCCCGCAGGGCCGCCCGCTGCTCGTCGCGGGACAGCCCCCGCAGGTCCGTGCAGCCCACCGGCAGCGACGCCTCCCGGTGCACGAGCTGCAGCGGCTCGGAGAACGACACGAGGTCCACGGAGGTCCGCAGGATGCCGTGCTCGCGCACCACCGCGTCCACCGCGGCCTGGAAGGCCGCCGAATCGAACCCCTCCGGCACCGTGATCTTCAGGTCGGTGACGTTGTGGTAGGCGCCGCGCCGCTCGTCGGCCAGCATCTCGTGCAGCATCCCCGCCTGGAGCATGGTCAGCGGATACGCGTCCTCCAGACCCTCCGGCAGCCGCGCCCGGTCGGCCGGGTCGAGCTGCGAGAACGGCTCCACCGGCGGCGCCGCCTCGTCGGCCGCCGTCGCCCGCCGCGCCAGCGCGCCCAGCTCCGGCGCCCGGAACAGGTCCGGCACGGTCAGCGCCAGACCCGCCGCCCGGGCCAGGCCGATCACCCGCAGCGCGAGGATCGAGTCGCCGCCCAGGTCGAAGAAGTGCGCCGTGCGGCCGACCCGCTCCACGCCCAGCACCTCGGCCCACACCCGGGCCAGCGCCTCCTCGGTCGCGCCGCGCGGCGGCTCGTACCCGTCGGGCGCGGCGGCGTCCCCGGCCACCGCCCGCAGCGCCGCCCGGTCGACCTTGCCGTTGGCGGTGAGCGGGAGCCGCTCGTGCCGCACGAACAGCGCGGGCACCATGTACGACGGCAGGGTCAGCCGCAACCGGTCCCGCAGGTCCGCCGCGTCCAGCGGCCGGCCCTCCGTCAGCACCACGTGCGCGACGAGCCGGGCACCGCCCGGCTCGGTCCGGGCGACCACGGCGGCGTCCGCGACACCGGGCAGGGCCCGCAGGGCCGCTTCGATCTCGCCGGGCTCGATGCGGTAGCCGCGCACCTTCACCTGGTGGTCGGCCCGCCCCACGTACGCCAGCTGGCCGTCGGGCAGCACCCGCACCAGGTCGCCCGTGCGGTACATGCGGGTCCCGCCGGGGCCGAACGGGTCGGCGGGGAACCGCTCGGCCGACAGCTCCGGGCGGTTGCGGTAGCCGCGCGCCACGCCGCCCCCGGCCACGTACAGCTCGCCGACCGTGCCGCGCGGCACCAGCCGCCGGAACCGGTCCAGGACGTAGCCGTGCTGCCCGGCGAGCGGCCGCCCGATGGGCGACGCGACCGGCGACACCGTGTCCGCCTCGGTGATCGGCCGGTAGGTGACGTGGACGGTGGTCTCCGTGATGCCGTACATGTTGACCAGCGCGGGACGCTCGTCCTGCGGAACGGTGAACCAGTCGCGGTAGTCGCCCGCGTCGAAGGCGTCGCCGCCGAAGACGACCGTCCGCAGCGCCAGCTCGCGGAAGGCCGCCCCGGCCTGCGCCATGTGCGCCCGCAGCCCCTTGAACGCGGCGGGTGTCTGGTTCAGCACCGTCACCCGCTCCTCGCGCAGCACCCGCAGGACCGCCGCCGGGTCGCGGACCTCGTCGTCGGTGAGCACGACGACGCGCCCGCCCGACGCCAGCGGGCCCCACAGCTCCCAGACGGAGAAGTCGAACGCGGGGGAGTGGACCAGCGTCCACACGTCGTCCGCGCCGAAGGAGAAGTGCCGGTCGGCGGCGTCCAGCAGCCAGGCGAGGTTGCCGTGGGTCAGCTCCACGCCCTTGGGACGGCCCGTCGACCCGGAGGTGTAGATCACGTACGCCAGCCGGTCCGCGCCCGGGTCCTCCCCGGCCCCGTCGGCGCCGCCGTGCGCCCCGTCCGGGCGGTGCGCCCCGTGCGCCGCCCCGTCCGGTCCGTACGAGCCGTCCCCGGCGTCCTCCCCGTACGGATCGCCCTCGTCGTCGTCCTCGACCGAGCAGCCGGCCGGGCCGGACACCGGGGCCTCCAGCGGTACGACCTCCACGGGCAGCCCCGCCACGGCCGCGCGGCCCGCGCCGCCCGCGACCACCAGGGACACGCCCGCGTCGGTCACCGTGAACTCCCGGCGCGCCCGCGGGTGCGCCGGGTCCAGCGGCAGGTAGGCCGCGCCCGCCCGCCACACGCCCAGCAGCGCCACCGCCAGCTCCGGGCCGCGCTCCACGCACACGCCGACCAGCTGCTCCGGGCCCGCGCCCGCGGCGCGCAGCCGCCGGGCCAGCGCCCGCGAGGCGGCGTCCAGCTCCGCGTACGTCAGGCTCCGCCCCGCGCCCGACACGGCGACCGCGTGCGGGGTGCGCCGCGCGTGCTCCGCGAACCGCCGCGGTGCCGTGCGCGGCGCCCGCGCCGCCGCGTTCGCGCCGGTGGTCGCCGGCCGGTTGGCCGGGCCGTCGGGGCCCAGCAGCTCGCCGATCTCCTCGTCGGTGAGCAGCGCCATCTCGCTCAGCGGCACGCTGGGCACCCGCACGAACGCCCGCACGACCGCGACCAGGTGCGCGGCGAACCGCTCCACCGACTCGGCGGTGAACAGGTCGGGCCGGTAGACGAACCGCAGCGCGATCCGCCCCCCGTCGGCCCCGTCGGCCCCGTCGGCCCCGCCCGCCCCGCTCGCCCCGCGCGTCCCGGCCGGGCCCTCGCCGGGTCCGCTCTCCAGCACGTCCAGGGTGAAGTCGAACTTCGCCGTCGTCAGGTCGATCGGGAACGCCTCGCCCACCGCCGCGCCGAGCCGGAACGACCCCGAGGACGCCCGGGTGTGGGTGTACAGCACCTGGAAGAGCGGATTGCGGCCGAGGTCCCGGTCCGGGCTCAGCTCGTCCACGACCCTCTCGAACGGCAGCGCCTGGTGCGACAGCGCGCCCAGCACGCTCTCGCGGGTGCGGCCCAGCAGCTCGTCGCCGGTCGGGTCGCCGGACAGGTCGGTGCGCACGACGAGGGTGTTGACGAAGAACCCGGCCAGCTGCTCGGTCTCGGGCCGCTCGCGGTTGGCGACGACGGTGCCGACGGCGATGTCGTCCTGCCCGGTGTGGAACGCCAGCGTCGCCTGGAACGCCGCCATCAGGGACATGTAGGTGGTCGTGTCCGTGCGCTCGCCGAGCGCGCGCAGCCGGGCGGTCAGGTCGGCGGGCAGCTCCACCGTGTGCAGCGCGCCGGCCGAGGACCGCGCCTCCGGTCGCGGATGGTCGGTCGGCAGCTCCAGCGGGGCCAGCCCGGCGAGGGCGCCGCGCCAGTAGGCGAGGTCGTCGCCCTGGTCGAGGCCGCGCTGCCACACCGCGTAGTCGGTGTACGCGATGGGCAGGGCCGGCAGTCCGTGCCCGCCGCCCTCGGCGCGGGCACGGTGGAGGGCGGCCAGGTCGCGGACGAGGAGGTCCAGCGACCAGCCGTCGGCGACGATGTGGTGCAGGGCGAGGACCAGCACGTGGTCGTCGTCGGCGACCCGCAGCAGCACGGCCCGGAAACCGGGCTCGCAGGCCAGGTCGAAGGGCTGGGCGGCGACGTCGAGCACGGCGGCGGCCAGCGCCTCGGGGCCCCCGTCCCGTACGGACGCGGGCAGCTCCAGCACGTCCAGGCCGGCGGGCTCCGCGTCGAGGACGCGCTGAGCGGGGACGCCGTCCTCCTCGGTGAAGACCACCCGCAGCTGCTCGTGGCGCGCGACCAGGTCGCGGACCGCCCCGTCGAGCGCGGCCGTGTCCAGGGGCCCGGTGAACCGCCAGGCGGCCGGCATCAGGTACTCGGCGCCGTCCGGGTCGAGGCGGTGCAGGAAGTACAGGCGCTGCTGCGCCGCCGACAGCGGCACCCGCTCCGGGCGCGGGTCCAGCCGGGGGATGCCGGCGGGCGCGGCGTCCGCCCGGCCGCGCAGTCGGCGCTCCAGCAGGCGGCGCGCGGCGGGGGAGAGCCCGGAGGCGGACGCGCCCCCGCCCCGGGAGGCCGGCGCGCCCTGGGGAGCCGGTGTGCCCGGGGCGACCGGGGCGGCCGACGCGTCCGGACGGGCCGGCGCGTCCGGACGGGCCGGAGCCGGTGCGGGTGCGGGTGCGGTCGAGGGGGCGGTGGCGCCTTCCGCCTGTGCGGCGGTGGCGCGTTCGGCGTGCGTGGTCGTCATCAGAGGTTCCGTCCCATCAGGAGTCGTGAGCGGGAGCCGGCGGTCAGGGCCGGCGGGTGGTGCTCGGAAGTCCGTGGCGCGCGGGACGCGCGGGGCGAAGGAGGGCACGGGCCCCGGCGGCGGGCGGACCCGCCACCGGGAAGGGCGGCAGGACCCGCCACCGGGGAGGGCGGGGAGACCCGCCACCGGGGAGGGCGGGGAGACCCGCCACCGGAAAGGGCCGGGGGCCAAGCCACCGGGAGGGCGGCGAGACCGCAGCCGCAGCGCGGACGCGGGTCCGCCGCCCGGGGAGCGGCGTCAGCGGTCCGCCGTCAGCGACAGGTCGATCTCGTCCTCGCTCATCGCGGCGATCTCCTCGATGAGCCGGCGCTCCACCTCGGCGGCCAGCCGCTCCACCGTCGGGTGCTCGAACAGGTCCCGCACCCGCACCGGGCAGTCGAACGCGGCCCGCAGCCGGGACGCGACGGCGACGGCGCGCAGCGAGTGGCCGCCCAGCGCGAAGAAGTCGTCCTCCACGCCCACCTGGGCGAGGCCCAGCACCTCGGCCCAGATCTGCGCCGTGACCACCTCGGTCGGCGTGCGTGGGGCGACCGTCCCGGCCGCGGCGGGCGGCTCGGGGTCGGGCAGGGCGGCCGTGTCGAGCTTGCCCTGCACCGTGCGCGGCAGCGCGTCCAGCACGACGAACGCGGCCGGCACCATGTAGCCGGGGAGCCGCGAGCGGCACCAGTCGGCGAGCGCGCCGGGCGCGAGGTCCGGCCCGACGGCGTACCCGACCAGCGCCCGGTCGCCGCGCACCTCGCGGACGAGCACGGCGGCGGCGTGCACCCCGGGGTGCGCCTCCAGCACGGCCTCGACCTCGCCCGGCTCGATGCGGAACCCGCGGATCTTCACCTGGTGGTCGGTGCGGCCCAGGAAGTCCAGCTCGCCGCCCGGCAGCCGCCGCACGATGTCGCCCGTCCGGTACAGCCGCCCGCCCGCCCCGCCGAACGGGTCCGGCACGAACCGCTCCGCCGTCAGCTCCGGCTGCCCCAGGTAGCCGCGCGCCAGTTCGGGCCCGCCGACGAGGAGTTCGCCCGGCACGCCCACCGGCACGAGCTCGCCGTACGCGTCCACCACGTACAGGCGGCGCGCCCCCCACGCCGTGCCGATCGGGACGCGGCCCTCCACCGGCCCGGTCACCAGCCGGGAGGTCGCCGAGATCACCGACTCGGTCGGGCCGTACGTGTTCTGGATCGGCACGTGGGGCAGGTGCGCGAACCAGCGGGCGAGCGGCGCCGACGGCAGGGTCTCGCCGCCCGTCACGACGAGCCGCAGCCCCTTCAGATCGTCCGCGACCGTGTCGAGGCGGGCGGCGACCTCCTCCCAGTACGAGGGCGTCAGCTCCATCACGGTGACGCCGTGGGCGCGGACCCGCTCGGCCAGCTCCTCCACCGTCCACACCTCGTCGGGGCGGACCACCACCGCCGCCCCCGTGCCGAGCGCGGGCAGGACCTGCTCCAGCGACGCGTCGAAGGAGAAGGAGGCGAAGTTCATCACCCGGTCCCCGGCGGTGATGCCGAAGCGCTCCCGAGCCGTACGGGCGTGCGCCGCCAGCGCGTGGTGCTCCACACCGACCGCCTTGGGGCGGCCCGTCGACCCGGAGGTGAAGATGACGCAGGCCAGCTCGTGCGGCGCGGGCGTGTGCCGGGGCCCGTCCGGGTCGGGGCGGACGGCGTCGACGGAGACGACCCGCGCGCCCAGCCGCGCGGCCAGCGGCGCCGTCGCCGCGTCCGTCACGACGCAGCCCACGCCCGCCCGGTCCACCATGTACCGCAGCCGCTCCTCGGGCAGCCGCGGGTCGAGCGGTACGTACACCCCGCCCGCCCGCCAGACCGCGGCCATCGCGGCGACCGACCACAGCCCCCGGCCCAGGCAGACGCCCACCGCCGCCTCCGGGCCCGCCCCGGCGCCGGCCAGCTCCCGGGCCAGCCCCCCGGCCAGCCCGTCCAGCTCGCCGTACGTCAGGCTCGCGTCGCCGCAGACCAGGGCGACCGCGTCCGGCGCCCCCGCCACCGCGTACGGCTCCCCCGGCGCGACGAGCGGGGCCGCCGCGCCGGCCGGGCCCGCCAGCTCCGCGTACTCGGCGGCGGACAGCATCTCCAGCCGCCCCACCGGCCGGTCCGGGTCGGCCAGCACCGCCTGGAGCACCCGGCCCACGTGCCCGGCGAACCGGGACACCGTCGCCGCGTCGAACAGGTCCGTCGCGTACTCGACGTTCAGCGCGAACCGGTCGGCGTACAGCAGGAACGTCGCCGTCAGGTCGAACTTGGCCGACCGCCACGGCAGCGCGAACGGCTCCACCTCCAGACCGTCGGCGCGCACCCCGCCGACCGGGCTCTCCTGCACGTCGAACATCACCTGGAAGAGCGGGTTGCGGGACGCGTCGCGCTCCGGCCGCAGCCGCTCCACCAGCCGCTCGAACGGCACCTCCTGGTGGTCGAACGCGCCCAGCACCGCCTCCCGGACCCGGCCGAGGAACTCCGCGAACGACGGGTCGCCCGACAGGTCGCCGCGCAGCACCACCGTGTTCACGAACAGCCCGACGAGCCGCTCCAGTTCGAGCTGGCCGCGCCCCGCCACCGGGCTGCCCACCGCCACGTCCCGCTGCCCCGACCAGCGGGAGAGCACCACCTGCACCACCGCCAGCAGCACCATGTACCGGGTCGCCCCGTGCCGGCGGGCCAGCTCGTCCAGGCCCGCGGCGAGCGCCGGCGGCAGGTCCACCTCGACGGCGGCGCCCCGCCCCGACCAGGCGGCCGGACGCGGCCGGTCCGTCGGCAGCTCCAGCGGCGCCAGCCCCGCGAGCGCCGACTCCCAGTAGCCGAGCGCCCCGGCCAGCGCCCCGTCCTCGGCCGCCCGCCGCTGCCACACCGCGAAGTCGCCGTACTGGACCGGCAGGTCCGGCAACGCGGCCCGGCGGCCGGCGAGCCGCGCCGTGTAGCAGGCGGTCAACTCCCCGACCAGCACGTCCTTCGACCAGCCGTCCGTCGCCGCGTGGTGGAACGCGATCACCGCCACATGGTCGTCCGGGGCCAGCTCCCACACCCCCGACCGCAGCAGCGGCGGCTCCGCCAGGTCGAACCGGCGCGTCGCGAACGCGGCGGCCCGCTCCCGCACCCCCTCCGGCCCGGCCGCACCGGCGTCCGCCCCGGCCGCCCGCCACTCCAGCGGCACCGCCACCGGCCCGCGCACCCGCTGCGCCGGCTGCCCGTCCACCTCCACGAGCGCCGTCCGCAGCACCTCGTGCCGCGCCACCACGTCGTCCAGGGCACCCTGCCAGGCCGCCCGGTCGAGCCCGCCCCGCACCCGCCAGGCGTACCACAGCACGTACTCGTCGCCCCGGTCCGACATCCGGTCCAGGAACCACATGCGCTCCTGCGCGAAGGACATCGGCAGCGGACCCGACCGGTCCACGGGCACCACCCCGCCGCCCCCGGCCGCCCGCCGGGCGGTGCCGACCAGCGGGCCGAACTCCCGCAGGCGGGGGTTCTCGAACAGGGTGCGCAGCTCCACCTCGCGGCCCAGCCGCTCCGCGATCCGCGACACCGCCATCGTCGCGAGCAGCGAGTGCCCGCCCAGCTCGAAGAACCCGTCGTCGACGCCGACGCGCTCCACGCCCAGCACCTCCGCCCAGATCTCCGCGACCACCCGCTCCGTCGCGTCGCGCGGCGCCACGTACGCGGGCCCGCCCGCCGCACGGTCGCCCGCGCCGGGGGCGGGCAGCGCCGAGCGGTCGACCTTCCCCGCGGCGTTCACCGGCAGCGCGTCCAGCACGGTGAAGGTCGACGGCACCGCGTAGTGCGGCAGCCGCGCGGCGCACCACGCCCGCAGCGCCCCCGGCCCGACCGCGCCGCCTTCCCCGACCGCGCCGTCCTCCCCGTCCGCGCCGCCTTCGCCGTCCGCGCCGCTGCCGGCGCCCCGCGCGCCCTCGGGCCCCGCCGTGCCGGCCCCGTCCCCCGCGCCCGCCGGGGCCGCGACCACGTACCCGGCCAGGGCGAGCGCGCCGCTCGCGTCCGGCCGGGCCGCCACGGCCGCCGCCGCCACGCCGGGGCACTGCCGCAGCACGGCCTCCACCTCGCCCGGCTCCACCCGGAAGCCCCGCACCTTCACCTGGTCGTCGGCGCGCCCCGTGAACTCCAGCCCGCCGTCGTGCCGCAGCCGCACCAGGTCGCCGGTCCGGTACAGCCGCCCGCCCGTGCCGGACGGGTCCGGCACGAACCGCTCCGCCGTCAGCTCCGGCCGCCCCAGGTAGCCGCGCGCCAGCTCCGGGCCCCCGATCAGCAGTTCGCCCACCTCCCCGGCGGCCACCGGCTCGCCCCGCCCGTCCACCACACGGGCGGTGCGCGCCCCGAGCGGCCGGCCGATCGGCACCGTCCCCCGCGGGTCGGGCGCGCCGGGGAGCACGTCGTGCACGGTGGCCGTCACGGTCGTCTCCGTCGGCCCGTACGCGTTGCACACCCGCACGTGCGGGACGCGCGCCCGCCACGCCGCCAGGACGTCCGGCGGCACGGCCTCGCCGCCCAGGACCAGCAGCCGCAGCGACGCCAGCGCGCCCGCCGCGTCCGGCCCGAGCGACCGGGTCAGCTCCGCCCAGTACGTCGGCGGCAGGTTCACCACGGTCAGCCCGTGCCGGCGGACCTCCTCGACGAGCCGCGCCGGGTGCCACTGCTCGTCCGGGCGGACCACCACGGTCGCGCCCCGCGACAGGGCGGGCAGGAGCTGGTCGAGGGAGGCGTCGAAGGTGAACGACGAGAAGGCCAGCACCCGGTCGCGCCCCGTCACGCCGAACGCCTCCCGGGCGGCGGCCACGTGCGCCGCCAGGGCCCGGTGCTCGACGCCCACCGCCTTGGGGCGGCCCGTCGAGCCGGACGTGAAGACGACGTACGCGAGTTCGCGCGGGTCCGGCACCCGGCGCGGCGCCCCGGCCCCCGGTCGTCCGGGCCGTACCGACTCCAGGGTGGCGACCGGCACGCCCAGCGCCCCCGCCGCGTCCGCGGTCGACGCGTCGGCCAGGACGCACCGCACCCCGGCCTCGGCCACCATGAACCGCAGCCGCTCCTCGGGCAGCGCCGCGTCGAGCGGTACGTACACGCAGCCGGCCCGCCAGACACCGGCCATCGCGGCGAGCGCCCCCGGACCGCGCCGCACCAGCACCCCGACGGGGTCGCCCGGCCGCGTCCCGCCGGCGGCGAGCGCGGCGGCCACCCCGCCGGCCAGGGCGTCGAGCGCCCCGTACGTCACCGACTCCTCCCCGCAGACCAGCGCCACCGCGTCGGCGTCCCCCGCCACGGCGAACGGCTCCGCGTCCCCCGCCACGGCGAACGGCTCCGCGTCCCCCGCGGAGGCGGCCGCGTCCGGCGCCGCCGCGAACGGCTCCGCACCGCCCGCCGTGACCGGGTTCCCCGCCGCGGTGGAGGGCCCACCGCCCGGCGCCTCCGCCCGCCCGGCCGCCGCCACCGCGGGCGCGGGCCGACCGGGAGCCGTCGGGGCGGCGGGCCCGGCCGCACCCGTCAGGGGCGCCAGGCGCCCGGCCGTCTCGCCGACCGGCGCGTCCGGCGCCGCCACGACCGCGCGCAGCAGCTCCGCGTACCCGTCGCGGAAGCGGTGCATCGTCGCGGCGTCGAAGAGGGCCGTCGAGTACTGGAGCCGCGCCGCGACCGTCCCGTCCGGCCGGGCGCCGAGGTCCAGGAAGACGTCGAGCGGCGTGCCCCGCAGCGGCGGCGCGACCAGCTCCACGTCCAGGCCGTCCAGGCGCGGCGGGCGCTGGGTGCCCAGCAGGGTGAACGACGCCTGCGCCAGCGGGTGGCGGGACAGGTCCCGCGCCCCGCCCACGGCCTGCACGACCCGGTCGAAGGGCGCCTCGGCGTGCGAGAAGTCCCGCAGCGCCCCCGCCCGCACCCGGCCCAGCAGCTCCGCGAAGGACGGGTCGCCGCCCAGGTCGGTGCGGAGCACGATCGTGTTGACGAACGGCCCGATCACGTCCGCCGCGCGCGGGTCGCCCCGGTCGGCGAGCGTCGTGCACACGGCGATGTCCGTCCGGCCGGAGTACCGGGCCAGCAGCGCCTGGTACGCGGCGAGCATCACCATGTACCGGGTGGCCCGGTGCGAGCGGGCCAGCCGGTCCACCCCGGCCACCAGCCCGGCCGGCAGGTCGAAGCGCACCACGTCGCCCGCGCCGTCCCAGAAGCGGGGCCGGGGCCGGTCCGTGGGCAGCTCCAGCGGGGCCACCCCCGCCAGCCGCTCCCGCCAGTGGCCGAGCAGCCGCTCCATGCGGGCCCCGCTCAGCCGCTCGCCCTGGAGCCGCGCGAAGTCGGCGTACTGCATCGGCGGGGCCGCCACGTCCT
The DNA here is from genome assembly GCF_008704425.1 of Streptomyces fradiae ATCC 10745 = DSM 40063. NCBI lineage: Bacteria > Bacillati > Actinomycetota > Actinomycetes > Kitasatosporales > Streptomycetaceae > Streptomyces > Streptomyces fradiae. Next base: position 6,490,933 of record NZ_CP023696.1, read on the forward strand.
CGCCCCGGTACCCGGCGGCCAGCTCCCGCAGCAGGACGTCCCAGGACCAGCCGTCCACGGCGATGTGGTGGACGACGACCAGCAGCAGGTGCTCGTCCGCGCCGGTCCGGGCGAGCACGGCCCGCAGCGGCGGCTCCAGCGCCAGGTCCAGCGGGCGGGTCAGCTCGGCGGCGAACAGCTCGTCGGCACCGGCCGCCTCCACCCGCTCCAGGGTGAAGGAGCCGGGCGGGTCGACCCGCGGGACGGGCTCGCCGTCCACGGCGGCGAACCGGGTCCGCAGCACCTCGTGGCGGGCCACGATCCCCGCCAGCGCCCGCTCCAGGGCGGGAACGTCGAGGGCCCCGCGGAAGCGGAGCGCCAGCGGAAGCAGGGAGTCGGCCGAACCTCTGCTGAGCTGGTCCAGGAACCACAGCCTCCGCTGGGCGGACGATACGGTGCGAACAGCTGCGCCAACCTTCACTGCGGGCCTCCAAGCGGGTGGGTTTCCTCCACCCTCCCGGCCGCGGCGCGGGCCCAGTAGGGAAGAAGACGCAACCGCACGCGCAGAAGCCCGCGCACCCGGCCCACCGGGGTCTCCCTCCCGCCGCGGGATTCCGTGCGGGGACGGGAGGCCCGTGCCCCCACCCCCGCCACCGTGGGCGCGCCCGTGCCGTGGGCCCACCCCGCCGCCGTGCGCGCGCCCCCGTGCCGTGGGCCCACCCCGTGCGCGGGTCGCCGTGCGAGTCCCGGTGCGCTTCCGCGCCGCCGTGCGGAAGCGCACCGGGTGCCGGGGCGCGGACATCCGCCGGAGGGCCCGCGCAGGTCCCTCGGCCGGCCGCCGGCGGGCGCACCCGAGGGTGCCCCGCCCACGCCCCCCGCCGCCCCGCCCACGCCCCCCGCCGCCCCGCCCACGCCCCCCGCCGCCCTGCGGGCGTCCCGGTCGCCTCGCGCGCGGCGGCCCGACCGGGTACGGAGGGACCCGCATGCCCGCCGGCACACGCGGGGGAGCCCGCGCACCGTGCCGGAGTCCGCGTACGTCGGCGGGCTCCCGGCGCCGGGGCGGGCGGGCCGCCGTCGCATCCCGCGGGCCGTCCGGCCGGGCGCGCCCTCCGCGCGGGCCCCCGCCGCGTCCCGCCGCCTCACGGGGCCCGTCCGCGCACGCCCGGCGGCGGTGCGCCCGCCCGTCCCGGCCGGGCGCACCGCCGCCCACGCGGGCCGCGCACGCCGTCCTACCCCTCCTCCTCCACGGCCACGAAGCGCAGTTCGGACGTGTACGCGCGCCCCTCGTCGTCGACGAGCCACGCCTGCTCGGGCGTCGGCAGCATCTCCGTGACGACCGCCCTCGCCTCCGGCTCGCGCCTAACCATCCGGCGCACCGCCTTGGCGAGGATGTTGACGTAGACCGGGCTGTCGAAGTCGACGTAGAACGGCCGGGGTTCGGTCGGCAGCGCCACGAAGACGAACCGGGGCATCCCGTGCCGCGCCCGCCACGCGCGGGCGCGCACGAACCGCCGCGCCTCGTCCTTCTCGCCGGCGAAGTCCAGCCCGGCGCCGGGGAGCCGCCAGGTCTCGCGCGCCACGACCAGGCGGTCCACGGTGACGCGCGGGGTGTGCCCGTCCTCCGGCAGGATCCGGAACAGGTCCATGGCCAGGGTCGTCAGCACGTGCGCGAAGACGTCCACGGCGGCGAACTCGGCGCCGTCCGGCAGGACCATTACGAGCCGCCCGTCCCGCTCGGTCACCGCCACGTCGGCGCTGAGCACCGTACGGGGCCGGCCGGCGCCGCTCGTCAGGTCCACCAGCGCCACGTGGTAGTCCTGCGGGCGCACCAGCGCGTGCCGGGTGCGGGCCGACAGCCGCGACCGGTGCTCCTTGGGCAGCAGCGGCATCAGGCGCGGCCGGGGATGGTCGCGGTCGGTCAGCCGCACCAGTGCGCCGGGGTCGGGGTGCTGGTGGACGAAGAGCGACGCGCCCAGCGTGTTGGCGGCCAGGTGCAGTTCGCCCAGGACCAGCTGGAAGTCGCCCCGCTCGACGGCCTCGGCGCCGGTCGCCGCGACCATCACGTCGGGGCTGACGTACCGCGCCGCGGTCCACGCCCCGCCCGCGCCCTGCGCCGCACCGCCTCCGGTACCGGCGTCCGCACCGCGACCCGCGCCGCTTCCGGTACCGCCGTCCGCACCGGCTCCCGCGCCGCTTCCCGCACCGGTGCCGAACCGCTCCGCGACCCGCCCGGCGACCTCCGCCAGCGACCGGCTCACCCGGCGCGCACCGGGCGGCACCTCCAGCACGGACGCCCACCGTTCGCCGAACTCGCGCTGGAGGGCGTCCGCCCGCGCCCGCGCCGTCCCGTGCAGCACCGGCATGCAGGCGAACCAGAACGACGCCAGGTCCACCGGCCCGTCGGCGGCCAGCCGCGCGTACACCTCCCGCGCCTCGGCCGTCACCGCCTCCGCGAGGCGCGCGGTGAGCCAGGCCGAGGCGTCCAGCAGCGGCTCCAGCGGCGCGAGCGCCTCGTGCACGGCCCGCCCCGCCCGGACGGTGGCCGACCTGCGGCAGTCCGCGTACACGACCGCCCGGCAGGGCGCGGTGCCGGCCGACTTCTCCCGCACGGCCGCGGTCTCGGTCAGCCCCGCGAACGCGCCCTCCAGCTCCGTCAGCGCGGCCACCACCCGGTCGGCCCCGGCGGCCTCCCGCACCCGGTCCCGCCCGCGCTCCAGCGAGTCGAGCGCGGCGAGCCAGGGGCGGCGCGCCCGAGCGTCGCCCACCCGTCCGAGCCACTCCCGCAGGGCGCGCTCGGGGCGGGCGCCCGCCGGAACCTCCAGCTTCCACACGACCCAGCGCCGGGCCACCAGGTCGGCGAGGACCGCCGGCACGTCCACGCCGGGCAGCGCGGTGCGGATCTCCCGCACGGGGCGCGTCCCGTCGCACAGCGCCAGCACGGCGGCGGCGTCCGGGCCGGCCGTCCGCGCCGGCCGGCCCGGCACGGTCACCTCCGTGCCCGACACCCGGACGAAGGGCACCCGCCGGGGCGCCACCCACTCCCGCAGCGCCGGGTCGGCGTCCATCCGCGCGGCCAGGGCGTCGATCGCCCAGCCCGCGAAGTACACCTCCGTCGCGGCGGTCAGGCCCTCGCCCGGCTCGACCTCCACCCCCGGCGCGGCGAGGTCCCAGCGGCCCCAGCCGACGGGTCCGAAGAAGCCGATGGTGTCGTTCTTGACGCAGAACCGCTGCCAGTAGTGGGCGACGAGCTCCTCGCGCTGGCGGGGCATGCTGGTGCGCCCGGCTGCCGTCGGCGTCCACGCCAGGAACGGCGCCACCCCGGAGGTGAGCACCGGGCGGTTCTGCCACGCCACGGCCTCCCGGAAGGCGGGGGTCCGGGCGATGTCCTGGAGGGCGTGGGCGCTCTCCACGGCGGCGTCGGCGAACAGCGCGGCGAAGCCGGCCCACTCGTCGCCGTCCGCGTCCGCCCCCGCCCCGGCCCGCGCCGCCGGGGCGTCCGCCCCCGCCCCGGCGCCGGGGGCGGAGCGGGCTCCGCCCGGTCCCGGCTCCGGCGCGTCGAGGGAGACGAACTTGTCGGCCGCCTCGGCGAGCCCCGGCGGGGCCAGCCGCAGCACCCCGGAGGCCGGGAAGCCGGGCCCGCGCAAGGCGAACTGCTCCCACAGCCGCCAGCGCCCGCCGGGCAGCCACACCCCGTCCCGCTCCTCCACGGCGCTCACCCCTCGATCAGGTCGGAGTGGACGACGTCGGCGAGGTCCGCCGGGGTCGGGTACGCGAACACCAGCGACACCGGCACGTCGACGCCGAGGGCGTCCTGGAGCCGGGCGGTGACCTGGAACGCCGTCAGCGAGTCGCCGCCGTTCTCGTAGAAGTCGCTCAGCTCGTCCAGGTCCGGGACGCCCAGGGCGTCCCGGTAGACGCCGACCAGCAGGTCGGTGACGGCGGCGGCGCTCACCCCGGCGGCCGGGGGCGTGGGCCCGGTGGCCGTCGGAGCGGTGGCCTCGGTCGGGGCGGCGGTGAGGGTGGTGGTCCGGCTCATCGGGTCTCCTCCAGTTCGGGATGTGTGCAGGTCGGTGCGAGGCGGCGGGCGGGACGGCCCGTGCCCGCCGCGGAGGTGTCGGAAAGGCGGGAAAGGCCGGGCAGGCCGGAGAGGCCGGGGGCGCCGGGCATCCGGGAGGCGCCGGGGGCGCTGCGGTCCGCGGAGGTCGCGGACGTACGAGAGGCGCGTGCGGCGAGGGCCGCCAGGGTGTTCCCGCCGGACACCACGGCGACGGCCCGCTCCCGGTGCCGCCCCGCGCGCAGCGCGCCCGCGAGGGCGACGGCGCCGCTGGGCTCCGCCTCCACGCCCAGCCGGCGCAGCCGGTCGGTCGCGGTGAGGATCTCGGCGTCGGACACGGCGACCAGGTCGTCCACCCGGTCCCGTACCACCGCGAACGGCACCGCGCCGGGCGCCTGCGCCCGCAGCCCGTCCGCGACCGTGTCGCAGGGCGGCAGCCGCACCGGCCGGCCCGCCGCCAGCGACCGCGCGTAGCGGGGCGTGCCCGCCGGCTCGACGCCGACGATGCGCACCGGGTGGTCGCGGGCGGCCAGGCACACCCCGGCGAGCAGCCCGCCGCCCCCGACCGGCACGTACAGGGTCCGCACGTCCGGTACGTCGGCGAGGATCTCCCGGCCCACCGTGCCCTGCCCGGCGACGACCAGTTCGTGGTCCGACGACGGCACGAGGACGGCCCCGGTCTCCTCGGCCAGGGCCCGCGCCCGCTCCTCCCGCTCCTCGACGCCGCCGGCCACGCTCACCGTCCGCCCGCCGAGCGCGCGGATGCGGGCGGCCTTCGCCGGGCTCGTCCCGGCGGCCAGCACCACCGTCACGCGCACCCCCAGGGGCGCGGCGAGCCGGGCCAGGGCGATGCCGTGGTTGCCGGACGAGCCGGTCACGATGGCGCGGGCGCCCAGCGCCAGCACCGCGTTGGCCGCGCCCCGCAGCTTGAACGAACCGCTGCGCTGGAGGTGCTCGGCCTTCAGCAGCAGCCCCCAGCCGCCGCGCCGCCGCCCCGGCGCCGGCAGCCCCGGCAGCAGCGGGGTGCGCCGCGCGTACGCGGCGAGGCGCTCGGCCGCGCGCTCCACGTCGGCGGGCACCGGCCCGCCCCCGTACCCGCTCACGACCGGGCCGCCGCGTCCGCGAGGGCCCGCCGGTCCGCCTTGCCGCTGCGGGTCACGGGCAGCTCGTCGAGCCGCGCGAAGCGGCGCGGCATCAGGTGCGGCGGCAGCGTCGCCGCCAGGTGCGCGCGCAGCTCCCCGTCCCGGACGTCCGCCAGGTCGCCGGTGACGTGGGCGGTGAGGAAGACCCGCCCGGCGCCGTCCTCGCCGGCCGTGACGACCGCCCCGGTGACGGCGGGGTGCGCCAGCAGCGCCCCCTCGACCTCGGCGGGGTCCACCCGATGGCCGCGGATCTTCACCTGCCGGTCGCGGCGCCCCAGCAGGTGCAGCCCGCCGGGCCCGCTCCTGGCCAGGTCGCCCGTCCGGTACAGCCGCGCCCCCGGCGGGCCCGCCGGGTCCGGCACGAAGCACTCCGCGGTACGGGCGGGCAGGCCCCGGTAGCCGCGGGCGACCCCGGCCCCGCCGACGCACACCTCGCCCACCGCCCCCTCCGGCACGGGACGCAGCTCCTCGTCGAGCAGCCGGACGACCACCCCGTCGAGCGGCGTCCCCACGATGTCGGCGCCGGTGTCCGGCTCCGCCGGCACCGCGTACCGGGTCGACGTCATGGTGCACTCCGTCGGCCCGTACTGGTTGACGAGCCGGTCCTCGATCACCGCCCGGCCGCCCGCCGCCAGGAACGGCCGCAGCGACTCCCCGCTGCTCGCCACCAGCCGCACGCCCTCCAGCAGCCCCGCCCCGTCCGGGCGCCCCGCCAGGAACGCCAGGAACGACGGCACCACGCTCAGCAGCGCGTTCACCCCGTGCTCCCGTACGACCGCGCCGAACTCCTCGGGCCGCAGCACCGCCGACCGGGGCACCACCACCAGCCGCCCGCCCGCGAGGAGCGGGGCGAACGTGTCCCGGATCGACGCGTCGTACCCGAGCGGCGCCGCCTGCAGCACCACCGTGTCCGGGCCCAGGCGGAAGTCCCGCGAGACGGCCCGCAGATACGCGTCGAGCCCCCGGTGCTCCACCAGGACCGGGCTCGGCTCGCCCGTGGAGCCGGACGTGTGGCTCACGTACGCCAGCGCCCGCCCGTGCGGCGGTCCCGTCAGCCGGGCGCCCCGCCCGCCGGGCTCCGGGCGGTCCAGCAGCACCGGCCGTCCGGGCACCGGCAGCCGCAGCCGGCCGGCGAGCTCCGCGGTGGTGACGAGGAGGTCGGCGCCGCCGCTGCGGACGAGCGCGGCCAGCCGCCGCGGCGGCTGCTCCACGTCGAGGGTGAGGAACGCCGCCCCGCACCGCACGGCCGCGGCCACCGCGATCACCGCGTCCACCCCGCGCTCCACGGCCACGGCGCACACCGTCTCGGCGCGGGCGCCCCGCGCGGCGAGCGTCCCGGCGAGCGCGTCGATCCGCGCGGCCAGCCCGGCGTACGTCAGCTCGCCGCCCGGCGCGGTCACCGCGACCCGGTCCGGTTCCCGCGCGGCGTGCGCGGCGATGTCGTCGACGAAGGTCCGCATCACCGGCCCCCTTCCGACCTCGCGGCGCCCGCGGTCGCCACCCCGGCGCCCCCGGCCCGCCCCACCGCGTCCACGGCCGGGACCCGGACGCCCCGGGTCAGCACGCCGGCGCCCCCGGCCCGCACCCCGGCGCCCACCGCCGGGCCCACGCCGCCCCCGGCCCGCCCCACCGCGTCCACCGCGAGGGCGCCGGCGTCCGCCCGCACCCCGGCGTCCACCGCGAGGGCCCGGGCGTCCGCGGCCTGCTCCGGGGCGCCCGCCGGCTCCCCGGCGCCCGCCGTCTGGTCGACGGCGACGAACCGCAGCTCGGAGGTGTAGGTCCGCCCCTCGTCGTCCGTCAGCCACGCCTGCTCCGGCGTGGGCAGCATCTCGCTGACCACCAGCCGCGCCCCCGCGTCGTGACGGGCCAGCCGCCGCGCCGCCTTCGCGAAGATGTTCACGTACACGGGGCTGTCGAAGTCCACGTAGAACGGGCGCGGCTCGGTCGGCGACACCACGAACACGAACCGCGGCAGGTCCCGCTCCCGCGCCCACGCGCGGGCCCGCACGAACCGCCTCGCCTCCGACTTCTCGCCGCTGAAGCCCATCTCCGCCACGGGAAGCGTCCACGTCTCGCGCGCCACCACCATCCGGTCGATGCTGACGCGCGGCGTGTGGTCGCCCTCGGGCCGCAGCGTGAAGCGGTCCATCACCCGCTGCGTCAGCGTGTTGGCGTACACGTCCAGGAGGTCGAAGACGGCGCCGTCCGGCAGGACCGCCACCAGCGCGCCGCCGCGGTCCTCCACCGCCACGTCGGCGGCGAGCACCGTGCGCTGCCGCAGCGGGTCCCCGGTGTGGTCCACCAGCGCCACGTGGTAGTCCTCCGGCCGCTCCAGCGACGGCCTGCTGCGCGTCGACCACTTCAGCGGCAGCTCCTTCGGCAGCATCGGCAGCAGCCGGGGGCCGGGGAAGTCCCGGGACGTCTCGGCCACCAGGGCGCCGCGGTCGGGGTGCTGGTGCACGAAGAGCGAGGCGCCCATCGTGTTCAGCGCGCAGTGCATCTCGCCGAGCAGCAGCTCGTAGTCGCCGCGCGCCACCGCGTCCGCGTCCTCGGCCAGGACCAGCACGTCCGGGCTGAAGTACCGCGCCAGCGACCATCCCGCACCCGGCTCGTCGAACTCCTCCCGCACCCGGTCGGCCAGGTCCCGCGACGACAGCCGCACCCGCCGCGCCCCCTCCGGCACCTCGAGGATCCGCGCCCACTTCGCGCGCAGCTCCGCCTGGACGGCCGCCACGTCCTCCTCCGCCCTCGGGTGCGGCGACGGCAGGCACGCCAGCCACAGGGACGCCAGGTCCACCCGGCCGCCGTCCGCCTCGGCGGCGAGCCGCTCCCACAGCGGGCGCAGCCGCCCCCGGATGCGCTCGGCGACCCGGTTCGTCATCCACCGGGCCGCCGTCAGGCACAGGGCGAGCGGCGTCAGCTCCCCGAGCAGCTCCCGGCCGAGCACGGCCGTCGCGGAGCGCCGGCAGTCCGCGTAGACGACGCCCCGGCACGGCGCCGTCCTGGCGCCCTTCGCCCGCTGCGCCTCCGTGGCGGTGAGCGCCGCGAAGTCCGCCTCCAGCGCCCCCAGCGCCGCCGTCAGCGCCGCGTCGTCGGTGCCCGCGGCCCCTACGGCGTCACGCCCCCGCTCCAGCACGGCCAGCCGCTCAAGGGCCGGTTCGCGGACCGCCGGGTCGCCGATCCGCTCCAGGATCGCCCGCAGCCCGGCTTCCGGGTACGTGCCGGACGGCACCTCAAGGCGCCAGTGCACCCACCGCCCCGCCACCAGCGCCCGCACCGACCGCTCCGCCTCCGCCTCGGACAGCCCCGCCGCCCCGGCGATCTCCGCGACCGTCCGCGTCCCGTCGCACAGCCTCAGGACCGCCAGGTCGGCCCCGGCGACGGGCTGCGGCCGGCGCCCCGGCACCCGCACCGCGCCGTCCTCGATCCGCACGAACGGGACGCGGCGGGGCGGTATCCACGCCCGCAGCGCCGGGTCCGCGTCCAGGGTCCTGGCGAGGGCGTCGACGGCCCAGCTGGAGAAGTAGACGCGGGAGTCGGCGAGGAAGCCGCTGCCCGGATCGACGGCGACGCCCTCCCGGCGCAGGTCCCAGCGGCCCCAGCCGACGGGTCCGAAGAAGCCGATGGTGTCGTTCTTGACGCAGAACCGCTGCCAGTAGTGGGCGACGAGCTCCTCGCGCTGGCGGGGCATGCTGGTGCGCCCGGCGGCCGTCGGCGTCCACGCCAGGAACGGCGCCACCCCGGTGCGCAGCACGGCCGGGTTCTGCCAGGCGACGGCCGCCCGGAACCGGGGGCTCCCCGCGATCTCCTGGAGCAGCCGCGCCGTGCGGACGGCGGCCTCGTCGAACTCCCCGGTGAACGCCTCCCACTCGGGCCCGGCCGGGTCGCCGCCCGCCGCGAACCCGTCCGCGGCCCGTGCGAGCCCCGGCGGCGCCAGCCGCAGCACGCCCCCGGCGGGGAAGCCCGGCCCCCGCAGCGCGAAGTGCTCCCACAGGCGCCACCCCCCGACGGGCAGATGAACGGTCTCCGGCATGTCCGGCATGGCGGAACTCCTTCCGAGGAGGGTCGGGCCTGGCTCGTGGCCCCGCCGACACTGCCCCGCCCGGCCCGCCGCGGCCAGGGAAGGAGCCGCACGGCACTCAGCCGGTGCTGCTGCGCGTTTGTCCCTGTCGGCCGGCCGTCGCGGGCGGCACGCTCGAGGCCCGTCGTACCGACCGAGCCGAGGAGGACCCAGCGAGATGAGCGACAGCGAGCAGTACCGGGCCGAGGAGTACCAGGTCGTCCTCAACGACGAGGAGCAGTACTCCGTCTGGCGGACCGACCGCCCGCTGCCGGCGGGCTGGCGCGCCGAGGGCACGACCGGGTCGCGCCAGGAGTGCCTGGACCACATCGGCCGCGTCTGGACCGACATGCGCCCCCTGAGCCTGCGCCGCCACCTGGAGCCGGCCGGCGCCTGACCGCCCCCGGCCCCGGCCGGCCGCGGAAACACGTCACCCGCACGGACGCGGTCGTCCGTGCGGGTGACGTGTCTCGGCGGGCTCAGCGGCGGCGGCCTCCGCGCAGCCTGCCGAGAAGCCGGCCCGCCTGCTCCCTCCTGCGCGGGTCCGAAGCGGTGCGCCGGGCCGTGTCGGCCAGCTTCCGCCCCTGCGGGCTGCGGGTGAACTCCCTGAGCCGGTTCATCAAGCCGGGCATGACCTCTCCTCTCTGACGGTTCCGGGGACGGGGCGGCCGGGGACGGGGCGACCGTCCGCCGGCAGCCGGCCACGGAGGCGGCCCCCGCGCAGGGGGAACCGCCCGCCGACCGGGAGCGGCGGGATCACCGTCCGTGTCAGCGCCCGGGGATCACCGTCCGTGTCCGGACGCCCTGGCCGCCCGTATGCCCCGAGGGCGGGCGGCCACACCTCTCCCCGGCCTCTCCGCACCGCTCCGGACACCCTCCGCGGCCGCTCGCGACCGGCCCGGACGAACGGGCGTGTACGCGTCGTGGGGCGGGGCACACGAAGGGGCGGAGGCTGATAGATATGGTTCCCCTTCTTCTCGTTCTTCTGCTCGTCCTGATCCTCTTCGGTGCGGGCTTCGCACTCGAGGCACTGTGGTGGGTCGCGGTGATCCTCCTGGTGGTGTGGCTGCTGGGCTTCGTGATGCGGTCGGCGGACTCCGCCGGCAAGCGCGGACGCTGGTACCGCTGGTAGGCGCCCGCGCAAGCGCGGGCAGACAGCGCGGCCCGCTCCCGGAACACCGGGGGCGGGCCGCTTTCATGCGCGGTGACCGCCCTGGGCGCGCGCCCCCCCGGGGGGAGGAGGGCCCGAAGACGGCCGCCGGCCGTGGGATCGCACCGCGCCCCGCCGCCCCCGTACGCACGTCGTACGGGGGCGGCGGGGCGGGCCGGACCGGCCTCAGAGGGGCTTGCGCAGGCTCGTGGAGCCCTCGCGCCACGCGGCGAGCAGGCGTTCTGCGAGGCGGTCCTCCAGCAGGACGGTCGCCGCGATCCCGAAGGCCACGTCGCGGGCGAGTCCCGGCTCGTCGGCGAGGAGGCCGCCGACCACGTCCCTGCGCACGATCTGCTCGTGCACCGCGTCGGCGGTCACGTGCTCGGCGTAGAAGTGCTCGGCGGCCGGACCCGCGCCCGTGCGGCGCATGGCCTCGGCGAGGCGCCGCGAACCGGGCGACGACGTCACCTCCACGGTCGCGAAGTGCCCCACGAGCGCCCCCCGGCGCGCCCGGTGCAGCCCCAGGAGCGACATGAGGTTGACGTTCGCCAGCATCTCGGCGGGAGCGTGGTCGAGGTACCGGCCGTAGCGCGTGTCCAGCTTGAGGTCGGCCATCAGGTCGGCGAACAGCCGCGCGTGCACCCGGTCGGCGCGCCCGCCCCCGAACTCGTCGTACTCGACCGCCACGAACGCCGCCTTCGCCCGGCCCCGCAACCGGGGGATCACCCAGGCGTGCGGGTCGGCCTCCTTCAGGTGGTACAGGGAGCGCTGGGCGGCGTACTCGCGCAGGTGCCACAGCTCGCCCTCGTCCCGCAGGAAGTGCGAGACGCCGGCCCCGTCGACGGGCTCCACGAGCAGCGCGTCCAGCGCCTCGGCCACCTCGGCGTGCCCCTCGGTGCGGGCCCGCAGCTCCGCGAGGAACCGCCCCTCGACCGCCCCGCGCAGCGCCAGCAGGCCGGGATCCCACTCCCAGGCCGGGTCGACGCCCTCGAAGCCGCGGTAGTGGAGCTCGTAGCAGAGGTACAGGGCGAGCTGCAGGTCGTCGCCCAGCGGGTCGGCGGTCCGCACCCCGCCCGGCACGGGCACCGGGCCGCCCGCGGGGCCGCGCAGGGCCTCCAGCAGGCCCTGGGAGACCTCCCCGCGGGCGGTGGGCGTCTCGCCCTCGACGGGTCCTTCGGCGTGCGGGGGTACGCGGTGGGGCATGGGTCACCTCTTCGTACGTCGGCGGTGGCTCGTGTCGCACCACGGGTAGGCGCGGCTGCGGCGGCAGGTGCACAGCGCCACCGTGAACCGGTCGGACCGCGCGACGGTCCCGTCGTCGAGGGTGACCTCGACCGGGCCGTCCAGCAGCAGCGGCCCCTCACCGGTCAGGGTGACGCGGCACGGCTCGGCGGGCGGGTGCTCCTCGTCAGGGGCGGTGGGCACGGACGATCACCAGTTCCTCTTCGCGCTGGCCGGGGGCGATCAGGCCCCGGCGCTCCAGCCATTCCGTTCGGGAGCGCAGGACGGGGCCGAACGGCACGGACGCGCGCCGCACCACCGACGCCCTGAGCCCCGCCCGCTCCAGCCGCTCGATGGTCGGCTCGACGCCGCTCAGCGCGGAGTGCACCAGCAGCAGCACGCCCGAGGGCCGCAGCAGGCCGGCCGCGCCGTCGCAGACGCGGTCCAGGACGGCCCGGCCGTCGGGGCCCGCGTCCCAGGCGACCGCGGCGCCCCGCCGGGGCGGCAGCCGGTGCGGCGAGGGCACGTAGGGCGGATTGCAGACGATCAGGTCGAAGCGGCGTCCGGCGGCGGGCTCCAGCAGGTCCCCGCGCAGCACCCGGACCCGCTGACCGGCCAGCACCGCGCGCAGCCGCGCGGTGAGCACGGCGCGCCGCGAGCGGTCCACGGCGGTGACCCGCGCGCCCCGGCGCGCCGCGGCCAGGGCGAGCGCCCCGCTCCCGGTGCCCACGTCGAGCACCTCGGCGCCGCGCGGCAGGTCCTCGCGCGCGATGGCGTCCTGGAGGAGGTACGTGTCCGACTGCGGCGCGTACACGCCGGGGGCGAGTAGCAGCGCCCCACCTGCCCGGCCGGCGTCCAGCAGACTCGGCATCCCGGCTCCTTCGCGACGTCGTGCCGGCGGCCTGGTACCGCCCGGCGCTCTCCTGCTCCGGGTGCCCTGTCCTGCGGTTTTCATCCACCGGGGCGCGCGGGCGCCCCCGGGAGCCCCCCGGCGCGCCCGGACCGGCCGGGGAGGACCCTGCCGGTCCGGGCGGGGCGCCCCGGCCCCGCCGGGAAGCCCGGCCGGACGGGCGGAGGACCCGCGCGGAGGCCGAACCCGCGGGACCGGCCCGCGGCGGGCCGTGCCGTCCGGGAGGGGGCCGGGGCGCCTCCGCCCGCCTCCGGGGCGCGAGGCGAGCACACGGCGCCGCACGATGCCGCACGGCGCCCCGCGCCGGTCCCGGGCACCCGGCCGCCGGTTTCGGGCACCCGGCCGCCGGGCGGCCAACTCCACCGCCGCTCAGGCGTGTTGCGGGAACCGCGGGGCACACGGGGGCCATGACCGTAGAGAAGAGAAGTGTTCTGGTACTCGACTGCGCGGAGCCCGAGGCGCTGGCCGAGTTCTACGCAGGCCTCCTCGGCGCCGAGGTGCGGCGCTGCCCCGATCCCGACTTCGTGGAGGTCGTCGGCCACGACGGCGTACGGCTCGCGGTGCGGAGGGACCACGGGTACGCGCCGCCGAGCTGGCCGCGCCCGGACGACTCGCAACAGGCCCACCTGCACATCCTCGTCGCGGCGGCCGACATGGACGAGGCGGAGCGGGAGGCGGTGGGGCTCGGGGCGCGGCCGGTGGAGGCGAAGGACAACAAGGGCCCCCGCGACGTGCGCACGTACGCCGACCCGGCCGGGCACTCGTTCACCCTGGCCGCCAGGGAGAGCCGCACGCCGTCCTGAGCGCGGCCTCGGGCGCCGTGCCGCGGCTTCGGCGGGGGCGGCGGAAGGGGCCGGCCGGGGCGGGGCGACGGCCGGGGCCGGGCGCCGGGACCGCCCGGCCCCGCCTCCGGCGCGGCCCATGTCCCGAGGCCCGCCGCGTGTACCGTCCCTGGGCGCCGGACCGCGCCGGACCGCGCCGGACCGCGCCGGACCCGCTGGCCCGCCCGCCCCGGCCGGCCCCGGGCCGGGGCGGGCCGCACGCCGCTCCTTCCCGCCCTGGCAGCGCGCTCCCTCTCTCCCTCACCCCGGTCCGGGAGCCGGGCCGGGTCGCGCGGGCTGCGTGACCTGGCCGGAAGTCTCGTACGATGTACCGCCTCGCGGAACCGGACGAGGCGAGAAGGCGGGAGGGCGACAGCATGACGGGACACAGCCACGACGACGCCGGCCGGCAGTCGCGCCGGCGCGGCCAGGGCGAGCTGGAGACACAGGTCCTGGCGTCCCTGTGCCGCGCCCCCGGCCCGGTCCCCGCCTCCCACGTGCAGGAGGACCTGGGCGGTGAGCTGGCGTACACCACCGTCATGACCATCCTGACCCGGCTGGAGGCCAAGGGCGCCGTCACCCGCCGCCGCGCGGGCCGCTCCTTCCAGTGGACGGCCGTCGCCGACGAGGCCGGGCTCGCCGCGCTGCGGATGCGCCGCCTCCTCGACGCCGAGAGCGACCGCGAGGCGGTCCTGGCCAGCTTCGTCACCGCCCTGGGGCCGGGCGACGAGCAGCTTCTGCGCCACCTCCTCGGCCGGTCGGCGGAAGACGCCGAAGGCTGACCGGCATGGGCGTCTTCGTCTTCCTCCCGCTCGTCCTGCCCCTGACCGCCTGGCCCGTGGCGCGCCTCGCCGAGCAGCACCTGCACCCGCGGGCGGCGACCTGGCTCCTCACCGGCGCCGCCGCCGTGCTCGCGGTGTGCAGCACCGTCAGCCTGGTCCTCCTCATGGTGGTCGGCACGGCCCAGCTCCCCGGCAACCCGCTCCCCGACGCCTGGTCCGACCCCGAGGTGCGGGCCGCCGTGCCGTACGACGAGATCGCGGGCCGGGTCGCCATCCCCGCCCTCGCGGCCGTCCTCGCCTCCTGCGGCCACGCGGCCTGGCGCCACCTGCGGGTACGCCGCCGCTTCCGCCGCGCGCTGGCCTCCCTGCCCCGAACGCCGGTCGCCGTCCTCCCGGACACCGCCCCGTACGCGTACGCCCTGCCCGGCGGGCCCGGCCGGGTCGTGGTCACCACGGCCCTCCTCGACGCGCTCACCAGTGCCGAGCGCCGCGCGCTCTTCGCGCACGAGCGCGCCCACCTCACGGCCCGCCACCACCGCTTCCTGCTCACCGCGCAGCTCGCCGCCCGCGCGAACCCCTTCCTGCGCCCGCTGTACACCGCCGTGACCTACACGGCGGAGCGGTGGGCCGACGAGGAGGCCGCCGCGCGGGTGGGCAGCCGCCGCGTCGTGGCCCGCGCGGTGGGCAAGGCGGCCCTGCTCGCCCGCGCCGCTCCGGCGGGCCCGCCGGGCCTGGCCGGGCTGGCGGGTCTCGCGGCGGCCGGTCCGGTGCCGCGCCGCGTGGCGGCGCTGCTGGGCCCGGCTCCGTCCGCGCGGCTGTGGCCGCCGGTCTCCACGGCGGTGGGGCTCGCCGCCTGGGGCGCGGCGGCCGGCACCGCGGCCTCGGCCCTGTCGTCGGCGAACTCGGCCGTGACGCTCTTCCTGATACTGAAGGCCGCCACCCCGCTGTAGGGCCGCGGGCCCGCGGCGGGGTCTTCCGGCCCGGCGGCTCAGAGCTCCAGGACGGCCCAGCGGCGCCTGGCGCCGTCGTCGCGGCTGCTCTCCGTGCCGGCGGACGCGGCGCCCAGGCGTGCGAGGTCCCGCAGCAGCTCCTCGTCCTCCGGGGCGCCGGACGGCCCGTGGGACAGGACGAGCACGACCACCTGCCCGTCCCGCTCTTGGTCGGCGAGGTGCACGCTCGCGCGGCGCCCGCCGTCCGCGACGGCCGCCCGCAGGAGCCGGGCGGTGACCCCGACGACGGGATGCTGCTCGGGGAGGCGGTGGCCCCAGCTCCGCAGCCGGTCGAGGACGGCGCGGGAGGCGCGCTTGGGCACCGAGGGCGCCGCCCAGGGCGCGGTGTCGTAGGCCCAGTTGCCCGCGCGGCGGTTGGCGATGCGCGCCCGCACGCGGGGCCGCACGACGACGGAGGGGTCCCGCTCGGGTCGCGGCGGTTCCACCGGGCGCTTCGGCGGCGGCGGGGTCCTCGGAGGGTAACTCGGCGGCCACTTCTCGGCGTCCGGCGGCATCGTCACTGGCCTCGCCCTCTTCGCGCACGGTGCGTACCGGCCCCGGCACCGGAGCCGCGTGGGAACATCGTACGGTCCCACGGACCCCCGCCGGCCGGACTTGGCCGCACCGACCGGACCACCGCCCCGGCACCGGACTCCGGCCCATCGATCGGGACTTGGGTGGTCGACAGGACGCCCGCCCCTCGAACGCGCTTGCGCCATCGGCCGGGCCCGGCCCCACCGGCCACGCCGCCGAACGCGGCCCGGCGGCGTGGACGAACCCGGCGCGCTCGAAGTTCCTCCGCAGCCCGGCGCAGGCCGTCGTCGTGTCGACCCCGGCGTCGCCGTTGTCGGGCGGGTACGCCTCGACGACCGGAGCGCCGTGCGCGCGCGGGCGAGGTCGACCGCACCGGCGATGAGCGCGTGCGTAGGGCCCCGCCCGCGGTGGCCGGGACGCGCGCGGACGCACCACAGCGGCCACACGGGCAGGTCGTCGACGTGCGGGATCGTGCGGCTGCGGGCGGACGAGGTCGCGGCGCACGGCGCGACGGCGGCCCAGCCGACGGGCACGCCGCCGTCGTACGCGATCACTCCGGGAGGCGGGTCCTCCCGGCACAGCCGCGCCACGTGCTCACCGCGCGCGGGCCCGCGCGGTTCGTCGGCCGACTTCGACGGCAGGCGGCGGCCCTGACACCAGCAGCCGCCGGCGGTCGGCGCTCAGGCCGCCGCCCGCTCGACGGGCCGGCGCCCCGCCGCGGGAGCGGAGGCGGTCTCCTCCGCCGCGAGCAGGAAGTCCACGAAGTACCGGGTGAGGGGGATGCCGAGCAAGGGCTCCAGGAAGAGGAACTGGCCCTGGGGGTTCACCTCCAGCCACACGGGCTCGCCTTCCGGCGTGAGCTTGAGGTCCACGGCGCCCATGCGCAGCCCGAGCGCGCGGAGCGTCGCCCGCACCCTGCGCGCCAGGTCGTCGGGTACCGGCCACGGGGAGATCGGCATGGTCAGGTCGGCTCGCCAGTCCAGGAGGTCCGTCGTCAGCCGCGCGGCGTACATGCGGTCGCCGAAGCAGTTGAGCCGGATGTGCCGGTCTCCTTCGACGTACTCCTGGTACACGGCCGGGCACGCCTCGTACGAGGCGGCCGGAAGGGCCGAGGGGTCGTCGAGGTACTGGGTGAACAGAAGGGGCCCGGACGTGCCGACCACCGGCTTGACGATGATCCGCCCCACCTGCTCGCGGAACCGCGCCACCTCGTCGCGCGACTGTGTCACCAGGGTCTTCGGGACGCGCAGTCCCGCCCGCCGGGCGACGGCCAGCTGGTACAGCTTGTCCGAGGCGCGGTCGGTGGCCTCCGGGTGGGAGATCCACTCCCCGCCGAAAGCGGTGCTCAGGATGCCGGTGAGGGCTCCGCGGCAGTCGTTGTCGACGAGGTTGCGCTCCGACCTGTTCTTGCGGGACGCGGCGTCCTGCTGGGACGCCCGCACACGCCGCCACCACACGACGGACGCGTCCTCGAGCCGCACGAGCCGCCCGTCCGAGGTGCGCAGTGTGGTGGGGGAGTCCCCGTCCACGGTCCAGGACAGGCTCTCGTGCCCGCTGATCTGGTCGCACTCGACGATGTGGAAGTCACGGCATCCGCGGCTCAGCGCCTCGTGCCGGACGGCGAGCGCGTGCAGGTCGTCCTTGAGGGAGACGGTCAGGATCATTGCTCGGGGCAGACGTCAGACTTGTCCGAGCAGCCGCAGGAGCACCCCTCGGTGCCGACGGCGCGCATGTCGGACGCGGACATGTCCAGTCCCGTCGTCTGCTTGACGAGCGCTTCCCAGGTGCGCAGTTCCTCGGGTGTCTCCAGCCGGACGAACGAGTCGGGCTGGCTTTCGAGGACCACTGGAGGGGGCTTCTGCTCGAGCCGGCTCTCGTCCACGGGCTTACCCAGTTGGATATCGGCCATCTTCATCAACTCCGATGGCGAGAACGGTGCTTACGGCTCACTCTAGTGCGCTTCGGAAGCCCCGCAACCGGTGTGGAACGGGGCCGGGCCGCCCTCGGGTCCACCGGTGCCGGACGTGCCGGGGGAGCGTGCCCGGCACCGCCGGGGCGGGCCGGGGTCGCGGGGTCGCCGTGCGTGCCGGACCGTCACATCGGGGCGATGGGGAGCCGGCGCTTGTGGTCGGTGACCCGGTAGCGGTGGACGATCGTGTCGAAGGCCCGCCCGTCGACCGGCTTGCACTCCAGGAAGTCGTCGATGTCGTCGTACGTGACGCCGAGCGCGTCCTCGTCGGCCTTGCCCGGCGCCAGGGTCTCCAGGTCCGCCGTCGGGGTCTTCCAGACCAGCTCCCCCGGCGCGCCCAGCGCGTCGGCGACGGCGCGCACCCGCCGCTTGGTCAGGCCCGTCAGCGGCACCAGGTCGGCCGCGCCGTCGCCGAACTTGGTGAAGAAGCCCGAGACGGCCTCGGCGGCGTGGTCGGTCCCGACCACCAGCCCGTCGTACGCTCCGGCGACCGCGTACTGGGCGATCATCCGCTGCCGCGCCTTGATGTTGCCCAGGACGAAGTCCTGGTGGTGGGCGTCGCGGAAGGTCACACCGGCGTCGAGCGCGGCCCGCAGCGCGGCGTCGGCGGCCGGCCTGATGTCGACCGTCAGCACCTCGTCGGCGGCGATGAAGGACAGGGCGAGCTGGGCGTCGTGCTCGTCCGCCTGCACGCCGTAGGGCAGCCGCATCGCGTGGAACCGCGCCTCGTGCCCCGCCGCCCGTGCCCGCTCGACGGCGAGCTGGCACAGCCGCCCGGCCGTCGTGGAGTCGACGCCCCCGCTGATGCCGAGCACCAGGGAGCGCAGGCCGGTGGAGGTGAGCCGCTCGGTGAGGAAGGCCACCCGGCGCTCGATCTCCCGCTCGGCGTCGAAGGCCTCGGCGACCTGCAGTTCCCGCGCGATCTCCTGCTGCAGGGCGATGGACGCCGGCTCGCTCACGTCTGCTCCTTGTTCCCGTTCACGGTGCGTGTGACCCGTCCAGCCTACCGAGGCCCGCTCGGGGGCTTCGGGGCGCCTGCCCCCGGGGTCGCGGGTGCCCGGCTGGTGCGGCGGCTCTCAGGGGAGGTGGGGGTGCGGGGCGCGGTCGCCCCCGGCGTCGTCGGAGACCAGCAGCAGCAGCGCCGCACGCTCCTCGCCCAGCGAGCGCACCTTGTGCGGGGTCGTCGCCTTGAAGTAGACGGAGTCGCCCGGCCCCAGCTCGACGGAGCGGGCGGGCAGCAGCAGCTCGGCCCGGCCCCGGTGGACGAAGAGGAACTCCTCGCCGGGGTGGTCGCGGAAGGGCGTGGAGTCGGCGTCGTGCGGCGGGTACAGCATGAACGGGGTCATCCGCTTGGTGCTCGCCTGCAGTGCGATGCCCTCGTAGCGGGAGCCCGGCTCCCCTTCCGGTGTGAGGGCGCGCCGCTCGTCCGCGCGCGTCACGGTGACGTCGGTGAGCTGCTCGGAGTCGGCGAAGAGGCTGTCCAGGGGGGTGTCGAGGGCGCGGGCCAGCGCGGTGCTGACGGCGATGGACGGCGTGCTCTGCCCGCGTTCGACCTTGGAGAGGTAGCTCTTGGTGACCCCGGCGCGCTCGGCCAGCACCTCCAGCGTCATCAGCCGTTCCTTGCGCAGTTGCCGCACCCGATTGAACACCGCTTCTCCCCTTCCGGCCGCCCCGCAGGCCCGTGGCGGCCAGACGCGCATGCTAGTACGCCTCCCGCCTCGGCCTCCCGCGCACGGCCGTCCGCCCTTCCCGCATGACACAAGGTGTCCTATAGTGAAACTCGTGTCCAGCGGTCGCCCCTCCGGCGCCCGCTGACCGACTGGGCTGCCGGAAGGACCGGCACCCGGAAGGGGAGACAGACATGGCAACGACATTCACCGACCCCAAGGACGCCCTCGCCGGCCGTGCCGCGCGGCAGATGCGCGACCACTTCGGCGACTCCGGGCTGACGGTCCGGCAGAAGCTCGCGCTGACCTGCCGCATCCTGTTCGACGGCGGCCACGACTCCGGGCTCGCCGGCCAGATCACCGCGCGCGGCGAAGCGCCGGGGACGTACTACACGCAGCGGCTCGGACTCGGGTTCGACGAGATCACCGAGGACAACCTGCTGCTGGTGGACGAGGACCTCAACGTCCTGGAGGGCACCGGCATGCCCAACCCGGCGAACCGCTTCCACTCCTGGATCTACCGCGCCCGCGAGGACGTCCACTGCGTCATCCACACGCACCCCCTGCACGTCTGCGCCCTCTCCATGCTGGAAGTCCCCCTCGTCGTCTCCCAGATGGACACCACGCCCCTCTACGACGACTGCGCCTTCCTCAAGGAGTGGCCGGGGGTGCCCGTGGGCAACGAGGAGGGCGAGATCATCTCCGCCGCCCTCGGCGACAAGCGGGCCGTCCTCCTCGCCCACCACGGCCAGCTCGTGGTCGGCGCCTGCGTCGAGGAGGCGTGCAACCTGGCCGTCCTCATCGAACGCGCGGCCCGCCTCCAGCTCCTCGCCATGGCGGCCGGCACGGTCCACCCGCTGCCCCACGACCTCGCGAAGGAGGCCCACGACTGGACCTCCACCGACCGCAGGTACCAGGCGAACTTCGCGTACCACGCCCGCCGCGCGCTGCGCGCCCACCCCGACTGCGTCGCCGCGGGGGTGGCCCTGTGACCGCGGCCCCCGCCCTGTCCGGGATCATCGCGTACCCGGTCACGCCGTTCTCCCCGGACACCGGCGAGCTGGACCTGCCGGCGCTGCGCCGGCTGACCGGCGACCTGGTGGACGCCGGCAGCCACGCCGTCGCACCGCTGGGCAGCACGGGCGAGAGCGCCTACCTGCGCGACGACGAGTGGGACGCCGTCTGCGGGACGGTCCTCGACTCCGTGGCCGGGCGCGTGCCGACGCTCGTGGGCGTCTCCCACTGGAGTACGGACACCACCGTGCGGCGCGCCCGTACGGCGGCCCGCCGCGGCGCCACCGCGATCATGGTGCTGGCGCAGACCTACTGGAAGCTGACCGGCACCGAGCTCGAACGCCACTTCGCCGCCGTCGCGGCGGCCACCGACCTCCCGGTCATGCTCTACAACAACCCCGGCACCAGCGGCACCGACCTGCCGCCGGAGACCGTCGCCGCACTCGCCCGGCGGATCCCCAACCTGACGATGGTCAAGGAGAGCTCCGGGGACGTGCGCCGGTTCAGGGAGATCCTGGAGCGCTCCGAGGGCGCGCTGTCCGTCTACAACGGCAGCAACCCCGTGGCGCTGGACGCCTTCCGGGCCGGCGCCGCCGGCTGGTGCACCGCCGCGCCCTGCCTGCTGCCCCGGTGGGCCCTCGCCCTCCACGGTGCCGCGACCGGAGGCATGGAGGAGCGGGCCGACGCCCTGCTCGCCGAGCAGTTGCCGTTCCTGCGGTTCATCGTCCGGCACGGGCTGCCCCGGTCGATCAAGGCGGGGCTGGAGCTCCAGGGCCGCCCCGCCGGACCGCCGCGCCGCCCGCTGCTGCCGCTGCCGGACGCCGAGCGGGAGGAGCTGCGGAGCCTGCTGCGCCACCTCCGGGACCACCCCCTCCTCCCGGCGGCAGCCCCGGCGGCCTGACCCCCGCCGCCCTCCGCGCGCGCGGGCCGCTCCCTCCCCCCGTGGCGGGAGCGGCCCGCACGCCGTACCCGGGGCGGCGCCCGGTGCGGCGCGGGCCCGCACACCGTCCGGACCGCGTCCCGACCACGACCGGACAGGTGCCGGGCCCCGGGCCGGCCTTGCGTGGCCTGGTACGGATGGGCCCGGCGTGGCCCGGCGTGGCCCGGCGCGGGGCGGGGCTGGGCGGGGGGGCGCCTGCGGGCCGGCCCCGGCCCGCAGGCGCCTCCCGTCACCTCGGGGCCGTCAGCGCACGTGGTACTGCCCGCGGGCGTGGACGGTCACCGACGCGTTCTTCCCGGCGATGAGCTGGACCCGATGGGTCTGGCCCGTGGTGTTGTGCCAGACCAGCGCGGTGTTGGCGCCGGGGTGGACCCAGCCGGAGCAGCCGAGGTCCCAGCCGCCGCCGAAGGGCTCGACGCAGAACCGGACCTGCTTGCCGCCCGAGGACACGAGGTCCACCTCGACCCGCTGACCGTTCACGACCGTGAGCTGCCCGGAGCACCCGGTGTAGGAGATCCCTCCGGTGATGAGGCAGTCGAGGGTGTGCGTCGCGGCCTGGGCGGGGGCGGCGGTGCCGAGGCCGCCCGCCACGGCGACGGCGGTGAGGCCGGCCAGCACGGCCCGGCGCAGCCGCCCCGCCGGCCGGGCGCCGCGGGCGGTCGCACGGGCGGCGGTGGCGGTGGCGTGGCGCGCGGGGGCGTGGGTGGTCGTGTTCATGTGCGCTCCTTCTTCCGGGCAGGCCGGCTGCCCTCGGTACGAGTGGATGGAGTGGCCGGCGCCCCGTGCGGGGCCGCCGTGCGGACGCGGACGGAGGCGTCCACGACGTTCCGTCCACGACCGGCCCGGCCGCGAGACGGGCCTGGTGCCCCGCCGGACGCGAGCGTCCGAAGGGACGCCGGGCCGCCCGGCGGGGTGCCCGGTGTGCTGTCCGCCGGGCTCGCGGACTCCATGGGACCAGCCGGGGAAGCCCCCGACCACCCTGTCCCGCCCGCTTCACCCGCGTCGGGATTCCCACCCCTCCCACCTGCGGGGACGCCCCCGTCCCGGGACGGCGGCGGGGCACCGCCGGGCCGATCCGGGCCCGCGCGGTGGGGGAGGGCCCGCGGGGTGGGGGAGGGCCCGCGGGGTGGGGGAGGGCCGATGCGGCACGACCGCCCTCGCCACCGGACGCGGCGCGGGAGGCGACGAGCGCACGGCACCCGGCGACGGAAGGCGGCGGAGGCGACGAGCGCGCGGCACCCGGCGCCCGAAGGGAGGTGACACCCGCCGCCGGGTCCGGCAGCATGGGCGCCATGGACACGCCGACCACCGACTGGGTCACCGTCGCCGCCCTCGAGAACCTGCCGGGCGGCCTCCACCCCATGGCGGCCCTCCGCGCTTGACTGCGCGACCGCGGCATCGACTGGACGCCCTTCGACCCCGGCGAGGTCCGGGTCGACCTGTCCTGCGGCCTCGGACCCGACGGCCACTGGCACGGCTGGTACGCCGTCCGCGTCCACCCCGGTGCGCTGCGGCGTCTGGGCCTGCACCCCGACCAGCCCACCGCCGGGACCCTCGGCGTCTCGCCGCCCGGCTGGTGGCACGCCGCCGCCGAACGCCGGGCCCGCTAGGACGCGGGCGCGCCGCTCCGCCGGCCGACCGCGACGACCGGGGCGCGCCGGGGTGCGCGCCGCCCCGCCGGGACCGCGGGCCCACGCGGCTCCGGGACGCGCCGCCTGCCCGCGCCCCCGCCGTCGGGCCGCCCGGTCGCGCCGCCGGTCAGGCCCGGCCGAGGTACTCCGCGAGGTGCCGGCCCGTGAGGGTGGAGCGGTCGGCCACGAGGCCGGCGGGGGTGCCCTCGTAGACGACGCGGCCGCCGTCGTGCCCGGCTCCCGGCCCCAGGTCGACGATCCAGTCCGCGTGCGCCATGACCGCCTGGTGGTGCTCGATCACGATGACGGACTTGCCCGAGTCGACCAGCCGGTCCAGCAGGCGCAGCAGCTGCTCGACGTCGGCCGGGTGGAGGCCGGTCGTCGGCTCGTCCAGGACGTACACGCCGCCCTTCTCGCCCAGGTGGGTGGCGAGTTTCAGCCGCTGCCGCTCGCCGCCGGACAGGGTGGTCAGCGGCTGGCCCAGGGTGAGGTAGCCGAGCCCGACGTCGGCCATCCGCCTCAGGATCGTGTGCGCGGCGGGGGTGCGCGCCTCGCCCGCGCCGAAGAACTCCGCCGCCTCGGCCACCGGCATCGCCAGCACCTCGCTGATGTCCCGCCCGCCGAGCCGGTGCTCCAGCACCGACGCCTGGAACCGCTTCCCCTCGCACTCCTCGCAGGGCGCGGCCACCCCGGCCATCATCGCCAGGTCGGTGTAGACGACACCGGCGCCGTTGCAGGTCGGGCAGGCGCCCTCGGAGTTGGCGCTGAACAGCGCCGGCTTCACCCCGTTGGCCTTGGCGAACGCCTTGCGGATCGGGTCGAGCAGCCCCGTGTACGTCGCCGGGTTGCTGCGCCGCGATCCCTTGATGGCCTCCTGGTCCACCGAGACGACCCCCGCGCCGGGCGGGAGGGACCCGTGCAGGAGGGAGCTCTTGCCGGAGCCGGCGACGCCGGTGACGACGGCCAGCACCCCGAGGGGGATGTCGACGTCCACGTTCCGCAGGTTGTTCGCCGTCGCCCCGCGGATCTCCAGGACGCCCGAGGGCGCGCGCACCCTCTCCTTCAGCGCGGCCCGGTCGCCCAGGTGGCGTCCGGTGAGCGTGCCGCTGCCGCGCAGCCCCTCGACGGTGCCCTCGTAGACCACCTCGCCGCCGTCCGCGCCGGCGCCGGGACCGAGGTCCACGACGTGGTCCGCCATCGCGATCACCTCGGGCTTGTGCTCCACGACGAGCACCGTGTTGCCCTTGTCGCGCAGGCGCAGCAGCAGGTCGTTCATCCGCTGGATGTCGTGCGGGTGCAGGCCGGTGGTCGGCTCGTCGAAGACGTAGGTGACGTCGGTGAGCGACGAGCCGAGGTGGCGGACCATCTTCACGCGCTGCGCCTCGCCGCCGGACAGGGTGCCCGAGGGCCGCTCCAGGGACAGGTAGCCGAGGCCGATCTCCACGAACGAGTCGAGGGTGTGCCGCAGCTTCGCCAGGAGCGGGGCAACGGACGGCTCGTCCAGGCCGCCGATCCACTCCGCCAGGTCGCTGATCTGCATCGCGCACGCGTCGGCGATGCCCACCCCCCTGATCCTGGACGAGCGGGCCGCCTCGGTCAGGCGGGTGCCGTCGCACTCCGGGCAGGTGGCGAAGGTGACCGCCCGGTCGACGAACGCCCGGACGTGCGGCTGCATCGCCTCGCGGTCCTTGGACAGGAAGGACTTGCGGACCTTGGGGATGAGGCCCTCGTACGTGAGGTTCACGCCCTCGACCTTGACCTTCGTCGGCTCCCGGTGGAGGAGGTCCCGCAGCTCCCGCTCGGAGAAGTCGCGGATCGGCTTGTGCGGGTCGAAGAACCCCGACTCGGCGTACAGCCGCACCGTCCAGAAGCTGTCCGACTTCCATCCGGGGATGGTGAAGGCGCCCTCCGCGATCGACTTCGCGTCGTCGTACAGCTGTGTGACGTCGATCTCGGACACGGTGCCCCGTCCCTCGCAGCGCGGGCACATGCCCCCGGTGCGGGAGTACGTGGCCTTCACGGCCTTCCTGGCGCCCTTCTCCACGGTGACGGCGCCGCTCGCCCGGACCGAGGGGACGTTGAAGGCGAAGGCGCCGGGCGGGCCGACGTGCGGTGTGCCGAGCCGGCTGAAGAGGATGCGCAGCATGGCGTTGGCGTCGGTGACGGTGCCGACCGTGGAGCGCGGGTCGGCGCCCAGCCGCTGCTGGTCCACGATGATCGCGGTCGTCAGCCCGTCCAGCACGTCGACCTCGGGGCGGGCCAGGGTCGGCATGAAGCCCTGCACGAAGGCGCTGTAGGTCTCGTTGATCAGCCGCTGCGACTCGGCGGCCACCGTGTCGAACACCAGCGAGCTCTTGCCCGAACCGGAGACACCGGTGAAGACCGTCAGGCGGCGCTTGGGGATCTCGACGGTGACGTCCTTCAGGTTGTTCTCCCGCGCTCCCTGCACGCGGATCAGGTCGTGGCCGTCGGCGACGTGCGTCGCGGACGGCTCCGTACGGGCGCTCGCGGCCCTGCTCATCGGGTCTCCTCTGTGCGGTGGCGGGTGGTGCGCGGCGCCGCGCGGGCGGGCCGGGCGCCGCGGTGCCGGGTGAAGCGCGGGATGCCGCCGGCCGGGTCGGGGACGCCGCGGTCGCGGAAGGCCCGCTCGCGGACGCCGTCCGGCCGGTCCGCGGGCTCGTGGAGGGCCTCGGCACCCGAGGCGCGCCCGCAGTCCGCTGCCCGTGTCGATCACGCCGGCGGCGGGGCGGCGGACCGCGCTTCTCCGTTCCTGACCGGCCGGGTGGACACCTTGGCGACACAGGGGGGCACGGCCCGGTCGGCCTCGTGGGAGCGCGCCCGGTACGCGCTCGGCGTCTCGCCCACCAGCTCCGTGAACCGCGAGCTGAACGACCCCAGCGACGTGCATCCCACCGCGAGGCAGACCTCCGTCACCGACAGGTCGCCGCGCCGCAGCAGCGCCTTGGCCCGCTCGACCCTGCGGGTCATCAGATAGCTGTACGGGGTCTCGCCGTAGGCGGCGCGGAAGCTGCGCGAGAAGTGGCCGGCCGACATGTGCGCCGCCCGCGCCAGCGCCGCGACGTCGAGCGGCTCCGCGTACGCCCGGTCCATCAGGTCGCGTGCCCGCCGCAGCCGAACCAGGTCCGACAGTGTCATCCGTTCATCCTCCCACGCCTCCCGCGCCCCAGGCTCCCCTCCAGTGGCCGGCGGCCCCGGGCGGCCCCGGGCGGCCCCGGGCGGTCCGGCCGTCCGGGGCGTGCGGGTCGTGCGGGGCGCACGGGCCGTCCGGCCGGGGGCGCACCGCCCCGCGCACGGGGCGGTGCGCCGGGTCCCGCCGTCCGCGCCCTTCCGCGACCGGGGAGGAGGCGGGAGTCTGGTGGGGAGCGGCACGTTAGCCCGGACGGAGGAACGCCGGTGAATTGCCAACGGTGCGGTGCCCCCGCGTTGCAGCAGGGGAGCGGCTGGGTGTGTTCTCAGGGGTGCGGCTGGTCGCGGGTGTCGCCCCCGCCCGCCGGGGGGTAGGTTCTTGCGTCGATGACCAGTACCAGTGGACGGGAACCGGAGCACCGGCCGGCCGCGCGCGCGACGGCGACTCCGGAGATCACGACGACGATGTGCGCGGCGTGCGGATCGCAGGTGTCCGGTCTGAACGGCCGGTACGCGTGCGGGGTGTGCGGCTGGGTCAACAACTGGGCGGAGGGCCACACGGTCCTTCCGCGGGCCGAGGACGACACGGACGCGCCCAGCACCTGACCCCCGCCGTGCGCCCGCGCCTCGGCCGCCCGCGCCGGACACCCCGCGTCGCGGGCGCCGAGGCGCGGGGCCGCCCGTCCGCGGCGGGGCCCGGACCCGCACGAGGCACCGGCGGACGCGTCGGTGGGCCCGCCCCCGCCCCGGACGGCGGGACGCCGTGCGGCGAGGGCCCGCCCTACGCGCCGGAGGGCTGGAGCCGGGGGCGCCGGCCGTCCGGGCCGTCGTGGGTCACGGGCACGAGGGCCCGCAGCGACGGCGACGGCTCCAGCCCCAGTTCCTCGCGCAGAACGCGGCGGCATTGCTCGTACTGCCGCAGTGCGGCGGCCCTGTTCCCGGCGGCCAGATGTGCTTTCACCAGCACGCGGTGGGCGCTTTCCCGCAGAGGCTCCGTGCATACGGCGGAGAGGCCCGCGGCGACCGCTTCGCCGAAGCGCTTCGCCGAAGTCAGCCGCTCCGTCATCGCCTCCAGGGCGTAAAGGCGCAATTGATGGTATTGCTCCTGCTCAATACGCATCCAGTCGTTTTCCGGCCACTCCGGAAGGAGGTCCGCGGAAAGGATCTCCAGGGTGCGCATCCCCAGGATGTCGTCGCACGGCCGGGAGCCGTCCAGCAGCCGCCGGGCGAGGGCGACCGCCTCGTGCAGGTCCACCGCGATGTGCCGGGAGAGGGCCAGCTCGCGGGCGGTCACGTCGATGACCGGGTGGCCCATGCGGGCCGCCCGCCACAGCGACGACCGCAGGTTGGCGTTGGCGCGGGCCGCCGTGACGTCGGGCCACAGGCTTCCGGCCACGTAGGTGCGTGAGCGCGGCATGTCCTGCAGCGCCAGGAAGGCGAGCAGCCGCTGGATGCTGGAGCACACCGGAACGCTGGTGTGGCCGACCGCGAGCGCGAAGCCCTTCAGCAACCTCAAAGTAATAGGATCTGACTTTCCGCTCATCGACGCCCCCGAACCGATGCAGGTCTGAGTGATCTCCGGTTTCGCGCGCCGGCGCCCCCGAAGCCGTGCCGCGGGGAATTCTTTCACCGCGGTTCGATCATTACCGGGGAAAGCGTCAAAAAGGAATCAGCGGAACGTCGCCGAAACGTCACGGCTTCCGTTCCAGTACCTCGCCGAGCCAGCCGCGCACCGCGGAAAGGACGGCGTCCGCCCCGCTCGCCGCCGCCGGGGGCATCCGCTCCCCGTCGACGCTCCGGACGATCCGGGCGCGCACACCGTCCGCCCCGCCGTCTTCCAGCCACACCCTGAGCACGAGGACGCCGTACCGCGTCGAAGGGGTCTCCATGACCGACCGAGTGTCACCCACAGGTGTCACACCGGCGTCATCCCCCCGTGCCGGCCCCGTCGACATCCCCCCGGCGGCCCCATGACCGCCCCGCTCCGGGCCCCGCCCGGCGCCCGCCCCGCCCCGCCCCGCGCGACCCGCTCCGCACCGCCGACGCGCCGGCGACGACGGCGGTGACGCCACAGCGACGAGCGGATCGCGGACCGCTCACACACCCCCCGCCATGCTCGGTCCGTACGCGGCGGCCGTCGGAACCCGCCGCGGGAGGGGGCTTCGCATGGGTGACTTCGGTGTGATCGCCGACGTCTCGTCCGTCATCGTGGACACGCTGACGCGCTCCCTGCGCGGCCTGAGCCAGGTGGAACCGCCCGTCGCGGAGCTCAACGACCTCTCCGAGACCGTGCAGACGCCGCCGCCCAAGCTCACGGTGTTCCTCTACGAGATCGCCGAGGACCCCGCCTCGCGCAACCGGCCCCCGGTGCGCTCCCTGCCGCCCGCGCCGCCGACCATACGCAGGCCCCCGATGGCCCTGCTCCTGCGCTACCTCATCACCCCCTGGGGCGGCGACCAGGAGACCCAGCACCGGATGCTCGGACGGGCCCTGCAGACCTTCCACGACGACGCCGTCCTCGACGGCGCCCGGCTCTCCGGCAGCCTGGCGGGCGGCACCGACGCGCTGCACCTCACCCTCACCCCGCTGACCCTCGACCAGAAGTCCTGGGTCTGGTACGCGATCCAGAAGCCGTACCGGCTCTCCCTCAACTACGAGGTCCGCGTGGTCGACCTGGACTCCGCCGCGGAGCGGCCCGTGCGGCCCGTACGCACCCGCACCATCGAGGGCGCGGGCGCCGTCGAAAGGACGACGACGC
This sequence comes from Streptomyces fradiae ATCC 10745 = DSM 40063, assembly GCF_008704425.1. NCBI lineage: Bacteria > Bacillati > Actinomycetota > Actinomycetes > Kitasatosporales > Streptomycetaceae > Streptomyces > Streptomyces fradiae. Next base: position 6,519,701 of record NZ_CP023696.1, read on the forward strand.
CGTGAGCGCCTTCCTGCCGCTGGCCGGGTCCACGCTCCACAGCCCCGTCTGGCTGGTGCCGTACGACGAGCACGCGCGGCGGGTGCGGGCCGCCGGGGTGGAGGTCCGCCTCGACCGGTACGACGAGGCGGACGGCCGCTGGGTGCCGCTGGACGGCACCGCGGTGCGCACACCGGGCGGTGCCTTCGCCTTCCCCCGCCTCGGACGGAGCCGCGACCCGTGGGCGGCGCGGCCGGAGCCGCACCGGGCCCGGTTCGCCGCCGCCGGCTACCGGCCGCTGTACCCGGCCGACGGGGAGCCGTACGACGCACGGCGCGGCGGCGTCGAGTTCCTCGTCCACCCGTACGGCGACACCCGGCCGCCGACCGTCCCCGCCGAGGCGCGGCTGGTCCGGCTGCTGCCGGCCGTCTCGTACCCCTACCCGCCCGGCACGCGCACCGTCCACGGCGTCGTCGTCGACGCGGCCGGGCGCGCCCCCGTCGCGGACGCGCTGGTCGAGGCCGCCGGCCACACCGGCGCGGACCGGGTCCCCTGGCACGAGCGCACGCTCAGCGACGCGCGGGGCGCCTTCCGGCTCGCCCTGCGCTGGGAGGGCGACAGGGCCGGGGACGACACCGCCGAGGAGACCTTCCGCCTCCGTGCCACCGACCGGCCGGGCCGGGCCGGCGAACTGGTCGTGCGCCTGCCCCGCGACGCGGCACGCCGCCACGTCGTCGAGATCCGCGAGAGTTGAGGAGATGCGTCCATGGCCGAGTACCTGAGTCCCGGCGTCTACGTCGAGGAGATCGACGCGGGGCCGCGGCCGATCGCGGGAGTCAGCACCAGCACCGCCGGCATGGTCGGGGTCACCGCGCGCGGCCCCTCCACCGGGAAGCCGCGGCTCGTCACCAACTTCCTGGAGTTCCAGAACACCTTCGGCGGCTTCCTGCCCGAACCGGCGGCGCACGTGCGCGACGCCTGGGCCGGCGACCACGCCGAGGGCGGCCGCTGGTGGCTGTTCCCACTGGCCGTCAAGGGCTTCTTCGACAACGGGGGACGCCGCCTGTACGTCAAACGCGTGGTGAGCGGCGGGGCGAAGGCCGCGTCCGGCACCCTCGCGCAGGGCCTCGTCAGCCCCGTCGCCGCCGACGCCGCACCGGGCGCCGACCGGCTGCGCCTCGGCCACCTGCTCGGCTTCGCCGGCACCGGGCAGCAGGTCCAGGTGTTCCGCGGCGACGACGGGCGCGCCGTCCACACCGCCACCGTCACCGCGTACGAGACGGCCACGGGCCGCGTCACCCTCGACCAGCCGCTGCCCGCCGAGGTCAGGGCCTCCCGCGGCGACTACGTCCAGGTGGGGGAGCGCGGGACCGGGCGGACGCTGCGGTTCACCGCCGTGAGCCCCGGCACATGGGGCGACGGCGTCCAGGTGCGCGTCCAGCCCGTGGCCGCGGCCGCGCTGCCCGTCCTGCCCGAGCCGGCCGAGGGCGGACTGTTCGTCACCCGCCTCGCCGAGGACGCGCCCGAGGACAGCGCGACGGTCACGGTCACCGCCGCCGCCGGACTCGACCCGGCCACGCTCCCCGGCGAGGTGTGGGCGCAGATCGGGGCCGGCCGCCACCAGGTCCAGGTCGGCCCCGCCGCCGACGGACTGGTCACCCTCACCCTCCCGGCGGGCACCGCGCACCCCGCGTGGCAGGCCGGGCTGACGGTGCGCCGGGTGCGGCGCGGCAACACGTCGCCCGGCCGCACCCTGCGCGTCGGCGGCGCGAGCCGGCTGTACCCCGGCGCGGTCGTCCAGCTCGACGACGGCACCGCCCTGACCCGCCGCACCGTCGAGACGGTCACGGGCGACACCGTCGCCTTCGACGGCGAGACGCCCGGCACCTTCTTCGAGAGCGACCGCGTCCACCTGGTCGAGGCCGAGGTCAGCACCCGCTTCACCGGCCCCGGCGGCGCCCCCGTCACCGAGCACTTCACCGGCCTGCGGCTCGGCGGCGACGGCCCGTCGAGCCTGGTGACCGCCCTCGCCGCCCGCTCACAGCTCGTGCGGGCCGAGTCGCTGCCCGACCTGTCCGCCGACCCCGCCCGCTTCCCGGTCCCCGCGAGCGGCTCCTGGCTGACGCTGGCCGACGGCGACGACGCGTACGAGTCGCTGACCACCGCCGACTTCGCGGGCGCCGACGGCGGCAGCGGCCGGCGGACCGGGATCGTCGCCCTGGAGGACATCGACGAGGTCGCCGTGTGCGCCGTGCCCGGCCTGTGGTCCGGCACGGTCGAGTCCGCCCTGGTCACCCACTGCGAGCAGCTCGGGGACCGGTTCGCCGTCCTCGACCCGCGCGACGGCCTCGACATCGAGGGCGTCCTCGCGTTCCGCGAGCCGTTCGACACCCGGTACGCCGCCCTGTACCACCCGTGGCTCGTCGTCCGCGACCCCGCCACCCTCCGCGACGTCGAAGTGCCGCCCTCGGGCCACCTGGCCGGCGTCTACGCGCGCGTGGACGTGGAGCGCGGCGTGCACAAGGCGCCCGCCAACGTGGTCGTCCGCGGCATCCGGCAGACCGACGGCTTCGCCCAGGACATCACCCGCCGCCACCAGGACCTGCTCAACCCCAGGGGCGTCAACGCCCTCCGGTTCTTCCCCGGCCTCGGCCACCGCGTGTGGGGCGCCCGCACGCTCTCCTCCGACAGCTCCTGGAAGTACGTCAACGTACGGCGCCTCTTCCTCTACCTGGAGGAGTCCATCGACGAGGGCACCCAGTGGGTCGTCTTCGAACCCAACGACGAGTCGCTCTGGGCGCTCGTCCGGCAGACCGTCGGCAACTTCCTCACCACCGTCTGGCGCTCCGGGGCCCTCGCCGGCACCACCGCCGATGAGGCGTTCTTCGTCGCCTGCGACCGCACCACGATGACCGAGGACGACCTGGCGAACGGCCGCCTGGTCTGCGTCGTCGGCGTCGCGCCGGTCCACCCCGCCGAGTTCGTGATCTTCCGGATCCAGCAGAAGACCCGCGAGACCCAGATCTCCTGAAGAGCACCCCAGCGAGGAACGAGGAGGGGGCCGCCATGCCGCCCATCACCAGGGACGACCCGTACGCGTCCTACAACTTCCAGGTCATCGTCACCAACGTCAGCGACGACGGCGTCGCCGTGAGCGGCTCCTTCACCGAGGTCAGCGGACTGGAGCTGGAGATCCCGCCCATCGAGTACCGCAACGGCAGCGAGGACACCACCGTCCGCAAGGTCCCCGGACTCAAGAAGTACACCAACCTCACCCTCAAGCGCGGCGTCACCGGCCACGTCGGCTTCTGGAACTGGGTCGTCGAGGCCCTCAACGGCAGGGTGCGGCGCACCTCCGGCTCCATCGTGCTCCTCGACGAGAACCGGCAGGAGGCCATGCGCTGGAACTTCGACCGCGGCTGGCCCACCAAGTACACCGGCCCCACCCTGAGCGCCGCCAAGAACGAGATCGCGATGGAGACCCTCGTCCTCGCGGTCGAGAAGCTGGAGATCGACGTCTGACATGACCGCCGAAGCCCTCCCCGGTGTGTCCCTGGCGTTCGCCGCGCGCGACGCCGGGGTCCAGCCGCTGCGCACCGACGTGGCGGTGTTCCTCGGCCGGCTCCGCCGCGGCCCGGTCGGCGCGCCGGTGCGGGTGGAGAGCCGGGACGACGCCGTCGCCGCCTTCGGGCCGCTCCCCGACGGGCCGCCCGCCCCGCCCGGCGCGTGCGCCACCCCCCACGCCCTGCGCGGCTTCTTCGAGAACGGCGGCCGCACCGCCTGGGTGGTGCGCGTCAGCGGACCGGCCGCCACCGCCCGCGCCCGGTGGGAGCCCGGACCGCTCGGCGGGCTGTCCGCCACCCGCTGGGAGGTGACCGCCACCAGCCCCGGCGCCTGGGCCGAGGGCGCCCGCGTCGCCCTGCGCTACCAGGCGAGCACCGTCGCCGGACCGCCCACGATCGGCGTGCGGATCACCGTGCCCGGCGAACCGCCCGAGATCTTCCCGGGCCTGCCGCTGCCCGGCCTCCCCGACCGGCTCGCCGCCTCCCGGTACGTCAGACTCGTCCCCGACGGCCCCCCGCCGCCGCCCCCGCCCGGCCCGCCCGGCCCGATCTCGCGCACCTGGGACCTCACCCTCACGGGCGGAGCCGACGGCCCGCCCACCCGCGCCGCGTACGAGGACGCCGTCACCGTCCAGGCCGACCTGCCCGAACCGGCGCTCGTCGCCCTCCCCGACCTCGGCACCGACCTGCACGGCGCCGACCACACCGGCCTGGTCCTCCGGCTGCTGCGCACCATCGCCCCGCTCCACGACCGGCTCGCCCTCCTCGACGTACCGCCCGCCCTCCGCTCCGCCGACGAGGCGGTCGCCTGGGCCCGGGAGGTCACCGCCGCCGGCGACGGCGAGCTCCTCGCCTGCGCGGCCGTCCACCACCCGGCGCTGCGCGTCCCCGGCCCAGGAGGGCCGCGCACCGTCCCCGCCTCCGGGCACGTCGCCGGCCTCGTCGCCCGCCTCGACGCCGAGCGCGGAGCCCACCACACCCCCGCCAACGCCGTCCTCCTCGACGCGGTCGACCTCGCGGCCGACCTGCCCCGGCCGCAGCAGGAGCGGCTCTACGAGGCGGGCATCGGCCTGATCCGCTGCACCCGCGGCCGGGGCCTCACCGTGTGGGGCGGACACACCCTCTCCCCGGACCCGCGCCACCGCCACATCGCCCACCGCCGCCTGGTGCACCTCCTGGTGCGCGCCGTCCGCCGGGCCGCCCAGCCGCTCGTCTTCGACGTCGACTCGCCCGAACTGCGGCTCGCCCTGGTGCGGGCCGTCACCTCGGTGCTGCTCGCCGCGTTCCGCGCCGGGGCCCTCGCCGGGGAGCGCCCCGAGCAGGCGTTCCGCGTCGTGTGCGACGACACCGTCAACCCGCCCGAGCGGGAACAGGGGCGGCTCGTCTGCGAGATCGACGTCGCCCCCGCCGCCCCCATGGAGTTCATCCGGCTGCGACTCGTCCTCGGTCAGGACCGGGGGCTGGAGGTGATCGAGGCATGAACGAGGACCCGCTGCCCAAGTACCGCTTCCTCGTCACGCTCGACCCCGGCGACGCCTACCTCCCGCCCGCCCAGGCCCTGCTGCTGCCGCTGGTCGCCGCCGGCGCCTTCCAGGAGGTCGCCGGGCTCGGCGCCCAACTGGAGGTGACCGCCTACCCGGAGGGCGGCCGCAACGACTCCGTGCACCAGCTGCCCGTACGCCACTCCTGGAACCGGATCACCCTCAAACGCGGCGTCGTGCGCGACGCGGGCCTGTGGGCCTGGTACCAGGCCGGGCTCGCCGACTCGCTCGGCGCCCGCCGCGACGGCGCGGTCATCCTCCTCGGCCCCGACGGGACACCCGGCGCCGCCTGGGCGTTCCACGGCGGGATCGCCGCCAAGTGGAGCGGCCCCGACCTGCACGCCGAGCAGAACGCGATCGCCGTCGAGTCGCTGGAGATCGCCCACGAGGGACTCACCCGGGCCCTCGACGACACCGCGGCGAGCATGTCGCCGCGACCGAACCGAGGGAGGTGACCGACGTGCCGAAGGTGACCATCCACCACCTCGAGGTGCGCTTCCAGGTGGACGGCGACGACGGTGCCGTCTTCACCCGCCTGTTCAACCAGCACATCCGGGCCTGGGCGAAGCTCTACGAGGACGCCTCCGCCCGCGCCCGCCGCACCGAGACCGAACGCCGCCTCGGCGACGGGGAGGGCTGACCCGTGCACGTGACCCCCGTCTCCCTCGCCCGCCAGGGCGCCGCCCGCGCCCGCCTGGAGATCGTCCGGCCGGTCATCGCCGACGAGCGGCGGCGGCGCATCCCCCTGCGGTTCAACCCCACCGACTACAAGCTCAGCAAGGCCAACACCTTCGCCGAGATCACCATCCCCGGACTGGAGACCCCGCCCCTGCAGTACGTGCGCGGCGGCACCGAGACGCTCACCGTCCAGGCGCTCGTCGACACCTCCGACACCCTGGAGAACGTACGGACCGCCTACGTCGGCGCCCTGCGGAACCTGCTGCGCCCCGACAGCCGCGAACACGCCCCGCCCGTCGTCCGGTTCGTCTGGGACGAGGAGGTCTTCACCGGGGTCGTGGAGAAGCTCGACGTCAACTACCAGCTGTTCCGGCCCGACGGCGTGCCGCTGCGGGCCCTGCTCGACCTCACCCTCAAGGAGTTCCGGTCCGCCGCCGCGCAGGTCGCCGCCACCCCCCGCTCCTCGCCCACCGTGGAGAAGAGCTACGTGGTGCGCCGCGGCGACACCCTCAGCTCCATCTCCCACACCCTCTACCGGCGGCCCGACGCCTGGCGGGAGCTGGCGCGGGCCAACGGCATCACCGACCCGCGGGAGCTGCGGCCGGGCCGGGTCCTCACCGTGCCCCGGCTGCCGTGAGGAGCGCGCCATGAGGAACCCGGCCCCCGAGAACGCCTCCCCCGACCGGTACGCGCCCGAGTTCGAGGTGCGCGTCGAGGGACTGGAGATGGACCCCTCCACCAAGAACGACGTCATCGACATCAAGGTCAACCGCGACATCGACGAGATGTCCGGCTTCGACCTGACCCTGAACAACTGGGACGACGCGCACCTGCGGTTCAAGCACAGCGACTCGCCGAGCCTGCGCCTCGGCGGACGCGTCGCGGTCCGGCTCGGCTACGCCGACCGGCTGCTCACCGTCGCCACCGGCACCATCTCCACCCTCAGCCCCCGCTTCACCGAGAGCGCGTCCCCCACCGTCCAGGTCAGCGGCGTCGACGGGATGCTGCGGCTCAAGGACCGCAAACCCGCCGGGAACGAGGTCAAGATCTACCGCGACCTGCCCGACTGGCGGATCGCCGAGCAGATCGCCGCCCGCAACCACCTGCGCGTCGAGGTCACCCGCGAGGGACCCGTCCACGAAAGGGTCGTGCAGAAGAACCAGGACGACGCCACGTTCCTGCTGGAGCGGGCCAAGCGCCTCGACTTCGACTGCCACATCCTGCCCGACCCCGCGACCGGCGAGGACACCCTGTACTTCGTGCGGCCCACCGACGGCCGCGACGGCCGCCCCGTCCGCGTCTACCGGCTCGCCTACGCGCCCGGACTGGCGACCGGCCCCACCGGCCGGCCCGAGGGACTGATCCCCAACCTGATGGAGTTCACCCCCGAGCTGACGGTGTCCCAGCAGGTCGGCAAGGTCACCGTGCGCGGCTGGGACCCCCGCGCCAAGGCGCCCATCGCGTACACCGCCACCGCCGAGAACCTCCCGGCCGGCCAGAACGCGGCCGGCGGGCCGAGCGGCCCCCAGGTCGCCGAGGCCACGCTCCAGGGCCGCCAGGACGTCGTCGTCGACGCCCCGGTCGGCAGCGACGAGGAGGCCCGCGAGCTCGCCGTCAGCCTCCTGCGGGAACGCGCCTACGAGTTCATCACCGCCACCGGCAAGGTGGCCGGCCTGCCCGAGCTGCGCCCCGGCGACAACCTGGAGGTCCACGGCGTGGGGCGCCGCTTCTCCGGCATGTACTTCGTCAAGCGCGTCGAGCACACCCTCAACACCGGCGGCTTCTTCACCCAGTTCACCGCACGGCGCATCCACCAGGGGGACCAGTGACCGCCAGGACCACACCGCGCGCCCGCACCGCCGACAAGCGGTACTACGGCGTCGTCGAGGCGCTCGTCGCGGAGAACGACGGCGACGACGAGGGCCGCGTCAGACTCCGCTTCCCGTGGTTCGACGACGTCACCGTCACCGACTGGGTCCGCGTCGCCCAGCCCTACGCGGGCAACGGCTACGGCGCCCTCTTCGTCCCCGAGAAGGGCGACGAGGTCCTCGTCGCGTTCGTCCACGGCGACATGCGCTTCCCCGTCGTCCTCGGCGGCCTCTACAACGGCCGGGACAAACCCCCCGCCGCCCGCACGGAGGGCCGCGACCGGAAGACCGTCCGCACCCGGCACGGACACGAGGTGCTCCTCGACGACACCCCGTCGAGCCCCGCCGTGCGGATCACCTCCGCCGCCGGGCACACCGTCGAACTGGACGACACCGGCGCACAGGTCCGCGTCACCGCCGCCGAGGGCGGCAGCGTCACCGTCACCGCGCACGGCGACATCACCCTCAAGGCGCCCCGCGTCACGGTCGACTCGGCCGCCATCGACCTCGGCGGGGGAGCCACCGAACCGCTCGTCCTCGGCAACGCCCTGCTCCAGGCGTTCAACGCGCACACCCACCCCACTCCCGCGGGACCCAGCGGCCCGCCCGCCCCGCCCCTCACCCCGGCCGTCCTGGCCAGGAAGGCGAGGACCGCGTGAGCGAGGAGTTCCTGGGGACCGGCTGGCGGTTCCCCATCCTGCCCGACACGTCCGGGCGCCTCGGCTACGCCGCCGGCGAGGAGAGCGTCGAGCACTGCCTGCGGGCCCTGCTGCTCACCGGCACCGGCGAGCGCGTCATGCGCCCCGACCTCGGCACCCGCGCCCACGAACTGGTCTTCGCCCCCGGCAGCACGCAGAACCTCCGCGACCTGGAGGACTCGATCGCCGCCGCCGTACGGGACCACGAACCGCGGGTCGAACTGGACGAGGTCCGCGCGGAGGCCGACCCGGCCGACGCCACCCGCATCACCGTCTCCGTCGTCTACCGCGTCCGCCGCAGCAACACCAGGGCCAACCTGGTCTTCCCGTTCTACGCCTCGCTCACCGGTCCCGGCGCCGCACCGGGGAGGACGCCGTGACCCTGCCCGCGCCCAAGCTGGACGACCTCACCTGGGCCGAGATGACCGCGGCCGTCCGCCGCCGCATCCCCGCCGAGTCCGGCGGCGTCTGGACCCTGCACGCCCCCGTCGACCCGGGCATCACCCTCCTCGAACTCCTCGCCCACCTCCTCGAACAGCGGCTCTACTGGCTCGACCAGGTGCCGGACGCGCTGGTCGTCGCCGTCCTGCGGCTGCTCGGCGTCGAACCGCCGCGCCCCGCCCGGCCCGCCGCCACCGTGCTGTGCCTCACCGCCCGGCAGGACGGCGCCGCCGTTCCCGGCACGCCCGCCTTTCCCGGCGCGCCCGCCGTTCCCGTCGTCCCCGCCGGGACGGCCCTCACCCGCGACCCCGACGGGCGGATCGCCTTCACCCTCGACGACGACGTCGCCGTCTTCCCGCTCGCCGAGGACGCCGGCTCCACCGTGTGGACCGACCGCGACCGCACCGCCGACCTGGCGTCCCGCCGGGGCGTCCCGCTCCTCGCCGCCGACGGCGCCCCGGCGTCCGCCCGCCTCACCCTGCCCCTCACCGGCGACCACCCCGCGCCCGGCCCGCTGACCCTCCTGTTCGAACTGGACGGCCCCGCGCCGGCCGCCGCCTGGCTGCCCGGCGCCGTCGACGGCGTACCGCCGCCCGCCGAGCTGACCTGGAGCTGGTTCCGGCCCGGCACCGACCTGCGCGGCGCCTTCGACCGGGTCGAGGACGGTACGGCCGGGCTGCGGCGGTCCGGGATCGTACGGCTCCACCCGCCCGCGGGGTGGACCACCCGCGACCGCGGCGTCCTCCTCACCACGCCCGCCGCGACCCACACCGCCCCGCCGCGCCTGCGCCACCTCGCCGTCAACGTCTGCGCCGCCCGCCACCTGCGATGGCACACCGCGGACGCCGCCGCCCTGCGCGAGCAGACCGGCGCCTGGCTCCGGCTGCCCGGCCAGGAACTGGTCCTGCCGGACGCCGCCGGACACCTCGTCGAGGCATCCGTCCGCCTCGCCGGACACGACTGGCGGGCCGTCCCCGACCTCGCCTTCAGCGGCCCCGCCGACCGGGTCTTCGTCCTCGACCGGGACCGGGGCGCCGTGGTGTTCGGCGACGGGCTGACCGGCCGCGTCCCCCACCCCGGCGAGGACGTCCAGGTCCTCTACGCCGTCGGCGGCGGCCACGCCGGCAACGGCGGCACCACCGGCAACTGGACCCCGCTGCCGGACCCCGCCACCGCCCTCCGGCCCCCGGCCGAGCACCCCCAGGCCGACGCGACCGCGCACCCGTCCGACGCGACCGCGCACCCGTCCGGCGCCCGCCCCCCGGCCGGTACGGCGACCGGTGGGACCGCCGGGCCGGCCCCCCGCCCCGCCACCGACCCGGCCGCCACCCCCGCCGGACCCGCCCGCCCGGCCGCCGGGGCCTGCGCGACCGCCGGGCACGCCGCGGCCCCCGCCATCGCGGTCACCGCCGCCAACCCGGTGCGCGCCGAGGGCGGCGCCGACCCCGAGACCGTCGCGGAGGCGCGCCGCCGCGCCGCCTCCTCCCTCGGCGAGGTCACCCGCGCGGTCACCGCCGAGGACCACGTCACCCTCGCCCTCACCACCCCGGGCGTCACGGTCGCCCGCGCCCACGCGTCGGTGGGCGAGCACCCCGGCTTCCCCTGCGCCCGCGTCCCCGGCGCGGTCACCGTGCACGTCGTACCGGCCGCCCCGCGCGACGCCATCGACCGCGAGGACTTCGTCGCCGCGCCGCACCCCGACCCCGGCACCCTGTGCGCGGTCGCCGCCCGCCTGGAGCGGGCCCGCCTCCTCACCGCCGAGGTCTTCGTCCGCGCCCCCCGCTACCGCGACGTGACCCTGCGCGCCGACCTGTCCGGCGCCCCCGCCGACCCCGCCCGCGTCAGGGCCCTGCTCACCGGAGCGCTGCGCCTGCGGCTCGACCCGCTGGTGGGCGGCGACGACGGCGAGGGCTGGCCGTTCGGCGGGCCGCTGCGCCCGTCCGGCCTGCTGCGGGCCGCCCGCGACGCGCTGGGCGGCCTCGCGGACGTGTCCGCCGTGGCCGTGGGGCTCGACGGCGCGGAGCCGGACGAGTCCTGCCGGGACGTAACCCTCGGCCCCGGCGAGCTTCCCGTCCTGCGGGCGGTCCGCGTCCGGACCGTGCCCGCCGCCGAACCGGGGGAGGGGCTGGCGTGACCGGCACCGTGTGGTGGGAGCGGGCCGCACCCGAACCGCGCGGCGGGGACGGCGACCCGGCCGTGCCCGGCCCCGCGGCGGGCGGCGCGCCCGAGCTGACCGACGCGACACGGGAGGCGGTGCGGGCCGCGCTGCGGGCCCGTATCGCGGGCTACACCCCGGAGTGGACCGACCCCGACCGGCGGGACGCCGGCGTGGCCCTCGTCCGCCTCTTCGGCCTCCAGGCCGAACCCGTCCTCGCCCGCGCCAACCGGCTGCCGGAGAAGATCCTCGCCGAGCACCTGGCGACGGCCGGGGTGCGGCGCCGCCCGGCCGGGGCCGCGGCCGCCCTGCTGGAGTTCACCGTGACCCCGCCCGACGGCCGCTCCGTCCTCGTGCCCGCCGGGTTCCAGAGCGCCGCGTCCGGCCCGTCGGGGCAGACCGTGTACGAGACGGACCACGATCTGTACGCCACCCCCGCGACGCTCGCCGCCCTCGCCGTGGAGGAGGGCGGCACCCTGCACGTCCTGGCGCCCGGACCGGCCGGGCCGAGCCGCCCCTTCCCGCCCTTCGGCGGGGACCCGCGGCCCGGCGACGCCCTGTGGATCGGGCTCGCCGGGACGGCCGCCCCCCATCCGCGCCTCACCCTGGGCCTCGTCCTCGACGCCGGCCCGCCCGCCCCGGCCGAGTCCGGCGGGCCGCCCCGGCCCTCCCCGGCGGCGCCGCTGCTGCGCTGGGACGTACTGGACGGCGCCCGGCTCGTCCCCGCCGAGCCGACCCGCGACACCACCGCGGGGCTCCGGTCGAGCGGAACGGTCGAGCTGGCCGTCCCCCGCACCTGGGCACCCGGCACGCCGCCCGGCGTCCGGACCCGGCAGGCCCTGCGCTGGCTGCGCGTGCGCATCGCGCACGGCGCCTTCGGCACACCCGCCCCGGTGCTCACCGGACTGCGTCTGAACACGGTGCCGGCCACCGCCGCCCGCACGGTCCGCGACGAACCCCTCCAGCCCCTCCAGGACACCGGGGCGGGCGGCGGCCGGCGCATGAGGCTCAGTCAGGCGCCCGTCGTCGCCGGGTCGGTCGAGATCGAGGTCGACGACGATCCGGGCGCCGACGTGTTCGGCACGACGGCAGGGGCCGCCACCCGCTGGCGGGAGGTGGAGAGCCTCGCCGGGCACGGCGCCGACGACCGGGTCTTCACCGTCGACCACGAGACCGGGGAGGTGGCCTTCGGCGACGGCGTCCACGGCGCCGCCGTACCGCCCGGCTTCCGCAACGTCCGGGCCGTCCGCTACCGCGTGGGAGGCGGCGGCGCGGGCACCGCCCTGCGCGCGGGCGCCGTCAACGCGCCCGTCACCGCCCTGCCGTACGTCTCCGCCGTCACCAACCCCTTCCCCGCGCCCGGCGGCACCGGAGCCGAACCCGACGCCGACGCGGCCCGCCGGGGCATCGGCGAGCTGCGCGCCCGCGGCCGGGCCGTCGCCCCCGCCGACTACGGGGTCCTCGCCCTGCGCGCTCCCGGCGCCTCCGTGGCCCGCGCACGGGGCGTGCCCGGACTGCACCCCGACCACCCCGGAGCGCGCATCCCCGGCGTCGTCGGCGTCCTCGTCGTCCCGCCGGGCGACGACACCGGGGAGCCGCCCCTCCCCACCGCCGCGACCCTGCGGGCCGTCGCCGACCACCTCGCCCGCGAGGCCGCACCCGCCGGGGTGACCGTCGTCGCCGCCCCCGCCACCTACCGCCGGGTCGCCGTCGAGGCCCGCCTCACCCTCGACCCCGGCCTGGACCGCGCCGCCGTCCTCGCCGGGGCGCGCGACGCGGTCCGCACCCACCTCGACCCGCTGCGCGGCGGCGACGGCGGCGAGGGCTGGCCCTTCGGCGGCGCCCTGCGCCACACCTCCCTGGTCCGGCGCCTCCTCGCGGCCGGCGGCGTGCTCGCCGTGTCCCGGCTCACCCTCACCGTCGACGGCGTACGCCTGCCGCCCTGCACGGACCACGCGATCGGGCCGGACGACCTGGTGTGGCCCGAACCCCCGCTGCTCGTCCCGGACGGAGACCGCCCATGACCTGCGGCCCCCAGCCCGCCACCTTCCGCCTCCTCGACGCGTACGTCGGCTGGGACGAGACGCCCGCCGGGACCGAGCCCGGCACGGGCGGCGTCACCGGCTTCGACGACCCGGAGGGCATCCGGCTCGCCCACGCGGGCGATCCCGAGGGCCCCGCCCGGTCGCGGCTGCTGCCCTGGTTCCCCGACCCGCGCCTCGCGCCCGGCTGCGGGACCCGCCCCTGGTACCTCCTGGTCCCCGAGGAGCGGCTGCTGCTGCGCTCCGGCCCGTGCGGCGGCGCCTTCGCCCCCGTGTGGCCGCCCCCGTGCGACCCCGACCGACTGCGCGCGCCCGTCTCGGTCGCGGCGCGCGGACACCTGCTGGCCGTCGTCGACTCCGACCGGGTGCTCGTGTGGGACGGCGGAGGCGCGCGGCTCACCGGAGTGGTCCGGGCACGGGGCGCCCGGCTGGCCGCGCTCGGAAGCGGCGGCGAGGTGCTGGTCGCCTGCCGCGGCGGCACCGACCTGCGCCGGTACGACCCGGCCGGCGGCTTCCGCGGGCTGCTGCGCACGGGGGTGCGCGGTGAGATCCTCGGGCTGCGCACCGGCCCCGGGCGCACGGTGTGGCTCCTCACGGGCGACGGCGCCCGCCTGCGGGTCCACCGGGGCGGGTACGGCGTGCCCTTCCGTGAAGCCGGCCCGGAGGAACTGGCCGGGGCCCTGCGGCCGTCCGCGCTCACCGCCGCCGACGAGGACGGGTTCTGCCGGCTTGAGGACACCCCGGACGGGCCCGCGACCCGCTGCCACACCTGGCGGGGCCTGCCCCGCGCCACCCCGCCCCGGCCGGCCGGCACCCACCTGACGGACGGCTCCTACGTCACGGCCCTCGTCGACAGCGGGATCTCCCGCTGCCGCTGGCACCGGGTCCGCGTGGACGCCGACGTGCCCCCCGGCACCTCCGTGTCGGTCTCCCTGGTGGTGACCGAGGACGGCCGCTACGAGGACGGCGACTGGCGGGCGGCGGCCCCCGGCGCCGCCGACTTCCTCGTCGACCAGCCGCCCGGCCGCTACCTGCGGCTGCGGCTGCGCCTCACCGGAGACGGCGCCGCGACCCCCGTGGTGCGCCGCGTCCGGCTCGACTTCCCCCGCTCCACGAGCGCCGACCTGCTGCCGCCCGCGTTCCGGCAGGACCCGGCCGCCGACGACTTCACCGAGCGGTTCCTGTCCCTCTTCGACGCCGCGCTCGCCGAGCTGGACCGGGTGGTCGAGAGGTACCCGGCCCTCCTCGACGCGGACGGCGTCCCCGACCGCGTACTGCCGTGGCTCGCCGGGCTGATGGGCCTGTCCTTCGAGTCGGGCTGGGACGCCCGGACGCGGCGCGCGCTGCTGGCCGCCGCGCCCGGGCTGTACCGCCGCCGGGGCACGCCCTGGGCGCTGCGGGAGGCGGTGCGCATCGTCTTCGGGGCGGTGCCGGTCGTGGAGGAACGGACGCGGGAGCGCCGCTGGGCGTGGCTGCGGGCGGGGGCGGGGGCGGGGCCCGCGGGGGCGGTGCTCCCGGCCGGGACGGTGGTGGCCGAGGCCGGACCGGGTGCCGCCGGGCTGGGCACCGTGCGGCTGTTCGGCCGGTCGGCGAGCCGGTTCCGGGTCGGGGGCTCCGCCCTCGGCGCGGCGCCGCTGCGGGCGTTCGGCGACCCGGACGCCGACCCGCTGACCGCGCACGCGCACCGGTTCCGGGTGCTCCTGCCCGCGGGGGCGGCGGACCCGGCGGCGCTGCGGCGGCTGGTCGAGCGCCAGGCACCCGCGCACACGGCGGGGTCGGTGCGCACCGGCGGAGCCGGGTTCGTCGTCGGCTCCCGCTCCGTCGTCGGCGTGGACACCGCGTTCGTACCGCTGCCGCCTCCCGTGCTCGGCGGGGCGGACACGCCGCGGCTCGGACACGACGCGGTGCTCAGACCGGGACCCGCGGGAGCGCGCCGGGGGGTGGGCGTCCCCTTCGCCTGCGCCGTCGGCGTACACACACGAGTGCCATGAGAGGACGGGGCGATGACCGAGACAGGGACACCGGTGCCGGCGGGGGCGGACGAGCCGCCGCCGCGCAGGCTGCGCTACTTCCACGGCCAGATGCTGGGGGCCCGCGACTTCCAGCGCGAACAGGACTACCACCGCGGGAAGGCCAGACTGCGCCTGCGGCGCCTCCTCGGCTACGGGGTGGTGTGCGGACTGCTCGTGGAACCGGTGCGCGAGCACGGCTGCCCGCCGGGCGGCGACGCCCGCGGGCCGGACGACGACCGGGCCGCCCCGGACGAGGCGGCGGCCGGCCGGCGCGGACCCCGGGTGCGCGTCACCCCCGGCCTCGCCGTGGACCCGGACGGCAACGAGATCACCGTCCGCGACGCCCACGTGGTCGACCTGCGGCGGGCGCTGCCGCCCGAAGAGCGGGACGCCGACACGGTCTGGGTCGGCGTCCGCTACGCCGAGCGGCCCGTCGAGCCCACCCGCGCCGTCTACGGCGATGCCTGCGGCGACACCGACGACTGCGCGTACGGCTGGACGGAGGAGTGCCACCGGATCGTCGTCACCGGCAGCGAGCCCCCCGCCGACGAGCGGTGCGACACCTGCAGCGCACCCGGCGGGCCCGGCGTGCTGTGGCTCGCGCGCGTCGAGGTGCCGCACGGACACGAGCCGCCGCGCGCCGACCGGATCCACATGGACGTCCGCCGCCCCTTCGGCCGCCACGTCCCCACGGTGATCACCGGTGTCAACTGGATCCACGGCCACACGTACACCGTCGACGAGGCCAGGGCGCTGCTCGGCACGCAGGACCAGGACGCCGGCCTGGTCGTGCGGTTCTCCGGCGACGTGCGCACCGACTCGCTGCGCCCCGGCGTGGTCGACCTCCAGGTGGTGGAGGGCGGCAGCGGCCGCAACGCCTCCACCTGGTTCATGGGCGGCGCCTTCACCGAACCGGGCGACGGCTGCGGCGAGTTCACCCGCTGGTTCCGCTACCGGCAGACCACCCGCGAGACCCTGCAGGACGGCGACCGCGTGCTCATCACCGTCCGGGCCGCGTTCCTCCTCGACCGCTGCCGCCGCCCGGTCGACGGCACCCACGTCGGCGGCCGCGTCCCCCTCGTCGCCGACCCCCGAGACCCCCGCGACCCCGCAGGGGCCGGGGCGGCGGACGCGGGCGCGCCGGGCGGGGGAGCGGACCTCCCGCCGTCCGGCGTCGGTCCCTGGACGTCCGGCACCGGCGCGGGCGGGGACGTCTTCGAGAGCTGGTTCTTCGTCAAGGAGCGCTGATCATGCGAACAGACTGCGGCTGCGGCTGCGGTGGCGAGGCCACCCGGACCGCCGCCTTCGTACGGCCCCGCTTCTTCGCGGGCCAACTGCTGACCGAGGACGACCTGGGCCTGCTGGTCGAGTACACCACCGCCAAGACCAGGCTCCGCAACCGCTCCCTGCACGGGCCGGGCGTCGTCTGCGGCCTCGCCGTCACCTGCGCCCCCTGCGGCGGCGGGGTCGTCGTACAGCCGGGCCACGCCCTCGACCCCGCGGGCAACGACATCGTGGTGCCCTGCGCCGAGCAGGTCGACGTCCGGGCCCTCGTCCAGGAGCAGCGGATCGGCGCCCTCGGCTGCGACCCGGCCGACACCTGCGCCGACGACGGCGGGCGCGGCTACGCGCTGTACGTGCGCTACCGGGAGCTGCCGGCCGGGCCGGTGGCGCCCTACGCCACGGAGGAGCCCTGCCCGACGCCGGGCTGCGTGCCGTCGCGGGTCCAGGAGGGGTACCGCTTCGTCGTCCGGCCCGGCGACGGCGGCGAGGACCACCGCCACAACCCGGGCACCCGGCTGCTCGCCCGCGTCGGCGACCTCGCCCGCGCCGACCGGGCCCGCACCCGCGACCGGCGGCTCGCCCACTACCTCGACGCCCTGTTCACCGCTGCGGCCGGCACCGCCCGCACGTTCCGCTTCGACGCCGCCGACGCCCGGCGCTACGCCGCCTCCCTGACGTGGCTGCGGGCCCACGCGACGGGGGAGGGGCCGCCGCCCCCGCCCACCGCCCGCGAGACGGCCGAGCACGTCCGCGCGCTCGCCGCCTCCCTCGCCCGGTACGACACCCACGACCCGGCCGGACGCGACCGGCTCGTCCGCGACCACCCCGACCTCGCCACCGTCCGCGAGGCCCGCACGGTCCTGGCCGCCGCCTGCGAACGCCTCCGCGCCGCCGACGCGGAGGCGGCGTGGCCCGACCCGCTGCGCCGAACCCTGGCCCGCGCGGTCGCCACCGAGGCGGCGGCCCGCGCCGTACCCGAGGGCGGCGCCCCCGACGCGCCGCTGGAGACCCGCATGCTCGCCCAGGGGACCCCGCTCGGCCACGCCCTGCGCGCCGAGTTCCGGGCGGACCTGGCGCTGATCCGGGAGTGGCTGCTGGGCCGCCTGGACACGACGGGCGAGACCGGGGACTGCCGGCTGCGCGCGGAGGTCGCGGCCGTCGAGGCACCGCCGCCGCTCCCGGCGCCGCCCCCGGACAGCACGGAGACGGCGACCGTCGCCGAGGTGCGGCAGACCGCCGAGGCCGCGGCGGCGCTGACCGTCGCGCTGCGCCGCTTCCTGACCGACGCGGCCTGCGCCACCCTCAATCCGCCCTGCGGCGACACCACCGACTCCGATGTGCTCCTCGCGCGCCTGGAGTTCGACGGATGCGACGTCGTACGGGTCTGCTCCGCCACCCGAGAGCAGGTGCTGCCCGGCGGCTCCGCCTACGGCGAGTGGCTGCCCAAGCTGTACCGGCTGCGCGAACTGGCCGAGCGGCTGTGCTGCCGCCCCGAGCCCCCGTACCGGCCCCCGGCGCTCCCGCCCGGCGGCGAGGTGGCCCGGCCGTACGTGCCCGGGCTGCTCGGCGACTGGCCGCGCACCGGCGACCTGGAGGAGACGCTGTCCCTGCTGCTCACCCCGCGCCGGGGGAGACCCCGCCGAAGGCGCTGCACGAGCAGGTCCACACGACGCCCGGCGCGGTGACCGACGGCCTCCACGAACTGGCCCTGCTGCGCACCCAGGTCGCCGAGCTGCGCACGGCCCTGGAAGGCGTACGGGCCCAGCTCGGCAGCGCGCAGACCCAGGTCGGCAGGCTCCGCGCCCAGGTGCCGGAGGGCCTGGAGGCCCGCCTCGCCGACCTGGAGGCCGGACCGGGCACCGGACCCGGGAGCGGCACCGGCGACGCGGGCCGGGGCGCCGCCGGGGGAACCGGCCCGGACGGGCGCCGGGTGCCCGGCCCGGACCGGGACCACGAACCGGACCGGGATCCCGGCCGGTCCGCGCCGCCGGGACCGCCTCCCGCGCACGGCCACCCGCCCGGCGGCTCCACGGGGGACGACGGTCCCGCCGCCCCGTCCGGCGGCCCCGCCCCGGACAACGGCCCGGACAGCGGACCCGACCCGGAAGGGGACCGGCCGCAGGAGGAGCACACCCGGCCCCCGGCCCGCCGCACCCGCTCCTCCCGCACCCGCAAGACGGGAGAGACCTCATGACGGGCACCACGGGGACGACGGGCGCGGCCGGCACGCCGGGCGCGCCCGCGGCGGCCGGCCCGCTGCGCCCCGCCTTCCACGAGGGACAGGTGCTGTCCGCCGCCGACCTCACCGCCGCCGTCGGCCACGCGCGCGGCCTGGCCGCCCGGCACGCCCGCCACCAGCACGACTGGGGCGTCGCCGAGGGACTGGGCCTCACCGCCGAGCCCCGCACCGACCCGCTCACCGGTGCCCGCGCCGTCGAGGTGACCGTGGCGCCGGGCGTCGCCGTCGACGGCACCGGCCGCGAGATCGTGCTCACCGCGCCCGCCGTGCTCCGCGAGAGCGACTTCGACGAGGTCAACGGCGCCGACCCGCCGACCGACGAGCCCTACCCCGTCTTCCTCACCGCGGCCGACCGCACGCCCCCGGCGGCGCCCGCGCCCCTGTCCTGCGCGCCCGGCGCCACCGCCACCCGCGTCGAGGAGACATACCGCCTCCTCTTCGGGCGGCTCGGCGACGAACGGCTCGCCGCCGAGCAGCGCCCGCCCGCCGTCGGGGCACCGCCCGCCGACCCGCCGGCCCGCTGGCTCGTCCTGCTCGGCTACGTGCGGTGGACGGACGGCCACTTCACCGCGGTGAGCACCGAGGCGCGCGGCGTGGGCGTCCGCTTCACCGGCGTCCGCGCCGACACCGTGGCGGCCCGGTCGGGCGCCCTCGCCCTGCGGACGCGCCCGGAACCGGAGGAGGGCGAGCCCGCGCTGGTGCTCTCCGGCGGCGAGCAGCCCAGCCTGGTGTTCGGCCTCTACCGGGGCAGCGGCGCGGTCGCCCCGCTGATGACGGTCGCCGCCAACGGCAACCTCACCGTCGAGGGCAGCCTCAGCGGCCGCCTGCAGGCCGGCAGCACCCTCGTGGCGTCCGGGACCGCCACCGACGGGATGCTGCTGCCGCTGCCGGAAGGGGTCGCGCCCGAGCAGGTCGCCGACGGCCGCGTCGCCCTGCACGTCCTGCTGACCCCGCGCACCCCGGCCCTCCCCACGGACTCCACCCTGGCCTCCCCCGTGGAGGCGGGCGTGGACGGCGACCGCCGCGTGCGGTGCCGGACGCGCCTCCACGACCCCCTGGCCGCCCCGGCCGAGGTGGCCGAACGGCCCTGCGCCGTCGACTACATCGTCGTGGCGGCCGTGGCGGCCGTCGCGTCGACGAACGGCGGTGGCTGACGATGGCCCTCACCGTGGTGTACGCGTCCGCCACCGGCCACGTCGTGGGCGCCCTCGCCCGCCCCGGGCCCGCCGCCTCCGCCCCGCCCGACCCGGCCGCGCTCGTCGGACGGGCGCTGCCGCTGCGGGTCGCCCTCGGCGCGGGCCGCACGGCCGTCCTCCCGCTGCACGCGGGGGAACTCGCCTCGGCGTCCGTGGACGACGAACCGGCCGTCTTCGCCGACCCGCTGGCCTTCGGCGTCGACCTGTCCGCCGACGGCAGGCCCAAGCCGGTGCTGCCGCGGCTCGCTGCGTGGACCGGCGGCGGCCTCGCGCTCGCCGCGGACGGGCTCACCGTCACCGTGCCGCTCGCGCCCGTCAGGGCCGCCCGGATCGTCGCCCTCGTCTCCGGTGGACAGGACACCCACGTCCTCGCCGGCGAGATCCCCGCGGGACGGGACCGGGTGACCCTGCCCCTCGCCCTCGCGGAGGGCGGCACCCACGGCGTCCTGGTGCTCGTCACCGGGTGGGCCGGCCGCCTGGAGAAGGCGAGGATGGCGTGACCGCTTCCGACGAGGGCGACCCGGCCGTGCGCGGAGGGGGCGGCCCGACCGCTTCCGGCGACCGCGACAGCGATGGCGACGGCGGCCCGTCCGGCCCGTCCGGCCCGTCCGGCCCGTCCGGCCCGTCCCGCCCGTCCGGCGGGGCGGGCGGCGGGATCACCGTGCACCGCTGCACGGTGACGGTGGTCCGCCGGGGCGGGTGGAGCTGGGGCCCCGACCCGCGCGGCCTCGTCCAGCAGGTCGTCGACACCCTGCCGGAGCGGCTGGCGACCCACTTCGGGCCGTGGCTCGCCGGCGGCGGCCCGGACGTGGAGATCACCGAACCGGTGACCGTCACCGTCCGCCCCGGGCCCCGGCCCGGTGCGCTCCCGACGGCCGCCGACATCCAGGTCGGCCCCGTCGCGCCGACCGAGCCGCCCGGCGGCGGGACGGCCGCCCCGGTGCCGCCGGCGGAGGCCCTCGCCGCCCCGTGGCAGCCGCCCGGCGCGGCGGACCTCTTCGCCGAACTGGCCGAACGCGGCGAACTGGACGCGCTCCTCGCCCTGCTGCCGGACGAGTCGCTCCGGACGTACGCGCGCGCCCTGCGGGACGCCGCCCCGGCCGCCGCTGCCCGGTCGGCCGCCGAAGCGGCCCGCGGGGCCCGGCCGGACGACGGCGCCACCCCCTCCGCCGACGGCACCGGCGACGCGGGCCCCGGCGCCCCGTCCGGCCCGCCCGCCGCGCATCCGGCGGCGGCCGGCCGCGCCGAGCCCGGCCGGCCCGGCCGCGCGGACCAGGACCGCCCGGCCACCCGCGCACCGGCCCCGCGCGGGTCCGCCACCGCCGCGCGCCCCGCCACCGGGGAGGTGCGGGTGTGGTCCGCGCTGCCCTTCCTCCTCACCGGGCCCCTGGCACGCGTCGGCTACCTCGACGCGGTCGCCCCCGCGCTCGCCGGAGCGCGACTGGCCGACGACGCGCCGCTGTTCGCCGCCGCCCTCGCGTACAAGGTCCTCAAGGCGACCGGACGCGGCTGGCGCCGGGACGAGCGGGACAGCGAGGCGGCCGCCGCCTTCGCCGGCCTCGCACCGCCCGTCCCCGAACAGGCGCTCACCCGCTTCGCCGACACCGCGCGCCCCGCGCTCCCGGTCCTCGACGGCGTCCTGGCCCTCGCCGTGTGCCGGGGCCACGACCCGGCCGACCCGCTCCTGCTCACCGGCGCCGGCGGCGGGCTCCTGCTCCTCGACGCCCAGGGCGTGTTCCCCGTCGCGTGGACCTCCGGCGCGGCGGAACTGCTGCCGCACTGGCGAAACAGCGGCCGGCCGGCCGTGCTCGTCTGCGACGGCCCCCTGCCCCCGGGCACGCTCGGCGTACTGGACGCGGCGGCCGTACCGTTCCTCACGGGCGTACGGCCGCTGCGCGGAGAGCCCGCCGTCCGGCTGCCCTGGCGCACGCCCCTGTGGACCGGGGCCGCCCGCCCGCTCGCCGACCCCGCGCTCGCCGCCGCCCTGCCCGGCCACACGGCCCGGACGGCGGACCTGGTCTCCGCCCTCGCCGAGCGCCGCGCGGTGCCGCTGGCCCGGCACGCGGCACTGGAGCGCACGGCCGCCCTCGCCGCCCTCCTGGGCCTGTCCACCCTGGCCTGGACGCTCTGGCGCGACCGGGAGACCCCCGACCCGCTGCTCGCCCTCGGGCGCTTCGCCGACCTGGAGGCGACCGTCCGCCACGAGACCGGCGCCGTCCGGGTCCGCGTCCCGCTGGGACGGCGCCACGCGGACCTGCTGCGCGGCGGACTGCTCGCCGACGTACCGGACGTGCCGTGGCTGGGCGGACGCCCCCTGACCTTCACCGGAGGCTGAGCGCCATGGGCGACGCGGCACTGGAGCACCTGCGGATCCGGCTGGCCGGCATCCACCGGGCGCTGCGCACGGCCGTCGAGCGGCAGGCCGGGCTCGCGGCCCGCCTGACCCGGCCGGACCTCACGCCGTACTGCGTGACGGACGAGCAGGTCGAGGTGCTGCTCGGCGAGATGGACGCCGTCGCCGACGCCCTGGCCGGCGCCCGCGCCCCCCGGCCTCCCGCCCCGCCCTCCGGCGGGCGTACCGCACCGGGCCACGCCCCCGACCCCGCACCGGACCACGCCCCCGACCCCGCGGCGGGCCCCGGCCGGGGCACCGCCCCGGACCCCGGCCGGGCGGTCGGCCCGGACCCCGGCCGGGTCACCGGCCCGGACCGCGGAGGGGCCTGCGGGCCCGACCCCCACCGGGCCGCCCACCCGGCCCCTGAACGCACCATCGTCACCGGCCCCGGAGGGTCCACCCGCGCCCGCCCCGGAGGGGCCTCCCAAGCGGGCTCCCGCCCGGCGGCCGAGGCGGGCGCGGACCCGGCCCCCCGAGAGGCCCTCGGACCGCCCCCCGGCCAGACCCCCGGCGCCCGGGCCGAACACGACCTGCGGCGCCGGGTCGCGGCCGAGGGCGGGCGCCTCCCGCTGGACGCCCTCGCGACCGCCTTCGGACTGACCCGCGCCGAACAGGACGCCCTGCTCCTCGCCGCCGCACCCGAACTCGACCGCGGCTACGAGCGGATCTACGCGTACATCGTGGACAACCTCAACCGGCGGCTGCCCAGCGTCGAACTCCTCGTCACCGTCGCCGCGCTGAGCGGCGGCGACCCGGACGAGCCCGCCGCCCGGCTCGCGCTGCGCCGCGCGCTCGGCCCCGCGGGCCCCCTGCGCCGGTACGGCCTGCTGCGCCCGCACGGCGACGCCCCGCTCGAACTGGCCCGCGAACTGCTCCCCGCCCCCGGCGTGCTCGACTTCCTGCTGGGCTGGACCACCGACACCGGCCTGCTCGGCCACGACCCGGGCGAGGTCACCGCGCACGGCCCGTGCCTCCCGCCGCCGCACCCCTGCGCCGACCGGCTCGCCCGGCTCGGCCGGGCCCTGGCCGCCGGCCGCGTCGACCTCGCCGGGCTGTGGGGCGCCCCGCCCGACGGGCAGCTCGACACCGTACGCGCCCTGGCCCGCGCCGCCGGGACGCCGCTGCGCACCCTCACCGAGGACCCCGACACCGACCTGCGGACCGCCGCCGCGCTCGGCGCCCTGCTCTGGGTGCCCACCGACGACCTGCGCGACGAGCGGCGCCGCCCCGACGCCGACGCCCTGACCGCCGCGCTCCTGCGCACCCGCCTGCCGGTGTGCCTCACCGGCCTGGAGCCCTGGCGCCCCGCGTCCCTGCTCGCCGCCCGCTCCTACGCCGAACTGGCCGTTCCCGCACCCGGTCTCGCCGAGCGGCGTGCCATGTGGTCGGCCGCCCTGCCCGGCCTGGGGACCCCCCTCCTGGACGACCTGGCCGTGCGCTACCGGATGAACGGCGGCGAACTGCGCGCCGTCGCCTCGGTCGCGCGTACCGGGGCCCGGCTCGCGGGCGACGGCCGGCCCGAACCGGTCGCCGCCCACGTCGAACCCGCCGTCGCCACCGTCACCCGCGGGCGCGGCGGCGGCGCCGTACGCTCCCTCGCGCCCCGCCGCACCCTGGACGACCTGGTCCTGCCCGACGCCCAGCTCGGCCAGATCCGGGAGATCGCCTCGGCGTTCCGCGCCTGGCCCCGCGTGGCGGAGACCTGGGGCTTCGCCCGCCGCTCGGCCCACGGCGGGGTCAAGGCCCTCTTCACCGGAGAGCCCGGCACCGGCAAGACCCTGTCCGCCGAGATCGTCACCGGCATGCTGGGGCTGGAACTCCTCAAGGTGGACCTCGCCCGGGTCGTCTCCAAGTGGGTGGGCGAGACGGAGAAGAACATGGAGGCCGCCTTCCGGCAGGCCGAGGAGAGCCACGCGGTACTCCTCTTCGACGAGGCCGACGCCCTGTTCGGCAAGCGCGGCGAGGTCAGGCACGGCACCGACCGCTACGCCAACATGGAGGTCGGCTACCTGCTCCAGCGCCTGGAGGCCAGCGACGGACTGGTGATCCTCACCAGCAACCTGCGCGACAACATCGACCCGGCCTTCACCCGGCGCTTCCACTTCGTCGTCCACTTCCCCCGCCCCGGCGCCGCCGAGCGGCGCAGACTGTGGCGGCTGGCCTTCCCCGAAGAGGCGCCGCTCGCCGCCGACGTCGACCTGGGCGCGCTGGCCCGGCTCGACATGACGGGCGCCGGCATCACCGCCGCCGCCCGGACCGCCGCCCTGGCCGCCGCGGACGGCGGCGCCGACACCATCACCATGCGGCACGTCGTCCGCGGCGTGGCCCGCCAGTACCAGCGCGAGGCCCGGCTGCTGCGCCCCGCCGAGCTCGGACCGCACGCCCACCTGCTCGACGACGCCTCGCGGGGGTGACCCGTTGCTGCCCGCCGAACCGCCGCTCGCCCTGCACCTCCGGCCGCCGGGTCCCGTCCCGCCCGAGCGGCGGCAGGCCGTGTCCGGCCACCCGGCCCCGGCACCCGAACCGGCACCCGCCCACGCGGTGGTGGCGGGCACCGCCCCCGCCCCGGCCCGCCCGGCGGGCCCCGCGCTGCTCGCCGGCCAGGACGGGGTGGGGAACGCGGCGGTGGCCGCGGCCGCCCTCCGCACGCCCCCGCCCCTCCCCACGGCGACTCCGGCCCAGGCCCCTGCCCCGGTTCCCGCCGCGACGCCCGCCCCGGTCCGGGAGCCCCCGGCGTCCGCCGCGGTCCCGGAGCCCTCGGCCCCCGGTCCGCTACCGGACCCCCCGCGGCCCCTCACGGCCCCGCCCCCGATCACCGCACCCCCGCCGCCCGCCCCGGCCCCGTAGCCCGCCGGCCGCCCCCTCGTTCGTGGACCGCGCCTCCGCCCTCGCAGGCCGGCGCACGCGCCGGCCCTCATCGCGCCCTGCCCGACCAGCCGCGCCGCGAGCCGCACGCCCGCGGCGCCCGCCCGCGGCGCATGCCCGAGCCGCGGGCGCCGGCGACCGCCCCGTCCCGAGCGCCCCCCTGACTCGGCACCCGCCCCGACCACCCCCCGGCCACCCCGACCCGCCACACCAGGCCGCCCCCCGCCCCCCCGCCCCGGAGCGCCGCGCGTCAGTCCTCCCGCCGCGCGGCCGCCCTCAGACCGGCCTGCCGCCGCAGCTCGCGCACCTCCTCCAGGCCCTCGTGCGCCTCCTCCACCTCCACGTCGTCCACGGAGCCCGCGCCCCAGTTCGACGGGTCGTCCCGCTGCCGCTCCAGGGCGCGGACGTACGCCGCGTGCTCGGCGACCAGGACGTCCAGCACGCAGTCGCCGCACTCCAGGGCGTCCCGTGCGGAGCCGCGGCCGAAGAGGCGGAAGACCGTGGAGCGGCCCGCCCGGAGCTCGCCGAGCCGGTAGCAGATGATCCGGTCGTCCTTGCCCGGCGCGGCGGCCGGGATGCGCAGCAGCGGCAGCAGGTCGGGGTCCTCGGCCAGCAGCCGCAGCTCGGTACGGACCAGCGAGCTCGGGGTCTCCTGGGTGCCGTCGTGCTCCGGCGGTACGGCCAGCTGCCACGGCTGGTTGGTGAACCGGGCGAGCAGGTCCGGCCGCCACAGCCCGCCCTCGGCCAGCACGAAGACCTCCTCGGGGAAGTCGGCGCCGTAGCAGGTGCGCAGCACCTGGCGCGGACCGAACCCGGCCGCGTACAGGCCCCGCGCCAGCCGGACCATCGAGCCGTAGTCGTCGCGTGCCGCCTCGGCGCGCAGCCGCTCCAGCGCGGCATCGGTCATGGTGAATCCCTCCCTGACGGCTTCGGCCCATCATGCCCTGACCGGGTGTCAGCGGCGGCCGCCTCCGCGCCGCGGCTTCCGCGTGACCTCGTCCAGGGCGTGGCGCACACGTCTCCACAGGCCGGCGAGTTCCGGGGCGGTCATCGCGTACACGATCTCCCGGGTGATCTCCTGCGCCTGCGCGACCCCCTGGCGGTAGCGCTCCTTGTTCCGCCCGGAGCCCGTCTCCAGCAGGCCGGCCACCGACTCCTCCAGCCGCTTCAGCTCCGCCCGGACGACCGGACTGCGGGCGGTCAGCCGGGGGTCGTCGGACATCAGCATGGCCACGTTCTCGACGTGGACGAAGACCAGGGACGCGAGCTCCCGCTGGGCGGTCGGCCCCAGCCGGGCGGCGCGGGAGAACTCCCTGGCCAGGGTCTGGGCGCTGGCGGTCGTCTGCGACTGGATGATCAGGGCGTACATCCGGTGGCGCACGCGGACGGCCTCCTCACGCCCCCGCATGAGCATCCTGCCCCGCCTGGCCCTGCGGACGGCCGCCGGTGTGACCGCGAGGCCCCGCGCCTCGTCGCCGGGCTCCGCGCTGGTGGCGGTGGAGGCCTCCGGCGCGTACCGCACGGAGAAGTCCGGGCCGAAGACCTTCCGCAGCCGCTCCCGCAGCTCCCGCCCCTCGGCCCCGCCGATTCCGTACACGTCGCCCTGGACCTGGAGCCTGGCGAGCATCCGCGCGTTCTGGAAGATCCCGTCGGCATGGTCCCGGTCCCACGCCTTGACCAGCATGTTCGGCTCGGTCGGGTACAGCATCTCCGGGTACCGGCGGGCGATGGCCTCCCGGATGGCGCGGTCCAGGCGGTTGGCCAGCCGCGTCAGCTGCCGGGTGCGGCGGTCCCCCCGCCGGCCCCAGTCGGCGCCCTCGAAGTGGTAGCCGCCGATGGTCAGCAGCGGGTGCCGGGCCATGCCGGACAGCACGTCCTCGTACGCCTTGAGGACGCCCTTGCCGCTGATGGCGGCCACGCCCGTGTCGGCGTCCTGGCCGACGACGTGGACCTGCCGGTTGACCTGCTGGAGGAGTTCCACCGCCCGCCGGGTGTAGGAGGAGCCGAGCACCTCCTCGCGGAAGACGCCGTACGGCAGGGCGCCCTTGTCGCGCAGCTTCCGCTCGTTGGCCTCGGCCCGCCTGCGGTCGCGTCCCCGCCGCAGTCCCCGGTAGGCCGCGCGCACCTCGTCGATGCCGACCGGCGTCCCGTCCACGTCCTTCACCCAGCGGGGCGTCCAGTGGAAGCCGAACACCGCCAGCAGGAGTTCGGGCCTGCGCCCGACGGCGTCCACGGCGTCCCTGACGGGGTCACCCTTCTGGGGGTCGAGCCGTTCGAAGGTGTTGACGCCGATGACGACGGCGGTCCGCGCCGCCGCGAGGTCCCCGGTGTTCCGGGAGCCGTCGGTGTCGTTCCACGCCTCGTCGAGGTAGCGGGTCGCCACGTCCCGCCGCTTGAGGATCTCGCCGGGGGTGGCGGCCATGGTGACGACGAATCCGGTCCAGCGGTCGCCGGAGCCCGTGGCGAAGGGCACCAGCACGGCCCGCAGCTGCACCACGGAGTGCGGGTGCCTGGTGGTCGGGAAGGAGCCGGCCGCCTTCCCGATCCGGTACGGGAAGAGGGTCCGGTACGACGTCCGCCTGCTGGGGTTGACGGAGGCGGTCACGTGGTAGGTGTGCGGCCCGGAGCGCTCCAGCGTGATCCGGGTGAGGCGGTGCCGCCGCCGGATGGCCGGCAGACCGCGGCGTACGGACTCCTCCGTGGCCGCGTCCGCGCCCAGCAGCGCCTCGGCCTCGCGGACGGCCGCGTCGAGGGCGGCGAGCATCTCCCGGCGGGTGCGCCGGTCCTCCCGCCCCCGGCCGTCCCGTCGCCCGCCGCCCCGTGTCGGCTCGTCCCGCCGCCTGCCGCGTCCGGGCCTGCCGCGCCGGTCCCGGTCCCGGTCCCGTCCCGTCCTGTCGCGCCCGGTCCCGGGGGCCCGGTCGCGCCGGGGTCCGCGGCCGGGGCCCGGCCGGCCGGCGGGGCCGGGCCGCCGCGCCGTGCCGGGGCGTCCGCGGGGCCGGTCCGGGTGCCGCGGGCGGCCCGCCCCGGCCGCGTCACCGGCCCGGGTGCGGGAGCCCTTCCCCCCACCACCCGGTCCGATCCTGGCCCACAGCCTCCGGACGAGTCCGGCGAGCCGGTCGACGGCCGCGTTCACCGCCCGGTCGACCGGGGCGGCCAGCCGCCGCACGATCCGCCCGACCCGCGCGGCGACGCCGCCCACGCCGAGGAGCGCCGCGAGGACGCCCAGGAGCACGGGGATCGAGCGGGCCAGGGCGCGTTCGACCAGCGCCGGTACGCCGCCGCTGCCGCCCCGCGCGATGGCGATGACCGCGTCGAGCACCGCGTTGACGAAGGCGATGATCTGGCGGGCCTGGGTGACGACGAACCGGACGAAGTCGACGATCAGCTTCACCGCCCGGACGAACGCCGACGCCGGGTTGAGCAGCGAGATCACCCACAGGATCCCGGCGACCACGATGGTCGGCCGGACGTAGGCGACGACGTCGTCGAGCAGCCGGGCGCGCAGGTCGCCGACGCGCGGCCGGATCTCCTCCCACAGCGCGGCGACGCCCCGCCTGCGGACGTCGGCGAGGAGCGGAACCGCGCTCTCGGCCGCCGCGACCGCGGGTTCGGGCACCTTGCGGGTGAGCCGGGCGCGGATGCCGTGCCACGTCAGGCCGAGCGTGCCGGCGACCATCTCCACGACACCGGGGGTGTCGAACCGCGCCGGCGGCCGGATCCCCGCCTCGGCGGTGCGGCCCAGCAGCCACGACAGGATGCCCTGCTTCAGGTGGCGGCCGATGTTCTGCAGGAACCGCCGCAGACCGGCGCCGACGGCGGACACCAGGTTGCGCAGGAATCCGACCGGGTCCCTGAGGATCAGCATGACGGCCTGGGCGGCCTTGGCGAGGACCGCCAGCAGCAGCCGCTTCAGCTCCAGGATGGTGTCGATGACCGCCTTGACCGCGTCGACCGCCTTCGCGACCAGGCCCCGGTTCTTCTCCTTCTCCGCGGCGATCTCGTCGTCGACGGCGGTCAGCGCCTCGGTGTACTTCGCCGCCAGCGTGTCGACGAGCTGGGTGCCCTTCTCGTCCACCGCACGGGTCAGTTCGTCGAACCGGTCGGTGAACTCGGCCGCCGCCCGCCGCCCCACCTCCCGCAGGTCGGCCGGGAGCCGGCGCACCGCGTCCCGCATCTCGGCTCGCCCCTGGGCGATGCGCCGCTTGGCCCGGTTCAGTTCGGCGCCGATCAGCCCGGCCACGTCCGTGATGACCTGCCGCATCCGGCGCACGTAGCCGTCGCGGGCCTCCTCGAAGATCCGGTCGGCCTCGGCGGGCAGCCCGGCGAACAGGTCCCGCACCCAGCGCAGTTTGCCCGTCGCCCCCGCATAGCGGCGGTCCTTGTACTCGTCCATCTTCCGCCGGTGCTCGGCGGTGAACGCCTTCCGCGCCTCCCTCTCGCCCCGGTCGAACCGGTCGTCGACAAGGCCGTCCAGCCCGTCGAGGATCGCCTCGACGTCCTTCTTCATCCGGTCGAACACGCCTTGCAGGACCGCGGTGACGGCGGCCCGCTTCTCCTCGTCGCTGCCCTTCGCGCCCGCCTTGCCCGCGTCCACCTGCCGGCCGGCCAGCGCCCGCCGGTCGCCCATCGCGCCCATGGCCTCGGTGCCTATCCGCCTGGCCCGCGCCGTGGCGCCGCGCAGTTCGGCCGCCTCGTGCCCGCGCAGCCGCCGCGGGGCGGCGGCGGAGTGCCGCTCGGCGGCCCGCTTCGCACCGAGCGCCCGGGTGAAGGAGGGCTCGTTGGACGTGCGGAGCTGCGCTTCGGTGACCCGCGCGTCCGCCATCCGCCGGTCGACCTCGGCGGGCCCCGCCGACATGTCGGTCTCCGACGGCGGCAGCCGGTCCGGTACGGCCTGCGCCGGGTCGGGGGCGGCCGGGGCGCTGGGCGGCCGGTCGCCGCGCATCGGCACCACCTTCTTCGGCACGGCCGCCGACGTGTCGGGCGGGGCGGCGGTCGTCGTGGCGATCTGCCGTGCCGAATCCGCCCTGCCCTCCCCGACCTTGCCGTGCACCTCCGCGCGTACCTCGTCGGCCTTGCCGGACCCGGCGAACCGGTCCGCCTCGTCGAGGTTCTTCGGCGCCCGGTCGGCGACCGCCTTCTCGACCGCCCGGATGAACGCGGCCTGGTCGAACTCCCTCGGCTCGGCCTCGTGCATCCGCTCCGCGTTGGCGGCCTTGCCCTGGGCCTCCAGGTCGTCCCGCGGCGGCAGCGCCGCGTCCTGCGCGGCTACGGCCTCGGCGCGGGGCGGCGGGTGGGAGGCGGCGAGCGCGCGCTTCTTGCTCCGTACGTCCCGGGTCAGCGCCGCGAACTTCGGATCGGTCCGGGGCCCGCCCCGCCGCTTCCGCCCCGCGGCCTTCTCCGCCCGGCCACCACCGGAGGCGCCCCCGCCCGCCCCGCCCTGCGAACCGGGCCCGCCGGACACCGAGTCCCGCGTCTCCGACTCCAGGGCGCGCCCCCGGGCGGGGGTGGACCCCTCCCGCGCGGCGCCCGTACGGCCACCGGCGCCCTCCTCCGCCACCCCGCGCCCGGCGTCCGGGCGGCTACGCCCACCAGTCCCTCCCGTCTCACGCGCCGGACCCACCCCGGCCCCGGCGGCCGCGACGGCGCCGTTGCCGACCGTGTCCTGGGCGGCCGCGCTCCCGGCCCGTACGGACAGGGGCGGGGGAGCGGCCGGCCCGGCTCCGCCCACCAGGGCGGCCACGACGGCGGCGTTGGACGGAGCGCCGGCCGCGGTCACCGAGCCGCGCGCGGAGCCGGCCGCCGCGGGCCGCACCGCGGTCGCGGCCCCGGGGACCGCCGGCCGCGTCCGGAGAGCCTTCGGCAGGGGCAACGGACGGCCTCCCTCCACACGTGTCGGCGGCGGCACGGCCCTGCGGCCCACGCCACCCGCCGGGAGTGTGCCGCCCCACCCGTGAGGAGCACGTCACCCCCGCGTCCACCCCACGTCGCCGCACCCCGGCGGGGTGTCACCATGAGCAGGCGCACAGGCCCGGAGACGGCGGCTCGTCCATCGACTGACCGCCTGTCCACCACACCGTGGTCGACCTGTGCCGGTGAACGTCGACCGATTGCCGGCGAAGGGCGATCAACGGGGGTGTGTGCCAGTCGGGGCTGACCGTCTGTGGGTTCGTGACAGTGGAAGACGACCGCTGGTGGTCGTCCTGCCCCATCGAAGGTTGGTCACCTCCATCGAGGTGTCAGCGCGGTGCGTCGCGGCCGTCGTCGGCCTCGGCCGCATCGCCGGCCTCCTGTCAGTGGCGCGTGGTTGGGTGGCCGCATCCTTGAAGGAGGACCACGTGACCGATCTCAAAGCGGAGTTGCACCGCGAGCTGCGGGCAGGACGGGCCGGTCTGCTCTCCAAGCTGGATGGGCTCACCGCATACGACATGCGCCGGCCCATGACGCCCACCGCCACGAACCTGCTGGGGTTGGTCAAGCATCTGGCAGGCCTTGAGTACGGATACCTCGGCGCATCGTTCGACCGGCCGGCACCAGAGCCGCTGGCCTGGGTCGAGGACGGTTCGATCTGGGACGGCGCAGACATGTGGGCCCGGCCCGACGAGTCCGGCAAGTACATCGTCGAGCTCTATCGACGTGCCTGCGCGCATGCCGACCGGACCATCACGGATCTCGCACTCGACACGCCGGGCCAGGTGCCGCACTGGCCCGAAGACCGCCGGGCCACCACCCTGGGCGTGCTGCTCGTCCGCATGGTCTCCGAGACCGCCCGGCATGCCGGCCACGCCGATGTCCTGCGAGAGCTCATCGACGGCGAAGCCGGACCGGATCACGACGGCTTCGGCGACGAGGCCGAGTGGCGGCGGTATCACGCCCGTGTTCAGGCGGCGGCCGACACCCACCGCGCATCAGGCGGGCCCCGTTGCGTGTCGAGGTCTCGACGCCCTCTTTGATCGCCTGCCGCATCGCCGCATCGCCGCATCGCCGCATCGCCGCGACGACGGCGTCAGGTGCGTCACCGAACTCCTCGCGCTTGCGGGCCGAACGATGGTCCATGACCCTGGCCGGTCCGGCCAGGCCGTCCTCCGTGCAACGGCGTCGCCGCAGCCGCACCGCCCCGGACTTGATCCCGAGGCCGAGGGCCGCGAGTTCGGCGGCCTCGGTCTTCCGGCGTGAGGTCACCGACGGGCCCGGTCCGCCGCCACCGCGCGGGTGGTGGGCGGCGGACCGGGCCGCGGACGGTGCCGGCGGCCGGCGCGGGAGCGGCGGCGGTCTACTCGTTCCGCGAGCGGGTGAGGTCGCGCCCGAGGGTCTCCCTCGTGACGGCCACCGTGATGGTGGTGACGACGGCCGCCACGCTGAGGTAGACGGCGATCGGGACGGAGGAGTCGTACTCCTTCAGCAGCTCGACCGCGATGATCGGAGCGAGGGCGCCGGCGAGGATCGAGGCGAGCTGGGAGCCCATGGAGGCGCCGGAGTAGCGGACCTTGGTGTCGAACATCTCGGAGATGAACGCGGCCTGCGGTCCGTACATCGCGCCGTGCAGCAGCAGACCCGCCGTCACGGCCAGCGTGATCACCGTGAACGACCCGGAGTCGACGAGGCCGAAGAAGACGAACGCCCAGACCGCCATGCCCACCGAGCCGATGAGCGTGACCGGGCGCCGGCCCAGCCGGTCCGACAGCGCACCCCACAGCGGGATGGTGACGAAGTGGACGGCGGAGCCGATCAGGACGGCGTTGAGCGCGGTGCTCTTGGGCAGCCCCAGGTGGACGGTGACGTAGACCAGGAGGAAGGAGGTGAGGATGTAGTACGAGATGTTCTCGCCGAAGCGGGTGCCGATGGCCGCGAGCACCTCGCGCCAGCTGCGCCGGAACACCTCCACGACCGGGGCCTCCTCCTTGGCGCCCTCGGCGGCCGCTGCCTCGGCCTTCGCCTGCGCCGCCAGGAAGACCGGGGACTCGGACACCGAGACGCGGATCCACAGGCCGATCACCACGAGCAGCCCGGACAGCAGGAACGGGACGCGCCAGCCCCACGACTGGAACGTCTCCTCCGACTGGACGGCGGCGAGCAGCGCCAGCACACCGGTCGCGAGCAGGTTGCCGCCGGGTGCGCCGGCCTGCGGCCAGGAGGCCCAGAAGCCGCGGTGCCTGTCCCCGCCGTGCTCGGAGACGATCAGGACGGCGCCGCCCCACTCGCCGCCGAGCGCGAAGCCCTGGACCAGGCGCAGCACCGTCAGCAGGATCGGGGCCCACACGCCGATGGTCTCGTAGGTGGGCAGCAGGCCCATGGCGAAGGTGGCGCCGCCCATCATGAGGAGGCTGAGCACCAGGAGCTTCTTGCGGCCGATCTTGTCCCCGAAGTGGCCGAAGACGATGCCGCCGAGCGGCCGGGCGGCGAACCCGATGGCGTACGTGACGAACGCGATGAGCGTGCCCACCAGGGGGTCGGAGGTGGGGAAGAAGAGCGTGTTGAAGACCAGGGCCGCGGCCGAGCCGTACAGGAAGAAGTCGTACCACTCGATGGTGGTGCCGATCAGGCTCGCTCCGACGATGCGGCCGATGCCGCCTCTCGGCTGGGTGGTGGTGTCAGACATGGGTTCACCGGTTTCGCGGACGGAAGGGACAGGGGGAGGGGAGGAAGGAGAAGGGGAGAGGGGGAGAAGGGGAGAGGGGGAGAGGGGGAGAAGGGGAGAGGGGGAAGAAGCGGGAGGAAGGTGGGGAGGGACGGAGGGCATCGGTGCCCCGCACGGACGGCGGCGCCCCGGGGGCGGTGCCGCTCGGGCCCGTCGTCAGCCGGCGGTCCAGCCGCCGTCGAGCGGCAGGGAGGCGCCGGTCAGGTAGCCGGTGTGCGGGCCGCACAGCCACAGCACGGCCGCGGCGACCTCCTCCGGCTCCAGGAGCCGTTTGACGGGCGAGCGGGCCAGCATCACCTCCGAGAGGACGTCGCCCTCGCTGATGCCGTGCGCGGCGGCCTGGTCGCGGACCTGGCCCTCGACGAGCGGCGTGCGGACGTAGCCGGGACTGACGCAGTTGCTGGTCACCCCGTGCGGGGCGCCCTCGATCGCCGCGACCTTGCTCAGCCCCTCGAGGCCGTGCTTGGCGGCGACGTAGGCGGACTTGTAGGCGCTGGCCCGCAGTCCGTGGACGCTGGAGACGTTCACGATCCGGCCCCACCCCTGCCCGTACATGTGCGGCAGGACCCGGCGCATCAGCAGGAACGGGGCGGTCACCATCACCTTCTGGATCAGTTCGAACCGCTCCGCCGGGAACTCGGTGAGCGGGGCGACGTGCTGGAGGCCGGCGTTGTTGACCAGCACGTCCACCCCGGACGGGAGGAGGTCGATCGCGGCCCGGTCCGCGAGGTCGGCCTCATGGGCCTGTCCGCCGGCCATCCTCGCGACGGCCTCGGCGGCGGCTCCGTCCCGGTCCACGACGTGCACGGCGGCCCCGGCCCGGGCCAGGGCGAGCACGCAGGCCCGTCCGATGCCGCTGCCGCCGCCGGTCACCATCGCCGTGCGGCCGCTCAGGTCGGCCGCGGCGTCGGGCGGTGGAGGAACCGGAGTGGGAAAGGTGTTCGTCATGGCCGGAAACAGTAGGGAGAGCTCCGGGTCTCTCCCATGTGGTCGACCACTACAAGCTGATGACGTTCAGTGGTGTCAGGCCCTATGGGCGCGGTGCGGAGGGGAGTGACGGAGCCTCCGGAGGCGGTGCCGTGGCGCTCGGTCAGGAGAACCTTCGTCCGCGCAGGGAGCAGTGGGCGACGAGCGACGCGGCGTCCGCGCCCGGAGGCCGCGCGACCGTCCCGGAGGCGGGCGGGCGGTCGCCCCTGACGACCCACCGCTCCAGGGCGGTGAAGCCGGCGCGGTGGCAGGGCACGAGCGGCCGCAGCCTGTCGGGGAAGGCGTCGAACAGCGAGTCCGCGTGCGTGCCGCCCTCGATCCGGTAGTAGCGGTGCAGGTGGCCGCGGCCGGCTTCGCGCACCATGCGGGCGTAGACGTCGGAGTCCCGCCCTATCGGCAGCAGGACGTCCAGGGTGCCGTGCAGGGTGATCAGGGGGCGGCCGATCCTGCCGGTGAGGGCGATCTTCCGCACGGCCCGCCGCACGTCGTCGGGGCGCGTGCCGTAGTCGTAGTCGGCGTCGCAGGCCGGGGTGCCGGGCGCGCAGTACGGGGTGCCCGCCTCGGTCGCGCCGTCGAAGTCCGGGTCGAACTCCTCGCGGTAGACGCGCTGGGTGAGGTCCCAGTAGACCTGGTGGTGGTACGGCCACAGGAACTCCGAGCCCGCCGGGAAGCCCGCCGCGTGCAGGGCCCGCCGCGCCGCGGGCGCGCCGGCGCCCCCCGCGGCGTACTCGGGGTACGCGCGCAGCGCCTTCGGCAGGAAGTCCAGCAGGTTGGGGCCCTCGACGCGCCACAGGGTGCCTTCCCAGTCGACTCCGCCGTCGTACAGCTCGGGGTGGTTCTCCAGTTGCCAGCGCACCAGGTAGCCGCCGTTCGACATCCCGGTCACCAGGGTGCGCGAGGGCGGCCGGCGGTAGCGCTGCGCCACCGTCTCGCGGGCCGCTCGCGTGAGCTGGGTGAGACGGTCGTTCCACTCGGCGACGGCGTCGCCCGGCTCCGCCCCGTCGCGGTGGAAGGCGGGCCCGGTGTTGCCCTTGTCGGTGGCGGCGTACGCGTAGCCCCTGGCCAGCACCCAGTCGGCGATGGCCCGGTCGTTCGCGTACTGCTCGCGGTTGCCGGGGGTGCCGGCCACCACGAGGCCGCCGTTCCACCGGTCGGGCAGGCGGACGACGAACTGGGAGTCGTGGTTCCAGCCGTGGTTGCCGTTGGTGGTGGAGGTGTCGGGGAAGTAGCCGTCGATCTGGATGCCCGGCACCCCGCTCGGCACGGGCAGGGAGCGGGGCGTGAGGCCCGCCCAGTCGGCGGGGTCGGTGTGCCCGGAGGCGACCGTGCCGGCCGTCGTCAGCTCGTCCAGGCAGGCCGACCGCTGGTGCTCGGCGCCCGGAACGCGGACCTGCCCGACGCGCGGGCAGTGCCCGGCGGCGCCGCCGGGCGTCGACGCCCCGGGCACCGAAGTGCCGGGGGCGGCCGTGGCCGGCCCGGCGGTGGCCACCAGGGCGGCGAGGGCCAGGGCCGCGGCCGCGCTCCGGCGGGCCCCGGACGTCCGGCGCCCGTGCGGACGCGCTGGAGCAGCGGGCGGACGTGGCGGGGGAGCGGGTGACAGCGCCGGGCTGTCGGCGAGAAGCCCCATCTGCGTACCTCCGGGATCGGGTGTCAAGGACGCGCGAGAGGCTACGACCCCACTCCGACCCGCCCCATGGGTGCGCCGCCCACTCTTCCCTCGTAGTTCATGGGTGAAGGCACCACCCTGCCGGGTCTGACGGGTTCCTCCCCGCAGGAGGCGGGACGAGTGCCTGCCCACGGGGCTTGCGACGTACCTCGCCCCTCGCCTGCGGTACATGGCGGCCCATCACATACCGGCCGACGCAAGCCTGGGCGGCCGCCCCATGCCACCGCCTCCGCACGGCCCCCATGATGCACGCCACGCCACGCCACACCGCGCCGACGCCGGCGGGACCGGCCTCGGCGCGGGCCGGAAACCCTCAGGAGGCAGTCGACCATGGGACAGCTCCCCTCTCCGCTCCACCCCGCACGCACCCGCCGCGGCGGACGTGTCCGGCGCCGGCTCGCCACCGCCGCGGCGGCACTGGCCCTCTCGGCCGGCCTCACGGCGGCGGGCCCGCACGCGTCCGCCGCCGGCCCGGCGGCCACGGGCCCGCACGCGTCCGCCGCCGGCCTGACCCAGG
Source organism: Streptomyces fradiae ATCC 10745 = DSM 40063 (assembly GCF_008704425.1). Classification (NCBI taxonomy): domain Bacteria; kingdom Bacillati; phylum Actinomycetota; class Actinomycetes; order Kitasatosporales; family Streptomycetaceae; genus Streptomyces; species Streptomyces fradiae. The sequence continues at coordinate 6,556,462 of NZ_CP023696.1, forward strand.
TCACCGGCTTCGGCTCCAACCCCGGGAACCTGTCCATGTACACCCACGTCCCCGACGGCCTGCCCGCCGGCGCCCCGCTCGTCGTCGCCCTGCACGGCTGCACCCAGAGCGCGAGCGACTACCACGCCGGGTCCGGCTGGCCGCGCATCGCCGACCGCGACGGCTTCGCCCTGGTCTTCCCCCAGACGACCGGGGCCAACAACGCGAACTCCTGCTTCAACTGGTTCGACCCGGCGGACAGCGCACGGGACCGGGGCGAAGCACTGTCGATCCGCCAGATGGTCGACAAGGCCGTCGCGCTGTACGGCAGCGACACCGGCCGGGTCTACATCACGGGCCTCTCCGCGGGCGGCGGCATGACCGCCAACATGCTGGCCGCCTACCCCGACGTCTTCGCGGGCGGCGCCGTCGCCTCCGGGCTGCCCGCGTCCTGCGCGACCACCCTGACCGCCGCGTACACCTGCATGTACAGCCCCCCGGACCGGACCCCGGCCCAGTGGGGCGCGCTTGTGCGCTCCGCCGCTCCCGCCGGAACCTCCGCCTGGCCCCGCGTGGCGGTCTGGCAGGGCACCGCGGACACCACGGTCGCCCCGGCCAACGCGGCGGAGCTGCGCGACCAGTGGACCGACGTCTGGGGCGTCGGCCAGACGCCCTCCCGCACCGCGGCGCTCGGTGGCGGGACGACGCTGGACGAGTACGACGACCCCTCGGGGCGGCCCGCCGTGCGGGTCTACACCGTCGCGGGCATGGCCCACGGCCTCGCCGTCGACCCCGGCAGCGGCGCCGACCAGTGCGGTACCGCCGGCACCTACTACCTCGACACCATCTGCTCCAGTCACCACACCGCCCTCTTCTGGGGACTGGACCGCGAGGGCGACGGCGGCGATCCGGGCACCCTGCCCGCGCCCACGGGGCTGGCCCTCGCGGGGACGACCGACACGACCGCGACCCTGAGCTGGGGCGCGGTGAGCGGCGCGGCCGCCTACGAGGTGCACCGCGACGGCACGAGGACGGGCACCACCACGTCGACCTCCCACACCGACACCGGACTGGCCACCGGCACGACGTACACGTACACCGTCGCCGCCGTGGACGCGGCCGGCGTGCCGGGGCCGGTCTCCTCGCCGGTCACCGCCACGACCACCGGTCACACGCCCGCATGCCACACCGCGAGCAACTACGCGCACACCGTCGCCGGCCGTGCCCACCAGAGCGGCGGCCACACCTACGCCGCCGGCTCCGGCCAGGCGATGGGGCTGTGGAACACCTTCACCACGCGCACCCTGAAGGAGACCTCCCCCGGCTACCACGTCGTCGCCGACGCGGGCTGCCCGGCCTGACCCCGGCGCCGGCCGACGGGCCGCCGGGGTCGCCGCGCCCCGCCGGGCACACCGCCGCCCCGGCCGGCTCCCGACGCCCGCGGCGCCCGGCGCCCGCAGAGCCCCGAACCGGGGCGCCCCGGTTCGCGGGGCCCCGGTTCGGGGCGCCCGGGTTCGCGGCGCCGCCACCCCGCCCGGCGCGCCGGCCCTCCGCCCCCGCCACCTCCCACCGCGGAAGCGACCGTGCGGAGCCCGCGGACGTGACGCTCACCACGTCGGGATACCCCCCGGGGCATAAAGCGGATCCTGTTACGGTTGGGTCCAGGCATACCCCCCTGGGTATTTCTGAACGGCAAGTGAGCAGGAGTTCCCCGCATGGTTCCCGAGATCGACCAGCAGCGGTTCGCCGAGGCGCACGCGGCGGGCGGCCTCGTCGTCGACGTCCGCAACAGCGGCGAGTACCGCGCCGGCCACGTCCCCGGCGCCCGATCCGCACCCCTCCCCGACCTCCCCCTGGCCCTCGCCGGGCTGCCGAGGAACCGGCCGGTCTACGTGATCTGCCAGAGCGGCGGCCGCAGCGCGCAGGCGACCTCACTCCTCCGCCAGTTGGGTTACGACGCCCACAGCGTGAACGGAGGCACCGCCGCCTGGATCGAAGCGGGCCGCCCCGCGGTCACCGGCGCCGCGCCCGGCGCCCCCACCGCCACTCCGGAGGAAGCCCGATGATCACCGTTCTGCCCGTCGAGACCCCCGGCCTGGGCGACCGCACCTACCTCGCCCACGACGGCTCCGCAGCCCTGGTGGTCGACCCCCAGCGCGACTACGACCGCGTCACCGCGCTGGCCGAGGCCGCCGGGGTGCGGATCACCCACGTGTTCGAGACGCACATCCACAACGACTACGTCACCGGTGGTCTGGCCCTGGCCCGCGAGGTGGGCGCCCAGTACCTGGTGAACGCCGACGACGAGGTCTCCTACGAGCGGACCCCCGTGCACGACGGCCAGGTGATCGAGGTCGGCGACACCATGCGGGTGCGGGTGATCCACACCCCGGGCCACACCCACACCCACCTGTCCTACGCCCTGGAGGCCGACGGGGAGCAGGTCGCGGTGTTCACCGGAGGCTCCCTGCTGTACGGCACCACCGGACGGCCCGACCTGCTGGGGCCGGACCACACCGACACCCTGGTGCGGGCCCAGTGGCACTCGGCGCACCGGCTGGCGAAGGAACTGCCGGACGAGACCGCCGTCTACCCCACCCACGGGTTCGGGTCGTTCTGCTCGGCGACCCAGGCGGCCGGCCTGTCCAGCACCATCGGCCAGGAGAAGCGGACGAACACCGCCCTGACCGCCGGCGAGGAGGCGTACGTCGGGCAGCTCCTGGCGGGACTGGACGCCTACCCGGCGTACTACGCCCACATGGGCCCGGCCAACTCCCACGGCCCCGGCGCGCCGGACCTGTCCCCGCCGTCCGTGGCGGACCCGGCCGAACTGCGGCGCAGGATCGAGGCCGGCGAGTGGGTCGTGGACCTGCGCGACCGCACCGCCTTCGCCGCCGGGCACCTCGCGGGCAGCCTCAACTTCGGTCTGGACGGTCCCTTCGTCACCTACCTGGGCTGGCTGATCCCGTGGGGCACCCCGGTCACCCTGCTCGGCGAGACCGCGGGCGACGTCGCCGAGGCCCAGCGCGAGCTGGTCCGCATCGGCATCGACCGCCCGGCCGCCATGGCCACCGGCGGACCGGAGGACTGGACCGGCGGCGCGCCCCCGGCCGCCTACGACCGGGCCACCTTCGGCGACCTGAAGGCCGCGCTGGCCGGCGGCGACGGCATCGTCGTCCTGGACGTGCGCCGCGACCAGGAGCGCGCCGAGGCCCACATCCCCGGCACGGTGCACATCCCGATCCACGAGGTGCCGGGCCGGCTCGCCGAGATCCCCGAGGGCCGCGTGTGGGTGCACTGCGCCGGCGGCTACCGCGCCGGGGTCGTCGCCGCACTGCTCCACGCCCGCGGCCGCGACGTCGTCGCCGTCGACGACAGCTTCGACACCGCCCGCGACCTGGGCCTGTGCGCCCCCGCGCACCCCGCCGCGGCCCGCGCCGCCACGGAGACCCCCGAGGCATCCGTGACTCCCGGGTCCGCCGAGACCCCCGAGACCCCCGAGACCCCCGCGTCCCGCGGGACGCTCCCCACCCCCACCCCCACCACCGACGACGACCGTCAGGAGATCACCATATGACCGCCCCCACGACCCCCCGCGGCCTGACCGTAGGCGAACTGCGCACCCGGCTCGAGTCGGCCGCCCCGCCCCGGCTGCTCGACGTCCGCTCGCCCGCCGAGTTCGAGGGGGCGCACATCCCCGGGTCCTACAACGTCCCCCTGGACACCCTGCGCGAGCACCGCGAGGAGCTGACCCGGCACCTGGACACCGACGTGGTCCTGGTCTGCCGCTCCGGACAGCGCGCGGGCCAGGCCGAACGCGCCCTCGCCGAAGCCGGGCTGCCCGGCCTCGCGGTCCTGTCGGGCGGCATGTCCGCCTGGGAGAAGTCCGGTGCCCCGACCAACTACGGGCAGGAGCGCTGGGACATGGAGCGCCAGGTCCGCCTCGTGGCCGGCTCCCTGGTCCTGGTGGGCGCCCTCGGCAGCTTCGTCCTCCCCGGCCTCCAGGCGCTGTCCGCGTTCGTCGGCGGCGGGCTGGCCTTCGCCGCGATCAGCAACACCTGCGCCATGGGGGTGCTGCTGTCGCGGATGCCGTGGAACCGCAGGCCGTCCTTCGATCCGGCCAAGGCCGTCGCACAGCTCGCCGAGGGAAGGTGACCGGGTGACCGCCATGACGCTGACCCTCGTCCTGGCCCTCGCGCTGCTGGTCGGCCTCTCCCTCGGCCTCCTCGGTGGAGGCGGCTCCATCCTGACCGTGCCGTTGCTCGTGTACGTGGCCGGGATGGACGCCAAGGAGGCCATAGCGACCTCCCTCTTCGTCGTCGGCGTCACCTCCGCCGTGGGCATGATCAACCACGCCCGCGGCGGCCGGGTCCGCTGGCGCACCGGTGTCCTGTTCGGAGCGGCCGGCATGGCCGGCGCGTACACCGGCGGGCTCGTCGGCGGCCACATCCCCGACACGGTCTTGCTGATCGCCTTCGCGGTCATGATGATCGTCACAGCCGGCGCCATGCTCCGGGGACGCCGCGAGGTCGACCCCGACCGGGCGCACCGGCAGATCCCGGTGGGGCGGGTGCTGCTGGACGGCGCGGCCGTCGGCCTGGCCACCGGCCTGGTCGGCGCGGGCGGCGGCTTCCTCGTCGTACCCGCGCTGGCGCTGCTGGGCGGGCTCCCGATGCCGGTGGCCGTCGGCACCTCGCTGCTGGTCATCGCGATGAAGTCCGCGGCGGGCTTCACCGGATACCTGTCGACCGTCAAGATCGACTGGTCTCTGACCCTCGCGGTCACCGCCTTCGCGGTCGTCGGCAGCCTCGTCGGGGCGCGGCTGGCCGGGCGTGTCCCCGCGCACGTCCTCTCCCGGCTCTTCGCCTGGTTCGTGCTGGCCATGGGCGCCTTCGTCCTGGTCCAGCAGGCCCCCGCCCACATCGGCGTCCCGATCCTCGCCGCCCTCGCCTCCCTGGGCGCGGGAGCGGGTGTCTGCTACGGCTTCGTCGCCCGCTGCCCACTGCGGCGCGCCGTCCAGAGGACCTAGCTGTTCTGTCCCGGGAGGTTGTGGACGGGTGATGCAGGTCTCGGCTGAGGGATCTTGAAATGGGTGAGGGCCTTCTGGCCTGGTGTGGATTGCGACATCTGCACCGGCGACCAGAAAGGCCCTCGTGCCCCACCGTAATGCACCCCTGACCGAGACCGGACGGCTGCGCCTGGCCCGCTGCGTGGTCAAGGACGGCTGGCCGCTTCGGCGGGCCGCCGAACGTTTCCAGGTCTCACCCACCACCGCCCATCGATGGGCTGCCCGCTACCGGGCCATGGGCGAGGCCGGGATGGGCGACCGTTCCTCCCGTCCGCACGCAAGCCCGCGCCGGACCCCGACCCGCACCGAACGCCGGATCATCAAGGTCCGCCTCATCCGCCGGTGGGGGCCGGCCCGCATCGCCCACCTCCTGGACCTGGTGCCCTCCACGGTCCACCGCGTGCTGACCCGCTTCGGGCTGGCCCGCCTGACCTCCCTGGACCGGGCCACCGGCCGTGTCATACGACGCTACGAACGCGACCGGCCCGGCGAACTCGTGCACGTCGACATCAAGAAACTCGGCAACATCCCCGACGGCGGCGGCCACAAGACCCTCGGCCGCCAAGCCGGCCGCAAGACGAAGTCCGGCGTCGGCTACAGCTACATCCACACCGCCGTCGACGACCACTCCCGTCTCGCCTACAGCGAGATCCTGGCCGACGAGAAGAGGGAGACCGCCACCACCTTCTGGCAGCGGGCCCACGCCTACTTCGCCTCATGCGGGATCACGGTGCAGCGGGTCCTGACCGACAACGGCTCGTGCTACAGATCCCACGCCTGGCGCGACGCGCTGGCGGCGGCCGGGATCACCCACAAGCGAACCCGGCCCTACCGGCCCCAGACCAACGGCAAGGTCGAACGCTTCAACCGCACCCTGCTCGACGAATGGGCCTACGCCCGCCCCTACCGCTCAGAGCAGGAACGACGCGATGCCTTCCCCGACTGGCTGCATACCTACAATCACCACCGCGGACACACCGCGCTCGCAGGCAAACCACCCGCCAGCCGCGTCCCCAACCTCACAGGGCAATACACCTAGCGCCTTCTTCTCCGGCCCCCGCCGCCCCGGCGCCCACAGTGCGTCGGGGCGGCGGTGCGCCAAGCCGCGGACGCCGCGCATCCCACGGCGGACGGCAGCCGCTCACCTCGGCGCAATGCCCCATCCGGGCACGGAATGCCCCGCCCGGTCGAGGCGTTGATTACCCCAGGGGGTATAAGTCGCCCCCCGTACCCGTCCCACCCACCGCAGAAGGAGTCACCCCATGAGCACCGTCGACCTCACCGCGGCGAACTTCGAGACCACCGTCACCGGCAACGACATCGTCCTCGTGGACTTCTGGGCCTCCTGGTGCGGACCCTGCCGGATGTTCGCCCCCGTCTACGAGCGGGCCTCCCAGGCCCACCCCGACGTCGTCTTCGGCAAGGTCGACACCGAGTCCGAGCGGGACCTGGCCGCGGCGGCGCAGATCACCTCGATCCCCACCCTGATGGCCTTCCGCGAGGGCCACCTGGTCTTCTCCCAGCCCGGCGCGCTGCCGCCCCAGGCCCTGGAGCAGGTCATCACCGCTGTGCGCGGCCTCGACATGGACGAGGTGCGCGCGTCCCTCGCCACCCGCGGCCCCGGCCGGTGACCGCGACCGGCCCCCGGCCGGCTCTTCGAAAGGAACCCCCCATGGTCCAGCTCCCCGCCGACCAGGTGCGGTCGGCCGCCAACCGCCTCAAGCGCGCCCAGGGCCAGCTCGCCGGTGTCGTCCGCATGCTGGAGGAAGGGCGCGACTGCGAGGACATCGTCACCCAGCTCGCCGCCGTCAACCGCGCACTGGACCGGGCCGGCTTCGCCATCGTCGCCAGCGGACTCAGGCAGTGCCTCGCCGAGGAGGGCGGAGCCGACAGCCTCGACACCCGGAAGATGGAGAAGCTCTTCCTCTCCCTCTCCTGAGCCCCGCCCTCCGGCGGCGGCCGAGCCCCGCCCTCCGGCGGCGGCCGGGCGGCTCAGGCCGCGGAGTGCTCACGCGCCCGCGCGGGTCATGGACGTGACGCTCAGCGGGCCCAGCGGAGTCACACGCGAGACGGTGAAGCCGAAGTGGCGGTAGAGCGAGACGTTGGCCGGATCGGCCGTGGTCAGATGCAGACCCGAGGGAGTGCTGGCCAGGACATGGTCCAGCAGGAGACGGCCGGCGCCGCGCCCCGCCGACTCGGGCCGGACCCCGATGAACTCCAGCGTCCAGGCCCCGGTGGGGGCGCCCCCGTCGGTGACGGCGAGGTGGCGCAGAGTACGCCCGAGGGCGCGTGGCCCGCAGCGGAGCCCGGTGCGGGCCGTCCACAGAGCACGGGCCCACAGGTCCGGCCTCGCGCCGGGCGGGGTGAGGACAGCCGCCGCGATGAGCCGGCCCTCCGCGTCCACCAGCGCGGAACGACGAGCCCCGGCAAGACCGGCGTGGGCCCGCAGGACGGCCCGGAACCAGTGGGTGCGTCTGGGGGCCGAGCCGTCGCAGATCCAGGAAACCGCGGGCTCCCGCGCGAACGCGGCGGCCAGTACGACGGCGCAGGCGGCCGGGTCGGGATCGGTGTCGATCCGCCAGGAGCCGGCGGCCTCAGCCATCCCGCCTCCGCTCCAGCGGTGCCTCGGGTACGAGGTGGCAGACGAGCAGCTTCAGGAAGAACAGCGGCGCGAACCAGGCGAGCGCCGCGGGGACCGGCAGCCAGAACAGGTTGACCAGGACGGCCGCCATCAACAGGGCCATCGCCACCGGGCGACCGAGGTGCAGGGGAGCGAACTCCACGACCACCGCCCCACCGAGCAGCAGCGCGGCGTTGGCCAGCATCCACGTGACGTCGCCGGACAGGACGATCAGCCCCATCGCGGCGAGGTGGACCAGGTGCGCGGAGACGAACAGCAGCCGGGAGCGCCTGACTCCCGGGCCGGCCCGGTGGTACCAGCGCTTGGCGGCGTTGGTCGCGTTGGTCAGCACCCCGCCGATCAGGTCGAGCCCGGTCAGGGCGACCACGACGAGCTGAGCGGTGGACCAGCCGCGCGCGGTGTCGGAGGTCCACAGGCCGGCGGCCAGGATCAGGGCGCAGCCGAGGAGGCCGAGGGCCTCCACCGCGGACTCGGAGCGGGACTTGCCGGGACCCATGAACCGCTCCAGGCGTCCGGCGAGGCCGGTCCCGGTGGGCGGGATCTCCCAGCGGACCCGCAGGTCAGCGCGCATCGGCGGAGTCCTCTCGGCGCGCTGGGGCCGCTCCGCCCCACAGGCCGGACAGGAGGCTCCAGACCTGTGCGAAGACCTCGCCCTCCGGGAGGTTCGCGGTCTCGGCGGGTCCGTCGGGTGCGTCAGGTCCTGCGGGTCCGGCGGTGTCCGCGGCCGCGGAGGCGCCCCCGGTCGTCATGCGGGCCAGTGCCCAGGTGTCGGCGGCCCGGATGACCGCGGCGGTCGCCGATACCAGCAGCCCGCGGTCCACGTCGGTGCGGATCACCCCGAGCCGCTGCCCGTCCGCGACCAGGGCGTCGAACCAGTCGAGCCACGCGCCGCCGTGGGCGCGGCCGATGGCCGCGTCGGCGAGGGCCAGATCGTCGGGATGGTCCCGCAGGTGGGCGGCGAGGACCGCGCTGGAGGCGGCGAACCGGGCCCGGAAGTCGGCGCCGTCGCGTGCCGGGTGCCAGGGACCGAGGGCGTCGAGCAGTCGATCGAGCACCCCGTCGAGGACCGTGGCGAGCAGGTCGTCGCGGCCGTCGAAGTAGTGGTAGGCGGCGGTCTTCGAGACCCCCGCCGCTTCGATGATCCTGTTGTAGGAGGCGCCCTCGGCGCCGTGCTCGGCGAAGAACCGGCGCGCGACCTCCAGGATGAGGCCGCGGCGCTCGGCGGGCAGGCGATGGAACCGTGGGAGGGGCATGACGTCAACGTACCACCAGGGTGTACTGGTGGTACACCCTGGTGGTTTCCGGGTGCGCTCCCCTGGTCGGCCGGCGATCGGCGCGCTCTCCGGGGAAGAGGGCGCGCCGCGTCGGAGGGGAGGGGGCGGCTCACTCCCAGAGGCGTGCCAGGTGTGCGTGGAGGACGTCCTGGGCCTCGTCGGGAGTGAGGTGGCCGATGAGGACCTGTGCGGTGAGGCCGTCGGCGAGGGCGAGCAGGGTGCGGGCCTCGCGCGCCGCGTCGAGGGACGCGACCGGGCCGGCGCCCCCGAGGGCCTCTGCCGCGAGGGCGGTGAACGCCTCCTGAAGCTGCGCGTAGTTCGCCCTCAGCGTCCCCGCGAGTGCCTCGCTCACCGCCGCCTGTGCGACGAAGGCGAGCCAGACCCTGGCCTCGGCGCGGTGTTCCTCCCGCAGCAGTGACACCTCGGCGGCCGCGTGCCCCAGCTCGGTGCGGGCCGACTGGGCGGGGCTTTCGTTCAGGCGGGCCCGTACGCGCTCGCCGATCCGCGCGCCGACGTGCCCCAGGGCGAAGACGAGCATCTCCTCCTTGGTGCGGAAGCACCGCTGCACCGCCCCCATCGACACCTGCGCGCGGGCGGCGACGTCGCGCAGCGTCACGCCCTCCAGCCCGCGTTCGTCGGCGAGGAGGCAGACGGCCTCGGCGATGAGGCGGCGCCGGCCCGCGTGGTCCACCTGCCTGGGCATGTCCCGCACCTTCCGTTCGTCGTGCTCGGCCGACTTCGTGCTCGGCCGCCCGGCGCACTTTATCCGATGCGGCCGCATCGGTTTCCAGGGTACGGTCCGATGCAAGCGCATCGGTACGAGGACGAGGAGGGTGCGGGCATGAAGGACGCCCTGTGGCGGATGCCGGCCGCCGAACAGGCGGAGGCCGTACGGCGGGCGGAGGTCTCCGCCGTCGAACTGGTCGACAGCCACCTGGAGCGCATCGCCGAGGTCAACCCGCGGGTCAACGCGGTCACGCGGCTCATGGCCGAGAGCGCGCGGGAGGCCGCGGCGCGGACGGACCGCCGGCGCGCCGCGGGCGAGGAGCTGGGTCCGCTCGCGGGCGTGCCCTTCACGGTGAAGGAGAGCACGGCGGTCGAAGGCGTGCCCACCACGTTCGGCACGCCGCGCTTCCGGAACCTGGTGGCGCCGGCCGACGCGCCACCGGTGGCCCGCCTGCGCGCGGCCGGGGCCATCCCCGTCGGGCGCGGCAACATCCCCACCCTGATCCTGGCCGGAATGCACACGCGCAGCGAGCTGTTCGGCGACACGGTCAACCCGTGGGACGGCGGCCGGACCCCGGGCGGCTCCAGCGGAGGCGACGCGGTGGCCGTCGCCACGGGCATGGCGGCGCTCGGGCTCGGCAGCGACTCCGGCGGGTCGGTGCGCATACCGGCCCAGTTCTGCGGCGTGGCCGGGCTGAAACCGTCCACGGGCCGGTTCCCCGCCGACCACCGCGTCCTGGGCCCGGACGACCCGGGCCCGGCGTCCCAGGCGCTGGTCACCGACGGCCCGCTGGCCCGCAGTGTGCGCGACCTGCGGCTGGCCTACGAGGTCCTGGTCGGGACCGACCCCCGCGACCCGCGCGCCGTGCCGGTACCCGCCTACGGGGAGCCGCTGCCCGGCCGCGTGAAGGTGGCGGTGGTCGCCGACCCGGGCGGGCACGGAGTCCACCCCGCGGTGCGCGGCGCCGTCGCGACGGCGGCGGACGCGCTGCGCGACGCCGGGTACGACGTACGCGAGGTGCGGGACGTACCGCGGCTGGACGAGGCCCTGGAGGCGTACGGCCGGATCACGCTGACCGAGTTCGCCCCGACCTGGCCGGCGGTGCGCGGACTGCTGGGCGAAGGCGGCGACCGGTACATCGCGATGGCGATGGAGCGGACCCCGCCCGCGAGCGCGGCGGAGCTCATGACCCTGATGGGCACGTGGCTGAACATCCGCCGTTCCTGGGCCGAGTTCCTCGACGCCCACCCGCTGCTGCTCGGCCCGGTCTTCACCGAGCCGCCGGTCGAGCCGGGGCTGGAGTCGCGCGACAGGGCGGGGCGCGACCGTGTCGCGACGGGCATGCGCCTGTGCACCGCGACCAGCTTCGTGGGCGTGCCCGCCGTGGCCGTGCCGACCGGGACGGTCGACGGCCTCCCCTGCGGCGTGCAGATCGTCGGGCGCGCCTTCCGGGAGGACCTGTGCCTCGACGCGGCCCAGGCGATCGAGGACCGCCTCGGCACCCTCACACCGGTGGACCCGCGTACCTAGTCACCGTTCCGGCTGAGCGCCGCCCGCACCCGGCCGAACGGGGTCGGCACGGCGGCGCGCGGGCCTCCGGCCCTCCGCGCCGGCGCCTGACCCGGTCCCGCCCTCACCCGCCTCCCGGAGGGCGGCGAAAGCGAGGCCCCCGGCCGCCGTGGCGACCGGGGGCCTCATCCTGGTACGTCCGGGCACCCGGTCGTACCGCGGCGCCGGTGCAAGGAGTGGGCACCCGCGGGTGTCGGGACGCTCACGGACCAGCGTTGGCGGCGGCCTGTGCCCCGGCCCGGCCGTGCGGTGCCGGGGTCACCGCGGACGCACGGGTGATCAGAAGTGCTCGATGGACACGCGCTCGACGTTGCCCCAGCTGCAGTACGCGTTGGTGCGGGTCGGGCCGGTCACGATGCTGCTCGACCCCGAACCACCCAGGGTGCAGTCGACGTTGACGCGCCACTTGTACTTCCCGGCCGTGGTGCACTTCCCCCACCCGTTGGTGAGGTTCTTCCCCGTGGTACACGACGGACCGAGCGCCGAGACGGCTCCGTCGTGGGCGGCGGCGGGCGCGGACACACCGCCCAGAGCCAGCGCCGCACCGATGCCCAGTCCTGCCGCGGCCTTGCGGAAACGCATGAGTACTCCTCCGAGATCGTCGGGATGCGGAACGCGGTGGCCGACCGCGAACCCGCGACGGCTGAACCGCTGGTGCGAGCCCCCTGGCCGGCACGCGTACAAGGCCCGGGGGAGGCAGCCGGGCGGCCGGCGCCGATTGGCGCGGTCCTGGCTTCACGGCCCGCTGTGGACACCACCAGACTGGGGCCCCGGGGGCCGCGCGTCTTGTACGAACGCGCACCGCTCACCGATCCGCATCCTCCCTATGGAAAGGGCGGCAGGGGTGACCCGCGCATCAGCACCGGACGACGCGCGCTCGGTGGGCGGCGGGGCACGGCGCCGCCGCTCACCCGCCCGGTTGCGCGCGCACGTGGTCGGCTACACCGGCTACCGCCTCAGCGGGGCGCCGGTCGCGCGGCGGCTGAACCTCCCGTCGGCCACCCTGACACTGTGCCTGACGTGGGGAGCCCCGCTGGATCTCGCCCCGGACGGGGAGCCGACGCCGGGCCGGCGCTGGGACGAGGTGCTGCTGGGGCTCCGGACCAGTCCGGTGATCAGCCGTACCAGCGGCACGGGTCACCTCGTGCAGGTGGAGTTGACGCCACTGGGGGGCTACGAGCTTCTCGGTGTGCCGCTGCGTCACCTGACGGGTGCCACGGTCCGTCCGGCGGACGTGCTGGGACGGCACTGGGACGCCGGTCTCACGGAGCGACTCGCCCGCGCGCCCGGTTGGGAAGCCCGCTGGCAGATCCTCGACGAAGCCCTCTCCGCACGGCTCGCGGCCGGCCGGTGCCCGCCCTCCCCGGTGGTGTCGGAGGCGTGGTCCCTGTTGAGGGCCAGTCACGGCACGCTGTCCGTCGGGCGGTTGGCCGAGGAGACTGGACGGAGCCGCCGCCGGCTGGAGGTCCTCTTCGCCGAGCAGATCGGCCTCGCGCCCAAGACCGCCGCCCGCGTCCTCCGCTTCCAGAGGGCCCTGACCATGCTGCCTGGCCCGTGTACGACCTGGGCCGGGACGGCCGCCGCGTGCGGCTACCACGACCAGGCCCATCTGACCCGCGAGTTCCGCGCCCTCGCCGGTGTGACCCCGACCGGCCTCCAGGCTCTCGCCCTCCGCGGCGACTCCGGCGGCGCCCTCCCGGTGCACCCCCTCACCTCCGTCCTGGCCCCGTTCTGACCCGCGTCCCGCCTCCACCCCGCCTCCCCTCCGGCCGGGTGGGCGGCGCCGGGACGTACCCGGCGGGGAGTACGGCCTGGCGCCCCACCGGGCAGGGCGAATCCGGTGAGCACACCGCAGCCATCCCCGACGGGGCCGAGCAGGCCCTGTCGGAGCGTGGTGACAGACTTGGCGTTCATGGGGAGTGAAGGCCGTGAACCCGGCGACCGGTCGGCGATCGACCAGATCGTCCGCACCCGACTGGGCGTGGACGCCGCAGAGCGGTTCCTGTCCCTGGTCAGGCCATCGGTGGGCTTCTCTGCGGGCAAACGGTCCTCGGAGTCGGGCAGCGTGATCGGGGGCGTGCCGGTAACGACCGAGTCGTTCGCCTGGCCCCGCTGCCGTGGACGGCCCATGGTGCTCCTGGCCCAGATCGACTGCGGTCAGGCGGCCCGCCTGCTCGGTGGGCACTGGACGCTTCCTGACCACGGCCACCTGTTCTTCTTCCACGACGACGACTTCGCCGCGGAGCCCGCTCCCGGGCTCGGCGACGACGGTTGCCGCGTCCTGCACGTGGCGGCCGGAACCGGCGGACCACCGGAGGGACACGCCCCGGCCCCGCCGTCTTTGCCGGCCCTCCCGCTGGAGGCCTGCGCGCTGCCTTCGGTGCCCACCCTGGCGGACGCCGAGACCGGTTGCGCGGTCGGTGACGACGTCATCGCCCTCCTGATCGACCTGGCCGAGGCGCTGTCGGCCGTGCTTCCGGCCCCGCGCCACCGCCTGTTGGGCTGGTGCGACAGCTGGGACACCCCTCGGCCGGAGGGGCATCGCCCACTTCTGCAGTTGGAGGTGGAAGCGGGCACCTCCTGGGGCGAGATCGTCAACGTCTCCTTCTGGATCCGCGACGAGGACCTGCGGGCCGCCGACCTCCGCGGGGTCCGCCGATCCTACGAGGTCGCCTGACCCCGCAGGAGCCGTGGCACGGCGACCGGCGGGCAGACCGGCGGCGCGTTCCGGCGGGTCGGCGGAGGGGGCGCGTCCGGCTTCGCCCTCGCGCTCCCGTGTGACGCCGCCGTCGGTGGGCCCGACGCCCGACGCCCGACGCCCGACGCCCGACGAACGGCCGGACGTACGCGCCCCTCGTGTCGACCGGAATCCGATGCCTGTCCCCTTCCCTATCCGCCCGTCATGGTGGCCTGCACATCGGCCATGCCGGCGAGGGGGAGCGGTACGTCGCCGGTCGTCTCGGCTGCTCCGCTGCTCCGCCGTTCGGGTGGAGAGGCGGGGCGGCGGCGGCGCGGCTGCCTGGTGGGGGGAACGGGTACCGGTATGCCCCCGCCGCGTCCGCTGCTCCTCGCCGCCCTGGCCCTGGCCGCCCTCGCGCCCGCCGCCGTCGCCCTGGCCCCCGCCGTCGCCCCGGCCCCCGCCGTCGCCCCGGCCCCCGCCCGCGCGCCGCAACCGGTCGTCGCCTTGCTGGAAGGCGCCGCCACCCCGCTGCGGGCCACCGGGCCCGGTGCGGGCCCGGGCGACCTCCGGCCCCTGGGCCGCGCCGTCGGGGACGCCTCGGTCGTCGGGATGGGCGAGGCGACGCACGGCTCGCACGAGTTCCCCGCCACCAAGGACCGGGTCTTCCGCCACCTCGTGCGCGAGCATGGCTTTCGCACCTTCGCCCTGGAGGCGGCGTGGAGCACGGGCGTGCTCCTCGACGCGTACGTCCGGCACGGCGAGGGGGACCCCCGCCGCATCATGCGGGAGGACTTCCAGTACACGTACGCCCTGGCCAACACCGCCGAACACCTCGCGCTGATCGAGTGGATGCGCGACCACAACCGGCGCCACCCGCACGACCCCGTCCGGTTCATGGGCGACGACTGGGGGTACACCGGGCCCGAGCTGTACGACCGGGTGACCGGCCACGTCGCCGCCACCCGCCCGGAGCTCGCGCCGCGCCTCGACGCGCTCTACCGGGGGCTGCGGCCCACGGTCCCCTCCGCCGAGTACCAGAAGCGGTACCTGGCCAAGCCGCTCGCCGAGCGCAGGGAGATGGCCGAGCGCACCGGGCGCGCCCTGGCCCTGCTGCGCTCCTCCCCGCCGAAGGGCGGCGACGGGCGGGAGGCGGACGCGTACGCATGGACGCTGCGGCACGCCACGGTGATCGACCAGACGGCCAGGGGGTACGCCTTCGACTTCGACGACCCCCGGCAGGTGGCCGCGGGCATGCGGTACCGGGACGAGGCCATGGCCGACAACATCGCCTGGTGGCATCGGCACACCGGGCACAAGGTCCTGCTGTCGGGCCACAACAACCACGTCGGATACGAGCCCGAGGACCCGGAGGTCCTGCCCCGCACCCAGGGCGCCTTCCTCCGCGACCGGCTCGGCGCCCGCTACCGGGCCGTCGGGTTCACCTTCGGCCAGGGCTCGTTCAAGGCCACCGACCCCGAGGAGCGGGAGATGCTCACCCACACGGTCGGCCCCCCGCCGCCCGGCGGCAACGAGGACACCCTCGACCGGGTACGGCACGACCGCTACGTGCTGGACCTGCGCACCGCGCCGCCCGCGGCCCGCCGCTGGCTGGCGACCGCCCGCCCCACGCGCAGTGTCGGCACCGCCTACCCGGAGGAGCGGACCACGTACGACATCGCGTTGGCGCGCTCGTACGACGTCCTGATCCACCTGTCACGGGTACGCGCCGTCGACCTGCTTCCGGTGTCCTGAGCGGGTACCGGTCACGCGCGGCACAGCATCCGCTCGACAAGCCCCTGGAGGGCCTTCTCGGTCGCGAGGAGCCGCCGCTCGTCGGTGGTCCTGCCGCTGAGCGCGATGACGACGGATCGGCTCCCGTCCGCGGTGAGCCCCGTCCTGACCATGGCGCCTTCGAGGTCGCCGTGGTGGCCCCAGCGGTGCCCGCCGCAGCCGAGGGGCTGCCGCATCAGGCCGAGGCCGTAGCGCATGCCGGGCGTGTACCGCTCGTGCTCCGCGTCGACGGGGACCGTGGCGCGCATCGCGGCGAGCTGCGGGGGCGGCAGCAGCCGGCCGCCGAGCAGGGCCGTGAAGAACCGGTCGACGTCGCGGGACGTGGAGACCAGCGCCCCGGCCGGGCCCGCCCACGCCATGGCGCGGACCGTGGTGTCGGTCCAGCCCCCGGACCCCGCGAACCGGTGGTAGGTGCGCGCGTACGGCTCCGGCAGGCGCGGGTCGTCCCCGGGCGCGCGGGTGCCGGTCAGCCCCAGCTCCCGGACGATCCGGTCGCGCACCTCCGCCTCCCAGGGGCGGCCGGTGGCCTTCCGGACGACCTCCCCCAGCAGGAGGTAGCCGGTGTTGGAGTAGCTCCAGCGGGGCGCCGGGTCGCCGGGCGCGGCGGGCGGGAACTCCGGGGCCTGCCGCAGCGCGGCGGCGATCAGCCGCTCCGGTTCCACACCCTCGTACCTGAGCCGCTCGAACTCCGGGGCCGTCCGCCCGGTGAACGCGGTGGAGTCGGCGTCGCGCAGGCCGCTGGTGTGCTGGAGCAGGTGCCGGAGCGTGACGCGGTTCCCGTCGTGGCCGTTCCCGCTGACGACGCCGGGCAGCCAGTGCTCCACCGTGTCGTCCAGGGACAGGCGCCGCTCGGCGGCCAGCCGCAGCACGGTCGCGGCCATGAACGACTTCGTCACGCTGGCGGCCCGGAAGTGGGTGCCGTCGGGCACCGCGCGACCGGTGCCCAGCTCGGCCTCCCCCGCGCTCGCGGCGACCGCGTGCCGCCCGTCCCGCACCCGGACGTGGACGCTGACGGCGCCCGCCGCCTCCAGCAGGGCCGCCGCCTCCCGGCGCAGCCGCCCCTCCGTGAGCGGCGGGGAGCCCTGCGCGGCCCGCGACGCCGGGGGCGCCTGCGCGGTACCCGCCACCCGCGACGGCGTGGTCAGGGACAGGTACAGCGCCAGGGCCGACGCGAGCGCCGCGGCGAGGATCAGTACGAGCACCGCCGTGGGGCTCGGGCGGCGCGGCAGGCTGGGTCGCATCCGTCATCCATAACCCACGGGGAGGGAGCCGGCCCTCGGGCTCACCGGCCGCCCGGCCCCGCTTCACCGGACCTGCCCCACCGCCCGGCGGCAGGGGCCTTCACCGGGCCGCCGCGCGGGCGGTGCCGTGTGACGGGGAGACGGGAGCGGACGGGCGGTGCCGTGTGACGAGGAGACGGGAGCGCACGGGCGGCGCCGTGTGACGAGGAGACGGAAGCGGACGGGCGGCGCCGGGGGAGGGGGACGCGGACGGGCGGCGCAGCGCCGAGCGAGGGGCGCCCTGCGCCGTGGCGTGTGCGGGCACGGCGTACGGGCCCGTCACGGGGCGCCGCGGTGACCCGAGGCTGTGCGCGGGACGGCCGCCCCGCGGAGGTCCGGTGCGGTGCGCCCACGGCCGCGCGACGTCCCGTGCCATTCGCCCACCGGCTGCCGGGCGGAACGCGGCGCCTGCCGCGCGGACCGTCACCGGCGCCGCTTACGATGACCCGCCATGAGCATGAGTGAGGGTGGCAGACCCCTCGTCGACGGACGTTTCGAACTGGTCTCCCGGCTGGGCAGCGGCGGCATGGGCACGGTCTGGCGGGCACGCGACGTGGCCCTGGACCGGGAGGTCGCCCTCAAGGAGGTCCGCCCGCCCGACCCGGCCGTCGAGGCGGCCAGCCCCGGACTCGCCGCGCAGCTGCGCGCCCGCGCCGTCCGCGAGGCCAGGGCACTCGCCCGGCTGTCGAACCCCCACGTCGTGACGATCCACCACATCGTCGAGCCCGCCGACGGCTCCCACCCCTGGATCGTCATGGAGCTGGTCGAGGGCAGCTCCGTCCACGAGCGGCTCGCCCGCGGCCCCATGCCCGTTCCCGAGGTGACCCGCCTCGGACTGGAGATCCTCTCCGCGCTCCGCGCCGCCCACGCGGCCGGCATCCACCACCGGGACGTGAAGCCCGCCAACGTACTGCTGCGCCCGGACGGGGCCGCCGTCCTCACCGACTTCGGCATCGCGGCCCTCTCCGAGTCGACGTCCCGGCTCACCTCGACCGGCGACCTCATCGGCTCACCGGAGTTCATCGCGCCCGAGCGCGTGCGCGGCGAGGAGGGCAACCCGGCCTCCGACCTGTGGTCGCTCGGCATGCTGCTGTACGTGGCGGCCGAGGGCCACCACCCGTTCCGCAGGGCGACCAGCCTGGCGACCGTGGTCGCCGTCCTGGACGACCCGATACCGCCCCCGGTCAGGTCGGGCGCGCTCGGGCCCGTCCTCGACCGGCTCCTGGTCCGCGACCCGGCGCTTCGCCCCGACGGGGCGGAACTGGAGCGGCTGCTGCGCGAGGCGGCGGCCCGTCCGGGCACGGCCCCGTACGACGCCCCGGACCACCCCGCCCCGGACCGCCCGCGGCCCGACCACCGGCCCGGCGGGCGGCCTGACGACCGGTCCGCCGACCACCTCCACGACCACCCCGGCGAGCGCCCCGGCCAGAGCGCCGGCACCCCGCAGGCCGCCCCCCGGCCCGCGGCCACGCCCGGCCCCACCGCCCACACCCCGCCGTCCGGGCACCCCACCACCCCCGGCCACGCCCCGCACGTGGCCAAGGAGCCGTTCCCCGGGCCGGGTGCCACCCCGTACGGCTCCCACCCCGCGTACGCGGGCGCGCAGGGCGCGCACGCGACGTGGTCGCCGCACGCCCCCGTGCCGAACGGCCGGTTCGGGCCGCCCGTGCCCCCCGCCCGCCGCCCGGCGGGCCGCCGCGTGGCCGTCGCCCTCGCGTCGGCCGCGGCCGTCACCGCCGCGGCCGTCGCCGCGCTCAACTGGCCGTCCGGTGACGGCCGCGACGGCGAGGCCGGGCGGGCCGCCCCGGCGTCGAGCGCCGCCCCGCGCGCCGCCGTGCCCGCGGCGCCCGGCGCCGGGGGCGCCTCCCCGCTCCCCGCCGGTGCGGCCGGCGCCTCCCCTGAGCCCGGCGGCGCCCGCCAGGCGGCCGCGGGCACGCTCCTGACCCCGGCGAACGTCCGCACCGTCCTGGCCGCCTTCCGGGCGGCGAGCGGCAACGGGCAGGTCAAGACCGTCACGTTCTACGAGGAGTACGCGCTGGCCGAGATCCCCACCAAGCCCGGGGCGAAGACGTACGACCGGTACCAGTACCGCGACGGCGTCGCGCGCAAGTCCGGGCCGGGCGGCACCATCGCCTCCGGCTCGCCCGACGAGCAGCCCTTCGACGCGACCGCCCTCGACTGGGACACCCTCCCGGCGCTGATGCGGCGCGGCGAGAAGGAACTCAACGTGGACGCCCCGGACACGCGGTACGTCATCGTCGACCGGTGGACCTTCAACGCCGACCAGCCGACGCTCCGCTTCTACCTCTCCAACGAGTACCGGGCGTCCGGGTACCTCGCCGCCGACGGCAGCGGCAAGGTCGTCGCCTCGTACCCCGCGGAAGGCTAGCGTCCCCCGGCGCACGCCTCCCCGGCGCACGCCTCCCCGACGTGCGCCTCCCCGCGCCGGAAGACGCCCGCACCGCGTCCCGCCGCCCGGCCGTGCGACCGGTCCGTGAGCGGCGGACGCGGAGCCCTTCCACGAGGCGGCACCTCCCGGACGCACCGCCCCCGCGCGACCGGTCCATGACCGACCGTGTCGTGTCCCGGGCTCCCGCGGCCACGCGACGGCGTGAGCCGGACACTTTCGGACGATGGTGGTCGAAGGCGGCTACAGCACCCGAAGGGTGGGGTAGTCGTCCCTTCCCCACGCCGGCCGCGAAGGTGCCCCCGACGGGGGCGCGAGGAGACTGCCATGGCATTTCGGACCCGTACGACATCCGCGCGGCCCCGTACGGCGCCCGCGCGGCCCCGGTGCTCGCGCAAGGCGCCGCTCGCCTCCGCGCTGGCCCTCGCGCTCGCGCTCTCCGCGTGTGCGGCGGGCACGGGCGGAGGCGGGGCCGGCGCGGCCGACCGGACGCCGCGTACCGGGTCGGCCGCGCCGCAGGACCCCGCCGCCACCCCGGCCGCACCCTCGGCCTCCGGCACGCGCTCACCGGGCGGTACGGCACCGCCGCCGACGGCCCCGGCCCCCGGCCCCACCACCCCGCCCGCCGAGGGCAGGCAGGTGCGGACCGGCGTCTACTTCCTGCACGGCGAACGGGTCTCGCCCGCACCCCGCTCCGTCACCGCCCCCGCCACCGTGGCCGGCGCCCTGCGCGCCCTCCTGGCCGGCCCGAACCCCCGGGAGCGCGGCCACGGCAGGACGACGGCGATCCCCGAGGGGACGCGGCTGCGCTCCCTCGCCGTACGCGACGGCGTCGCCACCGTGGACCTGACCGGCCGGTACGACGACGGGGGCGGCACCCTCTCGATGCGCGCGCGGCTCGCCCAGGTCGTCTTCACGGCCACACGCTTCCCGGCCGTCACATCGGTGCGGTTCGCGCTGGACGGCGGGCCGGTGACCCGGTTCGGCGGGGAGGGCGTCGACCTCGCACGGCCGGTGGGGCGGGCCGACTTCGAGGACCTGACACCGGCGGTGCTGGTCGAGTCGCCGATGATCGGCGACACCGTGCGCGGCCCGGTCAGGGTGTGGGGCACCGCCAACACCTTCGAGGCGTCCTTCGGCCTGCGGATCACCGACGCGGACGGGCACACGGCGGCGCACACCCCCGTCATGGCGACCTCGGGGAACGGCGTGCGCGGGACCTTCGACCTGACGGTCCGCCTCCAGGGCTTCCGCGAGGGCCCGGGCACCCTGACGGCCCTGTGGGACGACCCCGAGCAGGAGCGCCTCGTCTCCGAGGCCACGGTCCCGCTGACCCTGCGGCGCTGACGCACCGTCCGGGGGCGGCGGGCGTACCGACGCCGTCGCGTCCGGCCGGGAGGGCCTACCGGATGTCGTGGCCGGGGTGGGCCAGGTCGTACGCGTGCCGGGCCTCGGCGATGGCGGCGCGGTGGGCGAGGGACCAGTCGGCGAGCGCCTTGACCAGGTGGGTGATGCCCGCCCCGGTGTCGGTCAGGCGGTAGTCGACCTGGGCCGGGACGGTCGGGTACACGGTGCGCAGGACCAGCCCGTCGCGTTCCAGCCTGCGCACGGTGAGGGTGAGCATGCGCTGGGAGATGCCGTCGACGGCGCGCTGCAGCTCCCGGAAGCGGCGCGGCCCGCGGGCGAGTTCGACGATCACAAGGACCGACCACTTGTCCCCGATGCGGTCCAGGACGTCGCGGATCCCGCAGTCGGGGTGCTCCTCGCGCCCGCACGGGTCGAGGTCCGCGGGCGGGGTGGTTACCCGGGTGTGCGTGGGTGACATCGAACTGCCTCCTTGTGGCCGGTGCGCGGTCGGATCAGGATCAACCGTAGTTACCGAAGAGAACCACTACGGAGGACGTACGACATGATCCTGGTGACCGGAGCCAACGGGAACCTCGCCTCGGCCGCTCTCGCCGCGCTGCGCGCCCGCGGTGCGGCGGCGACCGGCGGCAGCCGCACCCCGGGCGCGGGGACGCGGCGCCTCGACTTCGACGACCCGGCCGGCATTGACTTCGCCGGGGTGTCGACCCTGCTGCTGGTCTCCGCCGGATACGCCGAGGACGACCAGGTCGTACGGAGGCACGCGGCCGCCCTGGACGCCGCCGTCCGCGACGGCGTCCGGCACGTCGTCTACACGAGCCTGACCGCCGCCGGCGACCACCTCGGTTTCGCACTGGCGCACCGGGCGACCGAGCGGCTCCTGCGCGCCTGCGGCCTGCCGTGGACGATCCTGCGCAACGGCCTGTACGCCGAACTCTTCGGCGGTCTGCTGATGTGGGCCGGCGAGGGGGTGGAGTCCCCGTTCGGCGACGGCGCGCTGGCCGCGGTCGTCCGCGCGGACCTCGCCGAGGCCGCCGCGGTCGTCGCGGCGGAGGCGGAGCGGCACACCGGGCGCACCTACGAGCTGACCGGCACGCCGGTCACGGCGGCGTCCGTGGCCGACCGGCTCGGCGTCCCGCACCGGACCATCGGCCTGGCCGAGTACCGGCGCAGGCTCGCCGGGATGCCGGAGCTGCTGCCGTTCCAGCCGCCCATGCTCGCCTCGATCGCGACCGGCGTCCGGCACGGCTTCCTGGACGGGATCGGCGCGGACCTCGCCGGCCTCCTCGGACGACCCGCGCGCGACCCCCTGGCCGCGGCCGTCGCGTCCGCGTCCGCCGCGAGGCCGGTCGCGGCCCGGTGACGGCGAGCGGCACGCGCCCCGCCCCGGCGGCCCTCCCGCGCCCCGCCCCGGCCCGCCTCCCGTGTGGTGTGCCCGGCCGGCCGGCCGCCCCGGCCTGAGCCGTGCCCGCCCTCCCGCGGCGGCGCCCTTCCCGCGCGGCGGGCCCGCGCCCTTCGGATGACCCGTACGACGTCCCGGTGGCACCCGCATGACGGCCTCTCACGTGCCGGGTGCGCCCCCCTGTGCCAGGGTCGTGCCCGGTGGGAAGGAGGGCGCGCGGGATGACCGAGACGCCCCACGGCGGCCACGGCAGGCCGCCCACACGCGGCGAGCGCTGGGCCCGGCTGCGCGGATCGCCCCTGTTCCCGGCCGCCGTCCTGGTGCTGATCATCGCGGCGGCGGCCGGGCTGTTCGCGGGCTCGTACACGTACTCCATGGCCGACCCGACCCCGCGCGCCATCCCGGCGGCGGTGGTCGGCGCGTACGAGGGGGAGCGCGGCCAGGCGTTCCTGGACGGCATGGACGAGGCCCTCAACGCGTCGGTGCGGGTCCGTGCCTACGACAGCCTCGCGGAGGCCCGGCTGGCCGTCGAGGAGCAGGAGGTCTTCGCCGTCTTCGAGGTGCGCGACGGCGGGCGCGCCGTGGTCGTGGACGTCTCGGGCGCGTCGGGCGCCTCGGTGGCCCAGGTGCTCGCCGAGGCCGCGCCCGCCGCAGGCCGGGAGGCGGGCGTCGCGGTGACCGTACGGGACGTCAAGCCCCTGCAGCCCGGCGACCCGCGGGGGCTCGCCGTCTTCTACGTCTCCCTGGCCGCCGTGATCATCGGTTTCGTCGGGGCGATCCAGCTGAGCGTGCACGCGCGGGAGCTCGACCCGCTGGAGCGCATCGCCGTCACCGTCGCGTACGCGCTGCTCGGCGGCTTCGCCATCGCCGCCGCCGTGGACTGGCTGCTGGGCGCGCTCGCTCTGCCGTTCGTCGAGTCCTGGCTGATCCTGGCGCTGACGATGTTCGCCAGCGGCATGGTGTTCACCATGTTCAACACCCTGATCGGGCGCTGGGCGATGCTGCCGACCTGGGGCCTGATGGTGCTGCTCGGCAACCCCTCGTCCGGCGGCGCGGTCTCCTGGCCGCTGCTGCCGTCCCCGCTGGGCACGATCGGCAAGTGGCTGCCGCCCGGCGCCTCGGTCAGCGCCCAGCACACGGCCGTGTACTTCCCCGGGCACCAGCACGCCTTCCCGTTCCTGGTCCTGGGGGGATGGGCGCTGGTGTCCTGCGCGGTGTTCTGGACCTGGCGCCACCGGCACCCCGGCGGACGCGGCCACCACGCCGCACACGCCGCCGACTGACCTGCGGGGCGGCGGGCGCGGGCCCCGGTGGGCGTGCGAGCCCGTCGACGCGCACGCCCACCGGACCCCGGACCGCCGGACCCCGGACCGCCGGACCCCGGACCGCCGGTGGTCCGGGACCGGCGGCGGTCCGGACCCGAGGGGCGGGCTCCGGCTGGGGCCGTTCAGTGGCCCCGCTTGACCCACTCGTCGAGCGCGGGCGCCTCTGCCCCGATCGTGGTGCTCTCGCCGTGCCCCGTGCGGACCACCGTCTCCGGCGGCAGGGAGAGCAGCCGGTCGCGGATCGAGTCGATGATGGTGGGGAAGTGGGAGAAGGACCGCCCGGTGGCCCCGGGCCCGCCGGCGAAGAGCGTGTCGCCGGTGAAGACCGTCCCCAGGGCGGGGGCGTACAGGCTCACCGCGCCGGGGGCGTGACCCGGCGTGTGCAGGACGGTCAGCTCGGTCCCGGCGACCGACAGGGTCTGACCGTCGGCGAGTTCGCCGTCCGGCAGCCGGTCGGGGTGGGTCAGCTTCCACAGCGGCAGGTCGTCGGGGTGGAGCAGCACCGGGGCGCCGGTCGCCGCGGCCAGCGCGGGCGCGGCGTTGACGTGGTCGTCGTGCGCGTGGGTGCAGACGACGGCCCGCAGCGCCCGCCCGCCGAGGGCGGCCACGATGGCGTCGGCGTCGTGAGCGGCGTCGACGACGATCGCCTCCGAGTCGTCGCCGACGATCCACACGTTGTTGTCGACGTCCCAGGTGCCGCCGTCCAGCGAGAACGTGCCGGAGGTGACCAGTTGCTCGACGCGGGCGGCCATCAGAGGACCACCACCGAGCGCAGCACGTCGCCCTCGTGCATCCGGGCGAACGCCTTCTCGACGTCGTCGAGGCCGATCGTCTCGGTGACGAACGCCCCGAGGTCGATGCGGCCCTGCTGGTGCAGGTCGACGAGCATCGGGAAGTCACGGGACGGCAGGCAGTCGCCGTACCAGGACGACTTGAGCGCGCCGCCGCGGCCGAAGACGTCGAGGAGCGGCAGCTCCAGCTTCATCTCCGGGGTGGGGACACCGACGAGGACGACGGTGCCGGCGAGGTCGCGGGCGTAGAACGCCTGGTGGTACGTCTCCGGCCGGCCGACCGCCTCGATGACGACGTCGGCGCCGAACCCGCCGGTCAGCTCGCGGACGGCCGCCACGGGGTCGGTGTCGCGGCTGTTGACGGTGTGGGTGGCGCCCATGGCCCGGGCGGTCTCCAGCTTCCGGTCGTCGATGTCGACGGCGATGATCCGGGCCGCGCCGGCGAGGCGGGAGCCGACGACCGCCGCGTCCCCGACGCCGCCGCAGCCGATGACGGCGACCGTGTCGCCCCGGCCGACCTCCCCGGTGTTGAGGGCCGCGCCGATGCCGGCCATCACCCCGCAGCCGAGCAGCCCCGCGACGGCCGGGGACACGGACGGGTCCACCTTGGTGCACTGGCCGGCGGCGACGAGGGTCTTCTCGGCGAACGCGCCGATCCCGAGCGCGGCGGACAGTTCGGTGCCGTCCGCCAGCGTCATCTTCTGCGTGGCGTTGTGGGTGTCGAAGCAGTACCAGGGCCGGCCGCGCCGGCAGGCCCGGCACTTCCCGCACACGGCACGCCAGTTGAGGATCACGAAGTCGCCGGGTGCGACGTCGGTGACGTCCGGGCCGACCGACTCCACCACGCCCGCGGCCTCGTGGCCGAGGAGGAAGGGGAAGTCGTCGTTGATGCCGCCCTGCTTGTAGTGCAGGTCGGTGTGGCAGACCCCGCACGCCTGCACCTTGACCACCGCCTCGCCGGGGCCGGGGTCCGGGACGACGATCGTCTCCACCCGCACGGGCTCGTTCTTCCCCGGGGCCACGACCCCTCGGACCTGCTGTGCCATCGCGGCATGTCCTTTCCTCGGTACCGGTGTGCCGGTACAGGTGTACGGCACCACTATCGCGGTCGGGCCGGTGCGGGCGCGAGCGCGTCGGCGCGCGCCCGCACGACCGGCGGTCCGGGCCCCACATGCCCCTCGGCCGGGCCGTACGGGCCCCGGGCCGGGGCCGTACACGCCCCGCGTGCACGGCCGGGTGGGCGCCGCGTACGGCCCCGGGCTCCGGGATCAGCCCAGCGCGTCCTCGACGAGGTCGGCGGCGCGCGAGGTACCGCCCTCGGCCCGCGCCGCGGCCCGCAGGCGCGCCGAGCGGCGGGCGACCTCCGGGTCGCCGACCAGGTCGTGCAGCGCCGCCCGCAGCGCCCCGGCGGAGGCGTCCGGGGTGTCGATGCGGCGGGCCACGCCCAGCTCCACGAGCCGGTCGGCGTTCATGAACTGGTCGGCGGCCTGCGGCACGGCGATCATCGGCACGCCCGCCAGCAGTCCTTCGCCGCAGCCGCCCATCCCGGCGTGGGTGACGAAGGCGTCCGCCTGCGCCAGGATCTCCCGCTGCGGCACCCAGTCGTGCACCTCGACGTTGGACGGCACGGTGCCGAGCTCCCGCGGGTCGGTGTACTTGCCGATCTGGAGGACGACATGCCATCCGGGCAGGTCGCCGTAGGCCGCCAGGCACCGGCGGTAGAACTCCGGACGGCGGGTGAACGCCGAGCCGAGGGAGATCAGCAGGACGTTCTCCGCGTGCGCCGGCCGGGTCCAGCCGCCGGCGCCCGCCCCCGCGGCCCCGCCGGTGTCCGCGCCGATGTCGAAGCAGGGGCCGACGAAGGTGACCGTACCGGTGTCGACCCGGTCGGCGTACGGCTGCATCGCCCGGGTGATCAGGGCGAGGGTCCGCGCGGGCCGGCCGGCGAAGAGGTCCATGTCGGTGGTGGTCGCGCCGCACTCCGCGAGCCACCGCGCGAACCTCGCCCGGTAGGCGTCGGCCCCCGGCAGCCGCCACAGTCCGGCCGCCACCTCGTCCCCGTAGCCCTCCCAGGCCACGAACGTCGGGGACAGCTGCACCACCGGCCGGCCCTGCGCCTCGGCGAGGGCGCGCGCCGCGTACGCGCCGATGTCGTACAGGTACACGTCCGCAGGATCGCGGTCGTAGACGGCGCGCAGCCGGGGGAGTGCCTGCACGGCGTCGTCGAGGAAGAGGCCCATCGCGGCGACGGGGTCCTCGGGCCAGTCGTTGTCGGCGACCGGCAGCACGGAGCGGCAGGCAACCGGTTCGGCGCCGGTCGGCGCGATCAGGTCGGCCACCGCCGGGTCGTTGGCGTACGTCACGCGGTGGCCGCGGGCCACCAGTTCCCGGATGACCTCCAGGCTGGGCAGGACGTGGCTGACGGCCGGGATGCCGACCATCGCGATGTGGGCGCGGCGACGGGACGGGCGGGACGGGCGAGGGGACATGGGGGATCACTCGATTCCAGGTCTACGGCGGAGGCGGACACGGCGGTCCGGCGCGGCGGCCTCCGACGGGCGACCCGGGATCGCCCCGGTCGGCCGGGGGAGCCCTGGCCGAGGAGCCCTGGGGGCGAGCGGACACCCTGGTCGGGGTCGGCCCGGGTGGCGGAGGGAGCGCGCACGCGGATGTGCCGGACGGGACGCGGGGCGGTGCCCCGGCCGTGTCAGCCGTAGATCTGGAAGAGGTGCATGCCGGCGACTCTACCGTCGGTCGGGCGTTCGGTCACCGGATTTCCGGTCGGCCTCTCCGCCCGCCCGGCCCCCGCGGGCAACGGCCCGCGAACGGAGCGGTTTCACCGGCTCGCCGGCGGATATCCGGGTGTCGGCCGAACCACCCACCGCGCCGCTCCCGCAGCGGCGGCGGTCCGCAGCAGGAAGGACCACCCCATGGCGAATCCCGGCATCCCCGTGCTCAAGAAGATCAGCGAGTCCGGCCAGTCGGTCGGCAGCCCCGAGGAGGACGTGCGGGGCCGCACCGTCGTCAACGCGGCCGGCGAGAAGCTGGGCACCGTCGAGGACCTGCTCATCGACGAGGCGGAGGGCAAGGTCCGCTTCCTGCTCGTCGAACACGGGGGCTTCCTCGGCATCGGCCAGAAGAAGACGTTCATCCCGGTCGACGCGGTCTCGGCCGTCGCTGACGACGAGGTCCGGGTCGACCGGTCGCGGGAGCAGGTCTCCGGCGCGCCCGCGTACGATCCCGACCTGGTGGAGCAGGACCGGTACGCGCACGACGTCTACCAGCACTTCGACGTGGCCCCCTTCTGGGGGCCCGGGTACGTCTATCCGACCTTCCCCCGGACCCACTGAGCCGGCGCCGGGCGGTGGCGGGCCCCGCGCGGCACCGCTCCGCGGGGCCGTTTGGGGCAGCGGCGCCCCGGACCGCGCCCTCCGCTCGCGGGAGGCGCCGGCCGGGGCGCCGCTGCCGTACCGGAACTCAGGCGACCGCCCGCGCCAGGAGTTCCGTGAGGAACCGCTCCTCGGTTTCGGTCAGCTCCCTCAGGGCGTAGGCGACCGGCCACACGGCGCCGTCGTCGAGCGCCGCCTGGTCGCTGAAGCCGAGTGTGGCGTACCGCGTCCTGAACTTCCCGGCACCCTGGAAGTGGCAGACGACCTTGCCGTCCCTGGCGTAGGCGGGCATTCCGTACCAGAGCCTGGGCGCGAGCTCCGGGGCCGCCCGCCGGACCAGGGCGTGGACCCGCTCGGCGAGCACCCGGTCGGCCTCCGGCATCTCGGCGATCTTCGCCAGGACCTCCTGCTCCGCCGCGGCCGCCTTCTCCGCCCGCGTGGCCCGCGAACCGCGCCGCGCCGCAGCCCGCCTGACCTCCTGGGCGTGCTCCTTCATGGCGGCGCGCTCCTCGGCGGTGAACCCGCCGTGTCCCTCCCCGGCCGTGTCGGGGCTTCCGGCGGACGGCTTCCGGTGCTGCATGGCGGCTTCCTCTCGCAGGGCTTGCGCTGGTGTGCCCCTCACGCTACGGACCCGGCGGCCCGCGGGGCTTCTCGATTCCTGACCGGTATCGCCGCCCGCCTCGCCACGGCCGCCGGCCCACCGCCCGGCGCGTGCCCCGGGTCCGCCGCCGTGCCCGCCGTCCCGCCCTCCGCCGTGTCCGCCGCGTTGAGCCGGAAGAGTGCGGGGGACACCCCCACGAGTCCGGTGAAGCGGGCGGTGAACGCGGGGAGCGACGTGCAGCCCACCGCGAGGGCCACCTCGGCGACGCCGAGGTCGCCACGCCGGAGCAGCGCGGTCGCCCGCTCGATCCGGCGCGTCAGCAGGTACCCGTGGGGCGAACGGCCGTACGCGGCCCGGAACAGCCGGCCGAGGTGCCCGGCGGGCACGCCCGCGTCACGGGCGAGCGCCACCACGTCCAGCGGCCTCGCGTACTCCCTGTCGATCCGGTCGCGGACGCGGCGCAACCGCGCCAGCTCCGCCAGGTACTGCGCCTGGACGCGCGCCCTGCGCCACCCGGGCCTGCACATGCGCGTACTCCTCTCTCACGAACGGCGGTCACGTCGGCGGGCGTCCGCCGAGCTGCCGGGAGGACCGCCCGCCGGACACCGGCCCGACCGCGAGCCGGGGACGGGCCGACCGGTCAGCGCAGCTCCTGAATGCGGATCATGTTGCCCGCAGGGTCGCGGAACGCGCAGTCCCGGACGCCGTACGGCTGCTCGGTGGGCTCCTGGACCACCTCGGCGTCGCCCGCCTCGACCCGCGCGAACGTGGCGTCGAGGTCCGGGGTGGCCAGCAGGATCCAGCCGTAGGTGCCCTTGGCCATCATCTCCGCGATGGTGCGGCGCTCGTCCTCGGTGACGCCCGGATCGGCCGCGGGGGGTGCCAGGAGGAGGGACGTGCCCGGCTGACCGGGCGGGCCGACGGTGATCCAGCGCATCCTGCCCTGGCCGACGTCGCCGCGGACCTCGAAGCCGAGGACGTCGCGGTAGAAGGCGAGCGAGGCGTCCGGATCGTCGTGCGGCAGGGCGGCGGTGTGAATGGTGAGGTTCATGAGGGCCACGCTAGGGCCGGTACGGCGCTCCGCGCTTCTCCGATCGTGACCGTCTCGGTGGGGGCCGTGGGCGATCCCGCCACCGGGGCCTTACCTCCCGGGTAATCGACCCCTCCACCCGGCCGCGGCAGGATCGGCCGTGTCACCGGGACCCGCCGGAACCCGCCGCAGCCCAGCGAGGAGAGCACCATGTCCGCAGCCCCCACCGCCCCCACCGCCCCCACCGCCCCCACCGCCCCCACGGCGACCCCGGCGCCCCCGATGACCGGCGCGGAGGCCGCCGCGGAGGCCACCCGCGCCGTCGTCCGGGAGTTCCTCGCGGCCCGGCTCGCCGGGGACACCGAGCGGCTCGTCGCGCTCTTCGCCGACGAGGTCGACTGGCAGCTCGCCGAGAACCCCGCCGTACCGTGGATCCGGCCGCGCAGGACCGGCGCGGAGTGCGCCGCGCAGGGGGCGGAGCTGATGGAGCACACCGTGCCCGAGGAGGCGCGCGCCACGGTCGACGCCGTCCTGGTGGACGGCGCCGACGCCGTTCTGACGGGGCGCCTGTCGGGGACCGTACGGGCGACGGGGAAGTCCTTCGAGGGCCCGTTCGCCCTGCGCCTCACCGTCGAGGACGGCCGGATCACCCGGCACCACCTGTACGAGGACGGCCTGTCCATCGCCGAGGCGTGCACCCCCTGAGGCGGCGCCGCCCCCATGTCCGCGCGGGGACGAGGGGGGAGGGAGCGGCGCGTTCCGGCGCCCGTCGTACGAGGTCGCGGATCGGGTCCGCGCACGGCAGAGCCGGGGCTCGGCCGCGACCCGCGCCGCGGACGGCGGCGGGCGCACCGGCCCGGGACCGGACCCGCGAGCCCGCCGGGCGGCCGGCCGGAACCCGGCATGGGACCGCGCGAGCCCGCGGATCGGACCGCGCGAGCCCGCGGACCGGCACGAGCCGTCGGCGGCGCCGGCCGGGCCCGCACGGCGCGCGGGGCTCAGGGCGCGACGCGCGCCAGCGCGCCCAGGACCGCTGCGGCCACCTCGCCGGGGGAGCGGCCGTCGGTGGGCACGACGGCGGTCGCGACCTCCTCGTACAGGTCCCGGCGTGCCTCCATCAGTTCGCTCCACCGCCGGAGCGGGTCGGCCGCCAGCAGCGGGCGCGCGGCGCCGCCCCCGACCCGGCCGGCCGCCTCGCCGGCGCCCATCGTCAGGTACACGACCCGGTGCGCGGCCAGCAGCGCGCGCGTGCCGGCGTCCACGACCGCGCCGCCGCCGAGGGCGAGGACACCGCCGTGCCCGGCGAGCGCACGGCGCACGGCCCGCCGCTCCAGGTCCCGGAACACCGCCTCGCCCTCCTCGGCGAAGATCTCCGGGATGCTCCGGCCCCGTCCGGCGGCGACGTCGTCGTCCGTGTCGCGGTAGCCGGCCCCCAGCCGCTCGGCCAGGAGCCGCCCGACCGTGGACTTGCCGACGCCCGCCGGCCCGACGAGGACGACCAGCGGCGGCCCGGTCACCGGACCGGCAGGTGGTCGAGGTACGAGCGGACGTTGCGGCGGGTCTCCGGCACGCTGTCGCCGCCGAACTTCTCCGCCACCGCGTCCGCGAGGACCAGCGCGACCATGGCCTCCGCCACGATCCCCGCCGCGGGCACCGCGCACACGTCCGAGCGCTGGTGGTGGGCGGCCGCCGCCTCACCGGTGGCCACGTCCACCGTCCGAAGGGCCCTCGGCACCGTCGCGATCGGCTTCATCGCCGCCCGCACCCGCAGCGGTTCACCGGTGGAGAGCCCGCCCTCCGTGCCGCCCGCACGGCCCGAGGCGCGCCCGATCCGCCCGTCGGCGGCGACGATCTCGTCGTGCGCCCGGGAGCCCGGCACCCGCGCCAGGTCGAAGCCGTCGCCGACCTCGACCCCCTTGATCGCCTGAATGCCCATCAGGGCCGCGGCCAGCCGGGCGTCCAGCCGCCGGTCCCAGTGCACGTGCGACCCCAGACCCGGGGGCACGCCGTGGGCCAGCACCTCCACGACCCCGCCGAGCGTGTCGCCGTCCCGGTGCGCCCGGTCGATCTGCGCGACCATCGCCTTCGACGCCTCCGGGTCCAGGCAGCGGACCGGGTCGGCGTCGAGCGCGGCCACGTCCGCGGGCCGCGGGATCAGCCCGCTCGGCGCCTTCGCCGACGCCAGCTCCACCACATGGCTGACGACCTCGATCCCGGCCGTCTCCCGCAGGTAGGAGCGCGCCACCGCGCCCAGTGCCACCCGGGCCGCCGTCTCCCGGGCGGAGGCCCGCTCCAGGACCGGACGCGCCTCCGGGAACCCGTACTTCTGCATCCCGGCCAGATCCGCGTGACCGGGCCGGGGCCGGGTCAGCGGCGCGTTGCGCGCGAGGCCCGCCAGGACCTCCGGGTCGACCGGGTCGGCCGCCATCACCTGCTCCCACTTGGGCCATTCGGTGTTGCCCACCGTGATCGCCACCGGGGAGCCGAGGGTGAGCCCGTGCCGGACCCCGCCCAGGAAGGCGACCTCGTCCTGCTCGAACGCCATCCGCGCGCCCCGGCCGTGGCCGAGCCGCCGCCTCGCCAGATGCTCCGCCACCGCCTCCGTGGTGACGGGAACACCCGCCGGCAGCCCCTCCAGGACCGCCACCAGGGCCGGGCCGTGGGACTCCCCCGCGGTCAGCCAGCGCAGCCTGCTCACTCGCCCTCCTCCACACTCGTCCGGACACCGGGGGCACCGAGGACGCCGGGGCCACCGGGCGCACCGGGACCACCAGGGCCTCCGGGCAGCAGATCGGGGAACAACCGGCCCAGCTCCGCGTGGAACCCGGGGAACGTCTTGCCCACGCAGGCGGGGTCGTCCAGCACCAGCGGGACACCGGAGGCGAGCGAGAGCACCGAGAACGACATGGCGATCCGGTGGTCGCGGCGGCAGGCGATCCGCGCCGGGGCCGGGGTGCCGGGGTGCACGGTGATCCGGTCGGGGCCCTCGTCCACCCGCACCCCGCAGGCCCGCAGGTTCGCGGTGACGGCCGCGACGCGGTCCGACTCCTTCAGCCGGGCGTGCGCGATGCCGTGGATCGTCACGGGCGCGTCGGCGAGGGGCGCGATCGCGGCGAACGTCATGAAGGTGTCCGAGATGTCGCCCATGTCGACGTCGAACCCGCCGCGCAGCCGCCCGGTACCGGCGACGGTGGTGCCCTCGGCGGTCACCGACACCCGGGCGCCGGCCTTGGCGAGCACGTCCACGAACCGCAGGTCGCCCTGGAGGCTGCCCGTGCCCAGGCCCGGCACGCTCACGGCGCGTCCGCAGGCCGCGGCGGCGGCGAGGAAGTAGGAGGCCGTGGACGCGTCGGGCTCGATGTCCAGGGCGTGGGGACGGTAGCCGCCCGGCCGGATGGTGACGCGGTCGGCGTACGCGTCGACGCCGGCGCCGAAGCGGCGCATCAGCGCCAGGGTCATGTCCACGTACGGGCGGCTCACCAGTCCCTCGGGACGCAGGGTGAGCGGGGTGCGCAGCAGGGGCGCCGCCATCAGCAGACCGCTCAGGTACTGGCTGCTGAGGCTGGAGTCGAGGTCCAGTTCGCCGCCGTCCAGGCCGGTCGCGGTGATCTCCAGCGGCAGCCCGCCGCCGTCGGCCCGGACCCTCGCCCCGAGCCGGTCGAGGGCGTCCACCAGGGGCCGCAGGGGCCGGGCGCGCAGTTGCGCGGAGCCGTCGAACCGGTAGGTGCCGCGGCCGGCGGCCGTGAACGGGGGCAGGAAGCGGGCGGCGGTCCCGGCGTCGGCGCACCAGACCGGGCCGCCGCCGCGCGGGGCGCCGCCCAGCCCGGTGACGGTCCACCGGGACTCGTCGGACGCGGCGCGCACGGTGGCGCCGAGGTCGGTGAGGGCCTTGCGGAAGGCCAGGGTGTCCTCGCTGACCAGGGGCGCCCGCAGGGTGGAGGTGCCGTCTGCGGCCGCCGCGAGGAGCAGCGCGCGGTTGGTGATGCTCTTCGAGCCGGGGATCCGGGCGGTGCGGGGAAGCGGGTCGGCATGCATGGAAGTGGGTCGTCCTCTTCAGGCGGAGGGGTGCGCGGGGCGGCCGGCGGGTGTCCGGCCGCCCCGCGCGCGGTTCACAGCCGGGCGCCCAGGACGTCCGTCATGAGGGTGCCGACGAGGCGTACGCCGTCCTCGGTGAGCACCGACTCGGCGTGGAACTGCATGGAGGCGAAGTGCGGGCCGCGCAGCGCGTGCACCTCGCCGGTGTGCGGGTCGCGGCTGACCTCGACCGGGCCGACGCCCTGGCAGTCGGCCTTGTCCTCGGCGCTGCGCGCGGCGAAGGTGTTGTAGAAGCCCACGCGGGTGCGCACGCCGAAGAGGTCGATCTCCTGCTGCACGCCCTGGTTGGGCACCTCCCGGCGCACCAGCGGGAAGCCCAGCCGCATGCTGAGCACCTGGTGGCTCAGGCAGACCGCGAGGAACGGCCGCCGCTCGGCGAGCAGGGTGCCGATCGCCGTCCGCAGATGGGCGATCTTGGGATGGGCGGCGTCGCGCGGGTCGCCGGGGCCGGGGCCCATGACGACGAGGTCGTGCCCGTCGAAGGAGTACGGCTCGTCGAAACGCCGCACCGTCACCTCCAGCCCCAGGGAGCGCAGCTGGTGGTCGATCATCGAGGTGAAGGTGTCCTCCGCGTCCACGACCAGCACGCGGCTGCCCGCGAGGTGCGGCACGGGCCTCGCGCGCCCCGGGTCCTCGGCCAGCCAGAACCCGGCGAGCGTGGTGTTGCGCCGCTCCAGCGAGGCCCGCACGGACGGGTGCTCGCCGAGGCGCACGGCGCGGGCCGCTGAGGTCTCCGGGTCCGCCGGGCCGTCCGGCCGGAGCGCCGCGAGCAGCCCCGCCGCCTTGGCGCGGGTCTCGGCGACCTCGGAATCCGGGTCGGAGTGGCGGACGAGCGTGGCGCCGACGCCGATCCGGACGCGGCCGGTGCGGTCGATGTCGGCGGTGCGGATGAGGATCGAGGAGTCCATCGCCCGCCCGCCCTGCGCGTCGCGGCCGATGAGCGCGACGACGCCGCTGTAGTAGCCGCGGCCCCGCGGCTCGTACCGGCCGATCACCCGGCAGGCGCTCTCCAGGGGGGAGCCGGTGACGGTCGGCGCGAACATCGACTCGCGCAGGATCTCGCGCGGGTCCCGGTCGGTCTCGCCCTCGATGAAGTACTCGGTGTGCGCGAGGCGGGTCATCTGCTTCAGGTACGGGCCCACGACCCGGCCGCCGGTGTCGCAGATCCGGGCCATCATCTTCAGCTCTTCGTCGACGACCATGTACAGCTCGTCGGCCTCCTTGCGGTCCGCGAGGAAGTCCAGGACCTCGGGGAGGGTGGGGCCGGTCGGCGGATAGCGGTAGGTGCCGCTGATCGGGTTCATCACGGCGGTGCCGCCGGCGAGGCTGAGGTGGCGTTCGGGGGTCGCCCCGACGAAGGTGCGGTCGCCGGTGTGCACGACGAACGTCCAGTAGGCCCCGGACTCGCCGCGCAGCAGCCGGCGGAAGAACGACAGGGCGCTGCGCGGGGTGTAGCCGGTGATGTCGGCGACGAAGGAGCGCTTGATGACGAAGTTGGCGCCCTCGCCGGTGCCGATCTCGTCGGCGACGACCCTGCGGACCGTGTCGGCGTACTCCTCGTCGGGCACGTCGAAGTGGCCGCCGGCCAGCTCGGTCGGCACGTCCGGGAGCCGGTCCAGGACCTCGTCGAGCGGGAGCGCCGCCTGGTCGGAGACGGCCATCGCGATCAGCGGTGCACCGTCGTCCGGCGCGGTGAACCCCCGCTCGGCGATCTGCCGGTAGGGGATGAGCGTCAGCAGCTCGTGGCGGGGGCCGCCGGACGGCGCGGAGGGCTCGGGCAGCGGCAGCTCGGCGAGCGTCCGCGGGGTGGAGACCGTGCCGAGCAGCACGTCCACGCGGTCCGCGGCGCCCGACTCGGGGCGGTGCAGCAGGGCGAACGCCGGGGGGTTCGGCGCCAGCACCCGCTCCAGGAGCTCGGCGGGCGGGGTCATGCGGCGGCTCCGGCCGGTGCGGCGCCCAGCTGGGCGAGGACGGTGCCGGTGGTGGTGACGACGGCGCAGCGCTGGGCGGCGTACTCGACGGCCAGGCGGTGGTACGCCGCGGAGAAGTCCCCGACCGCGTCGGCCACCAGGAACGGCCGGATGTCGTGGGTGAAGGCGTCCACGGCCGTCATCAGCACGCCGACGTGCGCGTACACCCCGCACACCACGAGCTGGTCGCGGCCGAGTCCACGCATCCACTCCAGCAGCCCGGAGCGGAAGAAGGCGCTGTAGCGCCACTTGGTGAACACCCGGTCGTCCGGGCCGGGCGTCAGCGGTTCGACCACCTCCCGGTCGGCCGGGTCGACGCGCATGCCCGGCCCCCAGAAGTCCTTGAGCAGGCCGCGCTGCTCGTCGGTCATGCCGCCGGGCTGCGCCGTGTACGCCACCGGCATGCCCGTGGCGACGGCGCGCTCGCGCAGCAGCGCCGCGTTGCCCACCAGCTCCTCGCGCAGGGGCGCGGGGAAGGGGCGCAGGAAGTAGCGCTGCATGTCGTGGACGAGCAGCACCGCGCGGTCCGGGTCGGCGGTCCACTGGGCGGTGCCGCCGGGCAGGTCGTCCGCGGACGGCAGGGGGTAGGGCTCGATGGGGGGTATGCCCGCCATGACTGTGCTCTCCTCTGGCGAAGGTCGGGGGTGCGGCCGCGCGGGGGCGGCCTCGCGGTCCCGGCGCGCGGCCGGGCCGGGGCGCCGGCCGTGCTCCGGGCACGGCTCCGGGAGGCCGGGGCGCGGCCGCGCTCCGGGCTGGGTGTCCGCCTCGCTTCCGGCCGTGCTCCGGGCCGTGTTCCCGGCCGTGCTGCGTGCCGGTCACCGGCCGTGGTCCCGGGCGGTGGGCTGGACGGCGGCCGGCTCGGACGGCCGGGCCGGGCGGTGGGCTGGACGGCGGCCGGCTCGGACGGCCGGGCCGGGCGGTGGGCTGGACGGCGGCCGGCTCGGACGGCCGGGCCGGGCGGTGGGCTAGACGGCGGCCGGTTCGGCCGAACGGGCGGACACCCACCAGGCGGAGACCGCGGCGAGGGCCTGCACGGGGTTGAGCCGCGGATCGCAGAAGCTGGTGTAGCGGGTGCCGACCAGGTGCGCCTCGGAGCCGTCGCGGACGCACTCGGTGACATCGTCCGGGGTGGTCTCCAGGTGGAGGCCGCCGGCGACGCCGCCCGCCTCGGTGACCGCGTGCTGGAACTCGTCGATCTCGCGGGTGACCGCTTCCAGGAAGCGGGACTTCAGACCGTCCGGGGTGCTCACGGTGTTGCCGTGCATCGGGTCGGTCAGCCAGATCACCGGGTGCCCGGCGGCGCGGACGGCCGCCACCAGCGACGGCAGCCGCTCGGCGGCCGTGCCGGCGCCCATCCGGGCGATGAGGGTGAGCCGGCCGGCCTCCCGGCCCGGGTCGAGCCGCTCGCACAGGGCGAGCAGGTCACCGGCGGTCATACCGGGGCCGACCTTGCAGGCGACCGGGTTCACGACCTCGGACAGCAGGGCGACGTGGGCGCCGTCGAGCTGCCGGGTCCGCTCGCCGATCCACGGCCAGTGGGTGGAGGCCAGCAGCAGCCCGCCGTCCGCCTGCCGGCGCAGCATCGGCACCTCGTAGTCGAGCAGCAGGGCCTCGTGGCTGGTCCAGACGGGGGTGCCCATCCGGTCGGCCCCGCCGGGCGCCCCCAGCCAGCCCAGGTGGCCCATGATGTCGCGGGCGGCCTCGTAGCCGCCGAGCAGCCGGTCCGGGTCCGGGCGGCGCGCCTCGGGGCTGGGCTCCGGGCTGTTGACCATGTGGCCCCGGTAGACGGGCAGTTCGAGGTCGCCGACCCGCTCGGTGGGACGGGAGCGGGGCTTGGTGAACTGGCCGGCCATCCGGCCTACCCGCACCACCGGCCGGCAGGTGTCCATCTCCAGCGAGCCGGCGAGCATGCTCAGCAGCCCCGCCTTGCGGGCGACGTGGTCCCGGGTGCGCTCGGCGGGGTCCTCGGCGCAGTCGCCGGCCTGGACGACGTGCGCCTCTCCGGCGGCGACCCGGGCCAGCGCGGACCGCAGGGCGCGCACGTCCTCGGCGGTCACGAGGGGGGCGCGGGCGGCCAGTTCCTTGCGTACCCGCAGCACATGGGCCTCGTCCTCCCACGGAGGCTGCTGCAACGCCTGTTCACAGCGGATGTCGAGCAGGGCGTCGTCCACCGGATTCTCCAATCGGCACGCCATACGAGGCGGTACGGGACGCGAAACGGGGAAAGTGGGGGAGGGCTGATCCGCCGGGAACCGGCGGCCCTCCGTACCCGCTGATCGTCCGCCGAATTCCCCGGCGCCACCAACAAGGCGGGGCGCAGTCCGTCAGGTGCCGCGAGATCCGTCAAGTGGCCGGGAATGTGTCAAGTCGACGGAGAAAGGGCTGCGTTGCTTTCAGGCCGGACCCCCGGCGAATTCGCTCCGCGGCGCGGCGCATGTGTACGGGGTCCCGGCCGGCGGTCCGCCCGGTGCCCGGGGCCCCGTCCGCCGCCTGCCCGGCGCGCTGCCCGGCGGCGCCTCCCCGCCCGGTGCCCCGCGGGAGTTCCCGTACGCCGCCCACCCGGCGCCCCGGCCGGGCGCCACCGCACGAAGAAGGGACCGGCGGGCGGCGGTCGCGTACGACCGTCCGCCCGCCGGTCCCGGCGGAGCGCGTATCCCGGGCTCAGCGGCGGATCACCGCGAGCTCCTGGCCCGGGCGACCACCGCGTGGGCGGCCGAGGCCAGCGTCACATGGCGGTGCCAGCCGCCGAAGGAGCGCCCGGAGAAGTCCCGGATGCCCACCCGGTCGGCGATGTCGACGAAGTCCCGGTCGACCCGGTCGGCCAGTCCGCTCAGCCGCACCAGCGAGGCCGGCGGCGTGTGGGCGAGGTTGGTCAGCCACAGCTTCGCCGGCCAGCGCCCGCCCTCCTCGCCCACCCCCAGCAGCAGCGCCTCGCTCCGCTCCCCGGCCGGAGCGGGGCCGGGGGCGGCAGGGGGAGCCACGACCCGCACGGCGGCGACCCAGCGGGTGGACGGCGCCGCACCGGCCTCGTGGGGCGGGGCGGCCACGGGGCGGCGCAGGCCCCTGGCCATGATCATGATCTGTTCGGCGGTCAGCCGCCCCCGGCCGGGGACGGGCAGGGCCGGGTCGGCGACGGTGAGCGGCTGCTCCTCGCACACGCTCACCAGCAGCGGCATGCCGGCGGCGTGCAGCTTCTCGTAGATGGGTACGGCGTGCACCTCGCAGGAGTCGAGCACCATCGGGCGCACCGGCAGCCGCCACCGTCGCGTGGTCTCCAGGCACGCGTCGACCACGCACTCGCTCAGCGTCTGCGTCGCCACCCCGTCCGGGATGCCGACCTGGCTGCGCCGCAGGTCGTCCTGGAGCCAGGTCCGCGGCAGG
Organism: Streptomyces fradiae ATCC 10745 = DSM 40063; assembly: GCF_008704425.1. Classification (NCBI taxonomy): domain Bacteria; kingdom Bacillati; phylum Actinomycetota; class Actinomycetes; order Kitasatosporales; family Streptomycetaceae; genus Streptomyces; species Streptomyces fradiae. Next base: position 6,595,227 of record NZ_CP023696.1, read on the forward strand.
TGCAGGCGCCAGTTGACCGGGACGCTGACACCGTCCGACGCGGCCCACACGCCGATGGCCCGCTGGGCGTTGAGCACCTGGCCCAGGGTGGGGAAGAAGTGCCTGTCCACGCCGACGGAGTGCCGGCCGGTCTTCGGGATGATGACCGGCTGCACCACCCACGCCAGGGGCGGGACGGAGCTGGTCCAGTGGGCGACGAGCGCCCGGCGGACGGGCACCCAGTCCCAGGTGGACGCGGAGATGAAGTGGTGCAGGTTCTGCTCCGACACCTGCTCGCCGAGGAGGGCCGCGATGTTCCGGACCGACTTGCGCCCCGGCGCCTCCAGCAGTCCGCGCAGGTACTGCATGGCCTTGCGGCTCTGGTCGCTGCGGGGCAGCGAGGTGAAGAGTATCGAGGAGATCTCGGACAGGGCGGCGTCGTGGGCGCCGGACGGGAACGACGTGGGGAGCGTCGCCCGCGCGGCGGTCGTGGGACGCGGATCGAGGCTGAGCATGGATCTCCTAACTGCAGGTCAACCCGTCGTGGTGGGGACGTCCGCTGTGATCGAGCCAGAACACCGGGCGAGTGCGCGGTCGAGGGTAGGGCGCACGGGGTGGGGTGAGTCACCACCCGGTGACCGAAAGTGTCAAATTACCGGACGGTAGTCCCGTTCTTGCGCGGGCGACCGGTCGCGCGCCACCGCTCCCCGGTGCCCGCGGGCCGAGACCGCCATCAGATGGGCCACGGAGGCCAGCGTGATGTGCCGGTGCCAGCCGGGGAACGAGCGCCCTCCGAAGTCCCGCACGCCGACCCGGTCGGAGACCTCCACGAGGTCGCGCTCCACCACGGCGGTCAGCCGGGTGAGCCGCAGCGCGGCGGCGACGCCGGAGGGGTCCCGTCCGGTCAGCCACAGCCGGGGGAAGGCGCGCCGCTCGGGGCACCACTCGCCGAGCAGCGTCATCGGCTCCCGGCGCCTCGGGGACGCCACCACGGGGACCGCCGCCACCGTCGTCGAGCCGTCGCCGGGGTTCACCTGCTGCCGCAGGTGCGGCAGCGACTCGGCCAGGTCGCCGGCGGTGCGCAGCAGGTCCCCGTAGGCGGGGAGCTCCCAGCGGTCGATCCGGACCGGGAGGGACGGGCTCACCCGCACCGCGAACGGCCGCCCCGCCGCCGCCAGGATCCGTACGAGCGGCATGCCGCCCGCCTCCGGGACGTCCACGACCACGGGCAGTCGCGGCACCCCCCGGATCTCCGCGAGGCCGGCCACGGCCCGCCGTACACAGGTCTCGACCGTGTCGGCCGCGGCGTCCTCCGGGACGCTCGCCCGGCTTCGCAGCGGGTCGGCCGTCCAGCGGGCCGACAGCCGCAGCTGCCAGTCCACCGGGACCGCCGCCCGCTCCGACGCCAGCCAGGCCCCCACCGTGCACTGGCCGTTCACGGTGCCGAGCGGGGTCTGCTGGGGGTCCGCGCCGACCGAGTGCGGGCCCGTCTTGGGGATCAGGGTGGTGCCGATCACCCACGCCTGCGCGGCCAGCGCGCGCTGCGCGTGCCGGGCCAGGTCGTGCCGGACGGGCGTCCAGTCCCAGGGCGAGGCGCTGATGAAGTGGTGCACGCTCTGCTGCGCCGAGGCCCCGTCGAACTGCGCCGCGACGCTCCGCAGCGTCTTGCGCCCGCGTACGGACAGCAGCCCGCGCACATAGCGCTCCGCCTTCAGCCGCTGCCCGTTGAGGGGGAGGGATGCGAGCAGTCCGCGCAGGACCGCGGCCTCCGCCGCCGTCAGCGGCCCCCCGTCGCCGGTGCCGCTCTCGTGTCTTCGGTCGTCGCCCAGATCCCGCATCGCCGCCCCCTGCCGCAAAAAAGGACTCCCGTCCTGTTTTTATACGCGGCAGGGGCGCTGTGACCGCGCATTCGCGCCAACGCCCGGCCGGAGAGGGGGTCGTGGACGCCCTGGGTGATCCGTGTCCTCGCCGGTCCGTGCGCGCGCGGGCCACCGCGATCCCTCTCGCGCCGCGGCACGGACGTCCGGTGGGGCGGGGCGGAGCGCAGGGCGGGGCGCGGGGAGTGGGCGGCGGGCTGCCGGGAGGGCGGCGAGACCGGACGAGCGGCCCGGAAGCGGCCCGGAGCGCCCGGGAGCCAGGGGCCCCGCCCCCGGACGGCCTGGAGGTGCCTCCTCCGGCGCAGGGGCCTGTGGCCCAGGCGTCCTGACGCCGTCTCACATAGCGCTCGTTGCCGTGCCCTTCAGACGGCTGTTCCCTACTCTTACCTGGGCCCACACATACGTTTGGCTGAAACCGAACGGCTATCCGGTATTTTGGCATCGCACTGAGCCCGGCCCAACCGACGACTCAGGGGGGAATGTTGTACGACACCACGCTCGACCCGCGCCCATCCGCTCCACCGGGCCTCGGGGCCTACGCCCACATCCGGCGCGAGGAGCACCTGCTCGTCACGGGCTGGGAGCGCGCGGCCCGCCACGAGTTCGACCTGGACCTCGTGTGGCCCGCCGTCCAGGGCGACTTACCGTACGACCCGCGCGTCCTCGCGCAGACGATCCGGCAGACGGGTCTGGTCGTCGCGCACGGCGCCTACGACGTGCCGCTGACCCACCAGACCGTGCTCAGCGCCCTGAGCTTCGCCCTGCCCGCCTGCCCGCCGCTGCCCCGCGGCCGGACGACGTCCGCGCGCGTGCGGGTCGCGGTGGACGAGGGCGAGGCCGGCCGGCGCACCCGGCGCACGCTCCGCATGACCTTCCACGTCCAGGTGGACGGCGCCACGCTGGCCCGAGCCGAGAGCGAGTTCGGCTGGATCCCCGAGCGGGTGTACGAGCGCCTGCGCGGCGTCCGCCGGCACGTCGAGTGGGGCGCCTGGCCGGTCCCCGACCCCGTCGACGCGCGGACGGTGGGGCGCACCCGGCCCGCGGAGGTGGTCCTGGCGGCCGCCGACCGCCCCGGCCGCTGGCTGCTGCGCAACGACGTCGGCGACCACCAGCTCTTCGACCACCCGGTCGACCACGTGCCGGGGCTCGCCCTGCTGGAGGCCGCCGACCAGGCGGCGCGCGCCCTGTGCTTCCCGCGGTCGCCGGCGGCGGGGCGCGTCGACGCCCTCTACCGGCGCTACGTCGAGTTCGACCTGCCGTGCCTGATCGAGGCCGAGCCGCTCGCCGACCCGGGCGCCGTGCGCGTGACCGGTACGCAGGACGGGGAGGAGGCGTTCCGGGTCGACTTCCGCCCCTGAGAGCGGGGCGGGGCCCCGGACGGTGAGCCGTCCGGGGCACACGGCGGCCCCGCCGTACGGTCCGTCCCGGGTGAGGGGGCGGTCCGTGCGCCGGGGCTGCCGTGGGCGCCGGGTCAGTGGGCGACGGCCTCGGCCTCCTCCTGCGGGGCGCCCGTCTCCTTCGGCACCCAGCGCAGGGCGAGGACGCCCAGGGCCAGGCAGAGCAGGCTCGCCACCCCGATCGCCAGGTGCATCCCGCCGAGGAAGGCGTCCTTGGCCTCGGCGACGGCGCCCGCGGAGATGCCCGGGCTGTCGAGCGTCTCGTCGAGCGTGCCCGCCACACCGGGGCCGGTGAGCCGGAAGAACACCGCCGCCAGCGAGCCGAGCAGGGAGATGCCGAGCGCGTTGCCCAGCTCGTTGCTCATCTCCGCGAGCGACGCGGCCGACCCGGCCCGCTCGGGCGGCACCGCGGCGACCGCCGTGTCCGCCACGAGGCTGAAGGAGAAGCCGTAGCCGACACCGGTGATGACGGAGGACGCGATGAACGCGGCCACGCCGTACTCGGTGGTCGTCAGCAGCAGGAGCAGCAGCCCGAGGCCCATGAAGAAGTGCGAGGCGATCAGCGCGGACCGCATGCCGATCCGCTCCACCACCCCGCTGGCGCCGACGCAGGAGACGGTGAGCACGGCCGCCCCCGGGAGCACCAGCACGGCCGCCATGAGGACGCTGTAGCCGAGGACGGACTGGAGGTAGACGCCGGTGAGGTAGCCGGCGGCCGCCCACGCGACCAGCGACAGCAGGCCGGTGAGGATCGCGACGGTGAAGACGTGGTCCTTGAACAGGCGCAGGTCCAGGAGCGGGTACTCCAGTGTCAGCTGCCGGCGCACGAACCACACCAGGATCGCGACGCCGGCGAGCCCGGTGACGACCGGCGTGGGGGAGAAGCCCTCCGCCGCCAGCGTCTTGACCGCGTAGACCGCCAGCAGGATGCCGACGGCGGACAGGACGACGCTGAGGGCGTCCACACGACCGGGGTTGCTCGTGCGCACCTCCTTCAGCAGCACCGGCGCGAAGGCCAGGAACAGCACGACGACCGGGATGTTGATCAGGAAGACCGAGCCCCAGTCGAACCTGCTGAGCAGCAGGCCGCCGATGACCGGGCCGACGGCGAACCCGGCGGCGAAGGTGGCCGCGAAGATGCCGATGGCCTGGGAGCGCTGCCTCGGGTTGTGGAAGAGGCTGCTGATGATGGCCAGGCTGGCCGGCAGCAGCGTCGCGCCGCCGAGTCCCATGAGCGCGCGGCAGGCGATGAGGATCTCGGGGTTGGGCGAGAAGGCGGCGCCCACCGAGCCGATGCCGAAGACGACCGCGCCGGACAGCAGGAACTTCAGCCGGCCGTACCGGTCACCGAGGTTGCCGAAGGCGATGAGCAGGGACGAGACCACGAAGCCGTAGATGTCGAGGATCCACAGGGCCTGGTCGGTGGTGGGGGTGATGGCGGAGGTGATGCTCGGCATCGCGAGGTAGAGGACGGAGCCGTCCATCGCGACGAGTGCGACCGGGCCGAGGACGAGGACGAGGCCGAGCCAGGCCCGTCGGTCGGCCCGCTCCGCGACTAATTCCTGGGAAGTCACGGGGGCAACCTTTCAGGAGAGGGTGCGAGAGGGTTCGGGTACGAGTGGATGCCGCATACGGTGTACGCGAAACGCGTGCGTACGCCGTATGCGATCTCGATGCGTACAAAGTACGCGAAATCGATGCGTACGTCGTACGCAAGCTGCTGGGTATAGTACTCCATGGCCATCAACACGCAAGGACGGCAAATGAGTTCACCAACCTTGTCGCGCAGGGTGATCGTGGCGGCCGCCGTTCGCATCGCCGACGCGGAGGGCGTGGCGGCCCTCTCGATGCGTCGCCTCGCGGCCGAGCTGGGGTCGGGCGTCATGTCGCTCTACCGCCACGTGGCGAACAAGGACGCCCTGCTCACCGAGATCACCCGGGCGGCGTGCGAGGAGCACCCCTACCCGGAGCCGGCGCCCCCGGACTGGCGGGACGCGATGCGGCTCGCCGCGCGGCTCGACTGGGAGGTGTACTGCACCCACCCGTGGGCGCTGGTCACCTCCAGCTCCGCCCGGCACTTCTCGGACACCTCGTGCCTGGACTGGATGGTCGACGCGCTCGCCGACCTCACCGACGACCCCGACCTGGCACGGTCCTTCTCGATCGCCGTGTGGTCGTACGTGCAGGGCGTGTGCATCCAGCACGTGGCCCAGCAGCTCCTCTCCGCCGGGGAGTCACCCGAGCAGTCGCCGCTCCGGGCCACCGAGGAGGACTTCGAGACGGGCCTCGAGACCCTGCTGGACGGCATGGAGCTGCGGGCGGCGCGCGCCGCGTCGGAGGGCGGCCCGGAGAAGCTCTCCCCCCGCGCCTTCCCGCCCCTCGCCGTACGCTGACCGAAACCCCGGTCCCCGGACGGCGCGTGCGGTGTCCGTCCGGGAGCCGGGTCGTTGGGCACGGCATGACGACTCCCCTGACGCCCTCCTCCGCACCTGGCTCGGCGCCTGCCCCGACGTCCTCCCCGACATCCGCCCCGCCCTCTTCACCGGCCCCTCCGCCGGCCCTCCTCCCGGCCGTCGCCCGGCTCGACGGCCGCGAGGCCACCGCCGCCGACCTGGCCCCGCTCGCCTTCGCCGGCTACGCCCACTTCACCGCCATGCAGGTCCGCGGCGGCCGCGTGCGCGGACTCGACCTCCACCTCGACCGGCTGCGGCACGGGTCGATGGAACTGTTCGGCCGCGCCCTGCCGGACGAGCGGGTACGGGACCTCCTGCGCGACGCCCTGCGGGACGCCCCGGCCGACCTCTCGCTGACGGCGACGGCCTACTCGCCGGCCGGCGAGTTCAGCGCGGCGGGGCCCGGCGACGAACCGGGGCTCCTCGTCCGCACCGCCCCGCCCGCCTCCGGCCCCCGGGGTCCGCTGGCGCTGACGGTGGTGGAGCACGAGCGGTTCCTGCCGGAGGTCAAGCACGTGGGCGAACCCGCCAAGACCTACTTCCTGCGCCGCGCCGCCGACCTGGGCGCCGACGAGGTCGCCTTCACCGACCGCCGCGGGCGGCTGAGCGAGGCGTCCATCTGGAACCTCGCCTTCTGGGACGGGTCCGCCGTGGTGTGGCCACGGGCCGGCATGCTGACCGGGGTCACCATGGGCGTCGTGCGGCGGCGGCTCGACGGGCTCGGCATCGCCCAGCGGGAGCGGGAGATCACCCCCGGCGACCTGCCGGAGCTTGCGGGGGCGGCCGTGCTGAACTCCTGGACGCCGGGCGTCGCGGTGCACCGGATCGGAGCGGTTGCGCTGCCCGAGGCCCCGGACTTCGTGGCGCTGCTCCATCGCGCCTACGAGGCCGAACCGCCCGTTCGGCCGTAGGGGCGGGGCCAGGGGCGGCCCGCCGCACAGGCCCGGCCTCCGGTCGGATACCGCCTCGGACCGCGCAGTGGCTCGGACGCGTTCTGCGTCAGGGGCGTTCCGCCTCGGGGCGCGCCCCGTCCACCGCCGTCCTGTCGGGCGCGGTCGCCGCGCACCGTATCGTCTCGCCGTCCGCGCCGGGCCGCCCTCCCCGCCGGGCCGCCCCTCATCCGGGCCGCCCTCCCCGCCGGGCCGCCCCTCATCCGGGCCGCCCTCCGTGCCGGGCCGCCCTCCGTGCCGCGCCGCCCTCCGTGCCGCGCCGCCCGCGCCGGGCCGTCGTGCCGAAGCCGCCCCGCCGTCAGCCCACGCCGCAGCCTCGCCTCGGACGGCGCGGCGCGCCCTCCGAGGCTCCCGGCGCGTCCGAGCCCCGCTCGTCCCGCGACCGCCTCTCGTCGCCGGAGGGCGGGCCGCCCTCCGGGGCCAGCCGGTCCCGTATCCCCTCGGCGGCCAGCTGGGGCAGTACCAGACGCCAGAAGGGCGTCACCGTCTGCTCCGAGGGCCGGACCGGGCGCCGCCGCAGCTCCTCCAGTCCCGCCATCACCGCGGTGATCGCCAGGGCCGCGTCGTCCAGGTCCACGCCGGGAGCCAGCTGGTCCTCCCGCCCGGCCAGGTCGAGCAGCCCGCGCACCCACTCCCGCCAGTGCTGCCACAGGCACTCCCCGTTCGACCACGCCGGATCGCGCGCGAGGCCGAAGCCGGCCCGCAGCACCGGATCGTCGGAGAGCCGCCGGGCCAGCGCGTGCGAGACGTCCACCAGCAGCTGCAGCGGCGCGGGGTGCCGGTCGGGCACGGGTCCGGTGACTCCCCGCAGGATCTCGGCGGCGCACGACTCGACCGCCTCGCCGAGCGCCTGCTTGCTCCGGAAGTGGAAGTGCATCGCGCCATGGCTGACCTGGGCCACGGCGCAGATCCGCCCGACGGAGGAGCCCGTGAACCCGTTCCGGTCGAAGACCTCGGCGGCGGATCGGATCAGGCGTCGACAGGTCTTCGCGGCACGGTCCTGCATGGCGATGCGCACTCCAGGCTGGGGAGGGGAAACCGTGAGGGGAAGGCGACCGGCACGTGACGTGCCGGGGCGATCCCGGGTTCACGGAGACGGCGGGGTCGCGGGTGAGAGTCCCCGCGCGGCGCTCCACTCTTACCACGCGGACAACACCCCACGTATCGCCCGCCGTTGCGAGTGGCGGGATATCGTGCCTGGCCACCGGCCACGTCGGGGCGGCGGCGCCGCGCAGTACGGCCTCCGCCCCGCATCCCGTCGCGGCCCGTGGACGCGGGGGGCCGCCCACGGCCCGCGCGCCCGACCGGCCCCGGCCCGCGCGGTCGGCGGGCGCACGGAGCCGCGCCCCGGCAGGGCACCCGCGAGGCGCACCGCGCGACGCACGGAGGCCGCACCGCGGAACACGCCGCGGACCACACCGTGGGAGGGGCCGCGACGGGCGGCGAGGGTATGGCGCAGAGTACGCGGCGCCGCGCGGCCACGGCGAGACGCCCCCACCCGTGCTCAGCCCGGCATCCCGGCCGCCGGCGTCCCGGCATCCCAGCCGCCGGCGCCCCAGCCGCCGGCGTCCCGGCCCCCGGCGACTCGGCGTCCCGGCGGTACGGCGTCCGGCGCCACGGTGCCGGGCAGTCCGGCGGCGCCCGGCCCGCCTCCGCACCCGACTTGACAGATCGTCCGCCCGACCTGACGGATCGTCGCCCTTCCGCTCAAGGCGAGCCGTGGCCTGTGCCTAGCATCGGGTGACGAGCGGGAAGCGGCACCGGGCCGATCCGTACGTGCGGCCCGGCGCACCCGCCGAACAGCCCACCCGGCACCGGCGCGGCCCCCGGCCGCCCGGCCCCCTTCCCTGAAGTCGGCCAATCCTGCGACGCGGAGACCCAGAATGCGACTTGCGCACGTGGTGGCATCTGTCATGGAGCGCCACGCCGACCGGCCCGTGATCGGCGAGCGCGTGAAGGAGTTCGCGCGTGACGACGAGACGGGCCGGACCGTGATCCGGCTGCTGCCCCGCTACGAGACGACCAGCTACCAGGAGCTGTGGGCGCGGGTGAGGAGCGTGGCGAGCGACTGGCACCACCACCCCTCCCACGCGCTGACCGCCGGTGAGCGCGTCGCCCTGCTCGGCTTCACCAGCCGCGACTACACGACCGTCGACCTCGCCTGCATCCATCTCGGCGCGGTCGCCGTCCCGTTGCAGACCAGCGCCGCGCCCGCACAGCTGCGCTCCATCGTCGCGGAGACCGAGCCGGCCGTCGTCGCGGCGAGCCTGGAGCGGATGGACGCCGCGGTCGACCTGGTACGCGACAGCCCGTCGGTGCGGCGGCTCGTCGTCTTCGACCACCACCCCGAGGCGGACGACCACCGCGAGGCGTACGACGCCGCACGCGCGCGCCTGGCCGAGGCCCGGCCCGACGTGCTCGTGGAACCGCTCACGGAGATCGTGCGGCGGGGCGCCGGCCTGCCCGAGGCCCCGCTGTTCGCCGCGCCCGAGGGCGAGGACCCGCTCGCCATGCTCATCTACACCTCCGGGAGCACCGGCACCCCCAAGGGCGCCATGTACACCGAGCGGCTGGCCGCCGCGATGTGGGGCGGCGCCTGGGCGAAGCTGTTCGACGAGACGTACGCCGTCACCTTCCACTACATGCCCATGAGTCACGTGGCCGGGCACTCCTCGCTGAAGGCCACCATGGTCCGCGGCGGCGCCAGCTACTTCACCGCGAGCAGCGACCTGTCGACCTTCTTCGAGGACATCGCCCTGGCCCGGCCCACCGAGCTGTCCCTGGTGCCCCGCGTCTGCGAGATGATCCACCAGCGCTTCCGCAGCGAGGTGGACCGGCGCACCGCGGCCGGCGCCGACCCGGCGGCCGCCGAGGCGGAGGTCCGCGCCGACATCCGGGACAACGTCCTCGGCGGGCGCGTCACCTGGGCCAGCTGCGCCTCCGCCCCGCTGTCCGCCGAACTGACCGCGTTCACCGAGTCGCTGCTCGGCCTCGAACTGCACAACGTCTACGGCTCCACGGAGGCGGCCGGCGTCTCGGTCGACGGCGTGCTGCTGCGCCCTCCGGTGACCGACTACAAGCTCGCCGACGTCCCCGAGCTGGGCTACTTCCGCACCGACTCGCCCCACCCGCGCGGCGAACTGCTCCTGAAGACCGACGTCATCATCCCCGGCTACTACAAGCAGCCCGAGCTGACGGCGGAACTGTTCGACGAGGACGGCTACTACCGCACCGGCGACATCGTCGCCGAGCTGGAACCCGACCGGATCGCCATCGTGGACCGCCGCAAGAACGTCCTGAAGCTGTCGCAGGGCGAGTTCGTCGCCACCTCCCGGCTGGAGGCCGTCTTCGCCGCGAGCCCCCTGGTCCGGCAGATCTTCGTCTACGGCAACAGCGAGCGCTCCTACCTCCTCGCCGTGGTCGTCCCCACCCCCGACGCGCTGCGCGCGGCGGACGGCGACGAGCGGGCGCTGCGGCGCGCCCTGGGCACCTCGCTCCAGGAGCTGGCGCGGGAGAGCGGCCTCAACTCGTACGAGATACCGCGCGACCTCCTCGTCGAGACCGAACCGTTCAGCCAGGCCAACGGCCTGCTCTCGGACCATCGCAAGCTGCTGTGGCCGCGCCTGGTGGAGCGCTACGGCGAGCGGCTGGAGCAGCTGTACGCCGACACCGCCGCCCGCGAGGACGAGGAGCTGCGGGAGATCCGCCGCACCGGCGCGGACCGGCCGGTGCTGGAGACCGTCCAGCGGGCCGCGAGAGCCCTGCTCGGCGGCTCCGCGGCCGCCATCGGGCCCGACGCCCGCTTCCGCGACCTGGGCGGCGACTCGCTGTCCGCGGTGTCCTTCTCCGCCCTGCTCCAGGAGACCTTCGGCGTCCGCGTCCCGGTCGACGTGGTCATCAGCCCCGCCTCCGACCTGCGGCACCTCGCCGAGTACATCGAGGGCCGGCGCGGCGCCGCCGACCGGCCGACCTTCGCCTCGGTGCACGGCGAGGGCGCGACCGAGGTCCACGCCAAGGACCTCACCCTGGACGCGTTCGTCGACGCGTCCACCCTCGCCGCCGCACGGACGCTGCCCCGCGCGCACGACGAGCCGCGGACCGTGCTGCTGACCGGCGCGAGCGGCTGGCTGGGCCGCTTCCTCGTCCTCCAGTGGCTGGAGCGGCTGGCCCCGTCCGGCGGGCGCGTGGTCGCCCTGGTGCGCGGCAGGGACGCCGAGGCGGCCCGGCGGCGGCTGGACGCCGCCTTCGACAGCGGCGACCCCGAGCTGCGGCGGGCCTACGAGACGCTGGCCGAGGGCCGGCTGGAGGTCGTCGCCGGCGACATGGCCGCGCCGGGCCTGGGCCTGGACGAGGCCGTCTGGGAGCGGCTCGCCGACGAGGTGGACCTCGTCGTCCACGCCGGCGCGCTCGTCAACCACGTCCTGCCCTACCCGGAGCTGTTCGAGGCGAACGTCGTCGGCACCGCCGAGCTGATCCGGCTCGCGCTCACCCGCCGCCTGAAGCCCTTCACCTACATCTCCAGCGTGGCGGTCGCCACCTCCCTGCCCGGAGGGGCCGCGCTCGACGAGGACAGCGACGTCCGCGACGCCCTGCCGGTCCAGCCGGTCGACGGCGGCTACGCCGGCGGGTACGCGGCCAGCAAGTGGGCCGGCGAGGTGCTGCTGCGGGAGGCGCACGACCTGTGCGGGCTGCCGGTGACCACCTTCCGCTCCAACATGATCCTCGCGCACAGCAGGTACGGCGGACAGCTCAACGTCCCCGACATGTTCAGCCGCCTGCTGTTCAGCGTGCTCGCCACCGGCATCGCGCCGCGCACCTTCTACCGGGGCGACGCGGCGCGGGCCCACTACGACGGACTGCCCGTCGACTTCACCGCGGCGGCCGTCGTCGCCCTGGGCGGCGAGACCGGGCGGGCCGACACGTACCGCACCTTCAGCCTGGTCAACCCCAACGACGACGGCGTGGGCCTCGACACCTTCGTCGACTGGCTGACCGAAGCCGGCCACCGCGTCGAGCGGTTGGACGACTACGCGGACTGGTACGCGCGGTTCGAGGCGGCGATGCGCGCCCTGCCCGAGGCGCAGCGGCGGCACTCGGCCCTGCCGATCCTGCACGGCTTCCGCGAGCCCGAGGAGCCGGTGCCCGGATCGGTCATCCCCTCCGACCGGTTCCGCGCCGCCGTGCGGGCGGGCGGGGTCGGAGGGTACCGGGACATCCCCGGTCTCGACCGTCCCCTCCTCGCCAAGTACGCGCAGGACCTGACGAGTCTGGCGTCCTCCGCGGGGGTAGTCACCCGGGCATGAACAGTGATCTTCTCAACGGCAAGGTCGTCCTGGTCACCGGAGCGAGCAGCGGCATAGGCGCCGCCGCCGCCAGGGTGTTCGCCCGGGAGGGTGCCGCGGTCGTCCTCGCCGCCCGCCGCGAGGAGCGGCTGGCCGCCCTGGTGGAGGAGCTGACGGCGAAGGGCGCCGAGGCCCGTTACGCCGTCTGCGACGTGACCGATCCCGGGGACGCCGCCCGCGCGGTCCGGACGGCCGTCACCGCGTACGGCCGGCTCGACGGGGCGTTCAACAACGCCGGAGTCGGGGGCGACCGCACCCCGCTGCACCTGATGTCCGACGACGTCTACGACACCGTCATGGACGTCAACGTCCGGGGCGTCTGGAACTGCCTGCGCCACGAGATCGCCGCCATGCTCCCGCATGGCGGCGGAGCGATCGTCAACAACAGCAGTGTGGCCGGGCTCGTGGCGATCCCCGCCGCCGCCCCGTACGTCGCCGCCAAGCACGCGGTGATCGGCCTGACCCGGGCGGCGGCCGACGAGTACGCCCGCCAGGGCGTCCGGGTCAACGCCGTCGCCCCCGGCACCACCCGCAGCGAGATCACCGAGGGCTGGTTCCGGCGCAACCCGGGCCTGGAGCGGACCGTGAACGCGATGACGCCCCAGAACCGCACGGCCGAACCGGAGGAGATCGCCGCGGCGGCCGCCTGGCTGCTGAGCGACCGCTGCCCGTTCCTGACCGGGACGGTGCTGCCCGTGGACGGCGGTTTCGTCAACCAGTGACGGACACCGCCCGAGGCGCGGAGCCGGGGAGATCCCCCGTTCCCGGCTCCGCGCCCGCCCCTTGGTAGCATTCCGCACCTGGCGATAGGCGACGGACGGCGGACCGGCGTCCGCGCGGTGCGGCGCCGGGGCGCGGGGGAAGGGCGGGGGCGGCCGAGTGGCGTGTCAACAGCGTGCGATCCGCACGCGCGATTCCATCCTGGAGACCGTGGCGGGCCTCTTCAACGAAGTCGGCTACGAGGCCGCCACCATCGCCTCGCTCGTCGAGCGCACCGGACTGACCAGGGGCGCCCTCTACTTCCACTTCCCGACCAAGGAGGCCATGGCGCGCGGGGTCCTCGCCCACGCCGTGACCCGAGAGGGCATCAGCCCGCAGGAGTACAAGCTCCAGGAGTGGGTCGACCTCGGACTCGTCCTCGCCTACCGGCTGCCGCGGGAGCCGCTGCTGCGCGCCGCCGTCCAGCTCTCCGTCGACCCGAAGGCGCGCAGCCTCTTCGGCACCCGCTGGCCCGACTGGATCGACGTCGGCCAGGACCTGCTCGGCGAGGCCAAGAAGCGCGGCGAGCTGCTGCCGCACGCCGTGCCCGAGGAGATAGCGCGGCTGGTCGTCGGCGCCTGGACCGGGGTGCAGCTGGTGACCGAGACGCTGCCGGACAGCCCCGGACTGGCCGAGGAGATCGCCCGGCTCTACCAGCTGATCCTGCCGAACGTCGCCAGCCCCGGCGTCCTCGCCAAGCTCGACACCTCCCCGCACCGGCCCGAACGCCTCCTGCGCCCCTCGGAAGGGCCCGACGCCCCCGGCGCGTGAGCGCGCCCCTCGCGGCACCCCGGCCCGGCCCCCGTCCCGCCCCTCCGCGAGGCCGCGGGCGCCGCCCCGTGCGTCCACCGGGCGTCTCGCGCCTCGGCACGCCGCCTCACGCACCGGCCCTCCGGCGTTAAGCTCCACGAGACCCTCTCACTGGCGCGAGCGGTCCAGGCCCGCGCGCCTCCGCCCCCGCCCGTCCCGGCGCCCGGCGCCGCGAGCCGCACGGGGCGTCCGGACGGCCGTCGGACCCCCGTCACCAGCAGTGGCGCAGGGTCGGGAAAGTGAGGCACAGCATGAACGTGAGCGCACAGATCGAGGCCGTCTACGCGGAGGTCCGCCGGCGGAACCCGGGAGAGGCGGAGTTCCACCAGGCGGCGGCCGAGGTGCTGGACTCCCTCGCGCCCGCGCTCGACCGGCACCCCGAGTACGCCGGGAGCGGGATACTGGAGCGGCTGTGCGAGCCCGAGCGCCAGCTGATCTTCCGGGTGCCGTGGGTGGACGACCAGGGTGCCGTGCGCGTCAACCGGGGCTTCCGGGTCGAGTTCAACAGCGCCCTCGGCCCGTACAAGGGCGGGCTGCGCTTCCACCCGAGCGTCGACCTCGGCATCGTGAAGTTCCTCGGCTTCGAGCAGATCTTCAAGAACGCGCTCACCGGCATGGCGATCGGCGGCGGCAAGGGCGGAGCGGACTTCGACCCCAAGGGCCGCTCGGACGGCGAGGTCATGCGCTTCTGCCAGTCCTTCATGACCGAGCTCTACCGCCACCTCGGCGAGCACACGGACGTCCCCGCCGGGGACATCGGTGTGGGCGCGCGGGAGATCGGCTACCTCTTCGGCCAGTACAAGCGGATCACCAACCGCTACGAGTCCGGCGTCCTCACCGGCAAGCCCGTCGGCTGGGGCGGCTCCCACGTCCGCACCGAGGCGACCGGCTACGGCGCCGTGTTCTTCGCCGAGGAGATGCTCGCCACACGCGGCACCGGCTTCGACGGGCGCCGGGTGGTGGTCTCCGGGTCGGGGAACGTCGCCGTGTACGCCGCCGAGAAGGCGCAGGCCCTGGGCGGCCGGGTCATCGCGTGCAGCGACTCCTCCGGGTACCTCGTCGACGAGGACGGCCTCGACCTCGACCTGCTCAAGGACGTCAAGGAGGTGCGCCGCGCCCGCCTCTCCGCCTACGCGGAGGCGAAGCCGGCCGCGCGCTTCTCGGCCCGGGGCACGGTCTACGACGTCCCGTGCGACATCGCCCTGCCCTGCGCGACCCAGAACGAGCTGGGCCGCGACGACGCCGTGGCACTGGTCAAGCACGGTGTGGTCGCGGTCGCCGAGGGCGCCAACATGCCCTGCACCCCCGAGGCCGTGAAGGTCTTCCGGGAGGCGGGCGTCCTCTTCGGCCCCGGCAAGGCCGCCAACGCGGGCGGCGTGGCCACCTCGGGGCTGGAGATGCAGCAGAACGCGGCCCGCGACAGCTGGTCCTTCGAGACGGCCGAGACACGGCTCGCCGCCGTCATGCGGGACGTCCACCGCCAGTGCCGCGAGACCGCGGAGGCGTACGGCGGAGACGCCGAGGACTACGTCACCGGCGCCAACGTGGCCGGCTTCCTGCGGGTGGCGCGGGCGATGGCGGACCAGGGCGTCATCTAGTCCGCACCCCCGCGCGCGGCCCGGCGGCCGGGCCCGGGCGCTGCGGGAAGCCGGCGCCACGGCCGGCGGCCCGCAGCGCCGGGCCGACGGCCACGGCACGCCTCCGTGCTAGCGTTGGCCCTTTGCGCGTCCCCGTCCCGGCACTCCGCTCGGAGTGCGGTCGGGGCCGTCTCCCCGCCGCGCCTTCCTCGGTACGGTCCCCTCGGAGGAAGGCTTGTCTGTGAGCGAACCGGTACGCGACGACGCCCCGGCGCCCGGCCGTGCGCCCGAGGCGCCGGGGGACGCCCCGGCGCCGACCGCGGTCGCGTCCTTCGCGCGGCTGGGGCTCCCGGCCGAGCTCGTGCGGGTGCTCGGGGAGCACGGTGTGACCGTGCCCTTCCCCGTCCAGGCGGCGACCCTGCCGGACGCGCTCGCGGGACGCGACGTGCTGGGCCGGGGCCGTACCGGGTCCGGCAAGACCCTCGCCTTCGGCCTGGCGGTGCTCACGCGCACGGCCGGGCTGCGCGCCCGGCCCAAGGAGCCCCTGGCGCTCGTCCTGGTGCCCACCAGGGAGCTGGCGCAGCAGGTCGCCGACGTGCTCACCCCGTACGCCGAGGCGCTGCGCCTGCGCGTCGCGACCGTGGTGGGCGGGGTGTCCATCGGACGCCAGGCCGCCGCGCTGCGGGACGGCGCCGAGGTCGTCGTCGCCACGCCGGGCCGGCTGCACGACCTCGTCGAGCGGGGCGGCTGCCGGCTCGCGCGGGTGCGCGTCGCGGTCCTCGACGAAGCCGACCAGATGTGCGACATGGGGTTCCTGCCGCAGGTCACCGGACTCCTGGACCAGGTGCGGCCCGACGGGCAGCGGCTGCTGTTCTCCGCCACCCTCGACCGCGGTGCCGACGAGCTGGTACGGCGCTACCTGCGCGACCCCGCCGTCCACTCCGTGGACCCCGTGGCCGGCGCGGTTCACACGATCGGGCACCACGTCCTCGTGGTGCACGGCCCGGACCGGTACGCCGTGACCACCGAGATCGCCGCCAGGGACGGCCGCGTCCTGCTGTTCCTGGACACCAGGCACGGAGTCGACCAGCTCACCCGCCACCTGCGGGCCAACGGCGTCGCGGCCGCCGCCCTGCACAGCGGCAAGTCCCAGCCGCAGCGCACCCGGACCCTGGCCCAGTTCAGAGACGGCCAGGTCACCGCGCTGGTGGCGACGAACGTCGCCGCCCGCGGCCTGCACGTCGACGACCTCGACCTCGTGGTCAACGTCGACCCGGCCACCGACCCCAAGGACTACCTGCACCGCGCGGGCCGCACGGCCCGGGCCGGCCGCTCCGGGACCGTCGTGACACTCGCCCTGCCGGCACAGCGCCGCGAGACGGGCCAGGTCATGGCGGACGCGGGCGTCGCCCCGCGGGTCGCCAAGGTGCGCTCCGGGGAGGCGGAGCTGAGCCGGATCACCGGTGCCAGGACCCCCTCAGGAAAGCCCCTCGACGGCGTGCCGGCCGCGGCGCGCCCCAAGAACCACAACACCCCGTTCCGCGGTCTGGGCAGCGCCAAGGACACCAAGGGCGGCTCCGGCGGCAGACCGTCCCGCAGGAGCGGCGAGGCCCGCCGGCTCGCCGAGGCCCGCAAGGCGGCCCGCGTCCGCCGCACCGGCTGATCAGAAGAAGCCGAGCTTCTTCGGCGAGTAGGACACCAGCAGGTTCTTCGTCTGCTGGTAGTGCTCCAGCATCATCTTGTGCGTCTCCCGGCCGATGCCCGACTGCTTGTAGCCGCCGAAGGCCGCGTGGGCGGGGTAGGTGTGGTACGAGTTCGTCCAGACGCGGCCCGCCTGGAGGGCTCGGCCCGCGCGGTAGGCCGTGGCCATGTCCCTGGTCCAGACACCCGCGCCCAGGCCGTACGGGGTGTCGTTGGCCGTGGCCATCGCGTCGTCGAAGTCCGTGAACGACGTGACGGCCAGGACCGGGCCGAAGATCTCCTCCTGGAAGATCCGCATCCGGTTGTCGCCCTCGAAGACCGTCGGCCGCATGTAGTACCCGCCCGCCATCTCCCCGGTGTACTCGGCGCGCTCCCCGCCCGTGACGAGCCTCGCGCCCTCCTTCCGGCCGATCTCCACGTACGAGAGGACCCTCTCCAGCTGTTCGCGGGAGACCTGCGCGCCGATCATGGTGGCCGTGTCCAGCGGATGGCCCTGCACGATGGCCTCCGTGCGGACCACCGCCGCGTCCAGGAGGTCCGCGTAGCAGCCGCGCTGGACGAGCGCCCGGGAGGGGGCCGTGCACACCTCGCCCTGGTTGAGCGCGAACATCGCGAACCCCTCCAGCGCCTTGTCGCGGAAGTCGTCGTCCGCCGCCCAGACGTCGTCGAAGAAGATGTTCGGCGACTTCCCGCCCAGCTCCAGCGTCACCGGCTTGATCGTCTCAGCGGCGTACTCCAGGATCAGCCGCCCGGTCGCCGTCTCGCCCGTGAACGCCACCTTCGCCACCCGCGCGCTCGACGCCAGCGGCTTGCCGGCCTCCTCGCCGAACCCGTTCACGATGTTCACCACGCCGGGCGGCAGCAGGTCCGCGACCGTGCTCATCCACAGGTGGATCGACGCGGGCGTCTGCTCCGCGGGCTTCAGCACCACCGCGTTGCCCGCGGCCAGCGCGGGCGCCAGCTTCCACGCCGCCATCAGCAGCGGGAAGTTCCACGGGATGATCTGCGCGACCACCCCCAGCGGTTCGCGGAAGTGGTACGTGACGGTGTCCTCGTCCAGCTCGGCCAGGGAACCCTCCTGCGCCCGCAGCGCTCCCGCGAAGTAGCGGAAGTGGTCGACGGCGAGCGGCAGGTCGGCCGCCAGGGTCTCCCGGACCGGTTTGCCGTTCTCCCAGCTCTCCGCGACGGCCAGTTCCTCCAGCCGCGCCTCCATCCGGTCGGCGATCCGCAGCAGCACACCCGCCCGCTCCGCCGCCGGTGTCCGGCCCCAGGCGGGGGCCGCCGCGTGCGCCGCGTCGAGCGCCCGCTCCACGTCCTCGGCCGTGCCCCGCGCGACCTCCGTGAAGGGGCGCCCGTCGACGGGGCTCGGGTTCTCGAAGTACCGCCCCCGGGCGGGCGGCACGAAGGCGCCGCCGATCCAGTGGTCGTAGCGGGACTCGTACGAGACGATCGCGCCCTGTGTGCCGGGCGCCGCGTACCGGGTCATCTCCGTGGCCTCCTCGCCGCCTGCGCGGTCCGCGGGGGAGCGCCGGCCGCCGACCGGCCGGCCCCGCCCGGTGAGGCTACGGGCCGGGACGTTGCGCCCACGTTGCGGCGCCGCGGCCGGACTGACGGGCCGTCCGCGCCGGGGCCCGCCCGGTCCCGCGCGGCGCCCTACCCCTGCGGCGCCAGCTCCGCGTCCAGCGCCCGCAGGCGGGCCCGCACCGAAGCCCGCCGCCCCTCCGGCACGGCGGCCGCCAGCGCCCGCCACACCTCCACGTCGTCCTCGCCCCAGGGGCTGCCCGCCCAGTCCGCCAGCAGCCGCGCGTCCCCGTGCGCGAGGAGCGCCGCCCGCAGCTCGTCCGCCAGCCGCCGGCGCGCCCGCACCACCCACGGCGCCGTCGAACGCGGCAGCAGCGGACCCGCGTACCCGCCCACCGCCGCCGTCACCGCCCCCGACGCCAGCCGCCGCGCCACCGCCTCGAAGTCCGCGTCCACCGCGACCCCCAGGCGGTACGGGCGCGACCGCAGCAGCTCGGGCCCGAGCACGGCCCGCAGCCGCGACAACTCGGCGCGCAGGGTCACCGGCGTGACCGACCCCTCCTCGTACAGCGCCGCCAGCAGCCCGTCGCCCGACAGGCCCCGCGGATGCCCCGCCAGCACCACCACCAGCTCGCTGTGGCGCGGCCCGAGCCGCACCGTGCGTCCGCCCACCGACAGCAGCGCCTCGTCGCGGCCCAGCGCGGTCAGCCGAGCCTGGCCGGCCGACGGCGCCGCCGCGCCCGGCAGCAGGGCCAGGTGGCCCTCCACCGACCGCGCCACGGCCTGCACGAACGCCAGGCTGTGCGGGTGGGCCAGCCGGTCCCCGCCCGTGATGTCCACCGCGCCCAGCAGCCGTCCCGTGCGCGGGTCGTGCACCGGTGCCGCCGCACACGTCCACGCCTGCACCGGCCGCCGGAAGTGCTCCGCCGCGAAGACGTGCACCGGCCGGTCCAGCGCGAGGGCCGTGCCCGGGGCGTTCGTCCCCATCGCCGCCTCCGACCAGCGGGCGCCCGGCACGAAGTTCATATCCCGGGCGCGCCGCAGCGGACGCGGATGCCCCTCCACCCACAGCAGCCGCCCGGCCGCGTCGCACACCGCCACCAGGTGCTCCCCGTCGGCCGCGTAGGCCCCCGTCAGCTCCCGCACCACCCCCATCGCCGCCGCCAGCGGATGCGCCTCCCGGTACGCCGCCACCGCCTCGTCGTCCAGCTCCACGCGGGCGGAGCCCTCGGGGCTCAGCCGCGCCCGCGCGCACCGCTGCCACGAATCGGCCACCACCGGCCGCACCGGCCGGCCGCCGCGCGCGCCTCCCGACGTGATGAACGCCTCGTGGGCCCGGTGCAGTTCCCCGGCCCGCCGCCCCGGATCGGCTCCCGCCTCCACAGCCACCCGTACCTCGTCCACTCGGCCTCCTCACGGTGGCGCCCCCGCGCCACTGCCCACGTCGATGCCCCACCGGGCCCCGGGACAACCGGGTTCGCGCCCCCGTGCGCCCCCGGTTCCCGTACAGTGGGGGCGGGCCGTGACTGGCGCTTGGGTGGAGTACCACCGGGGAGCGGCCCGGCGGTCACCGCCACCTGCCGCGCGCCTGGGCGATCACCATCACCAGCCTGTCGACGCCCAGGAGGACCCGTGTCCACGACCGCGAACGCCCGTCTCATGGACGGCAGCGGCATCGCCCGCCGTCTCGTCGAGGAGACCGCCGCCCGCGCCGCCGACCTCACCCGCCGCACCGGGAAGCAGCCGTGCCTGGCCACCGTCCTCGTCGGCGAGGACCCCGCGTCCGTCACGTACGTGCGGATGAAGCGCGCCCGCTGCGAGAAGGCGGGCATCCGCTCGCACCACGTCGAGCTGCCCGCCGCGACCACCACGGAGGAGCTGGTCGCCACCCTGCGGGGCCTGTCGGACGACCCCGACGTGCACGGCATCCTCCTCCAGCACCCGGTCGGCCGGCACATCGACGAGCGCGCCGCGTTCGAGGCGATCGTCCCCGGGAAGGACGTCGACGGCGTCACGACCAGCTCCTTCGCCGCGATGAGCTTCGGTCTGCCCGGCTTCGTCTCCTGCACGCCCGGGGGCATCATGCGGCTGCTCGACGCGTACGGGGTCGACCCCGCGGGCAAGCGCGCGGTCGTCGTGGGCCGCAGCGCGATCCTCGGCAAGCCCGCCGGGATGCTGCTGCTCGCCCGCAACGCCACGGTGACGTACTGCCACTCGTACACGCCCGCCGCCGACCTGTCGGCCGCCGTGCGCGAGGCGGACATCGTGGTCGCCGCCGTCGGCCGCGCCCGCTTCATCAAGGGCGAGGACATCAAGCCCGGCGCCGTCGTCGTCGACGCCGGCTACAACGAGGGCAACGTCGGCGACGTCGACTTCGAGGCAGCCGCCGAGCGCGCCGGGCTGATCACCCCGGTGCCGGGCGGCGTCGGCCCGATGACGATCGCGACCCTGCTGTCACAGACGGTCGACGCGGCCGAGCGGCAGCTCGGCGCCGCGCCGGCCTGACCGCCACCGCCTGACCGCCACCGCCTGGGCGCCTGCGAACGGCCGCCGTCTGACCGGCGCCCGGGTGGCCACCATGGGGTGATCGCCACCGCCTGACCGGCGCGGGGCGCGGGCCAGGCCGCGGCGGCCCCGGCCTGCCCGGGCCGCCCTGCGCCTGCCGGGGCGGCGCCGGGCGTCTGCCGGGTCGCCCGGCGGAGGAGGCCGGCGTCGGCCCACAGGCGCCGGGGGAGGCCGTCGGGCCCGCCCGGCGGGCCTGCCCCCGCCGCGGGAGCCTCCGTCCGCCGGGCCGCCTCCCTCCGCCGGGGCCGCAGGGGTGGGCCGCCCCGGCCCCGCTCGACGCGGGCCGCCCGCCCGCCGGGCGGCCCGGGGCGGAAGCGGGACCGGCGGGAGCCGCCATCACCAGGCGCCGTCGCCCTCCAGCAGGGCGGCCAGCACCATGCCCGGGTCGCGCCCCGCGGGACCGGCGGGCGCCCAGCGGCCGTCCTCGCGCCGGTACGGCCACCAGCGGCCGTCCGGGCCCAGTCGCACCTGCACGTCGCCTCCCGCCCCGGCCCAGCGCCCGCCGCCGAGCGGCACCAGCGCGGGATGCCCGCCCTCCTCCGCCGCAGCCGCGACGAGGGCCTGCGCGCGGGCCGCCGCCGTCGGCTCCGGCTCCCACTCCTCCTCCAGCACCTCCAGGGCCGCCGCGCCGCCCAGCCGCCAGGCCCGCACGGCGAGGTCCATGCCGACGCCGTCCCGGCCCGTGCCGGCCGCCAGCCGGGCCACCACGGACGGCGGCGGCGCCCCGGCCGCGAGCCGCACGGCGTCCTGCGCCACCGTCAGCTCCCCGTCACCTCCCCGCCCGGCGGGAAGAGAGGGCCCGGCCAGGACCTCGGCGAGCAGCAGCCGCGCCCGCCGCGCCGCGTCGGCGGCCAGCACCTCCAGTGCCGACGCGTCCACGCGAGACCCCGCAGCCGTCTCCACGGCCGGCGACGGCGGCGCACCCGCCTGCTGCGGGACGGGTGGCGGGGACGGCAGCGCGGGCAGGATGTCCCCCATCGCGAACGCCTCGTCAGCTCGTACGCCCTCCGGCTCCCCGGTCGCGTCCCCCGCGCCGGCGTCCGCCGCGCCGAGCGCCGTCAGCCGCTTCAGCAGCCACCGCTCGCCCCGTCCGCGCAGCAGCAGCAGGACCAGCGGGTCCCTGTCGAGCAGCCGCGCCACCTGATAGCAGAGCGCCGACGTGTGCGGGCAGTGGTCCCACGCCCCGCACGCGCACTGCGCCTCCAGATCCCCCACGCCCGGCAGCAGTTCGACCCCGGCCGCGGCGGCGTCCTCCACCAGGTGCGGCGGCACGTCCCGGTCGAGCAGCGCGGCGGCATGCCCGGCCCGCTCCAGCACCGTGCCCACGAAGCGCTCCCACTCCGCGTCCGACAGCCGCTGCACCAGTACGTCCGCCCGGTGCGCGGCACCGTCCCGGTCCGCGACGACGGCGGTGATCCGCCCCGGCCGCACCGTCACGGCGCCCACCGCGCCCGCGCGCGCCCGGGCCCGGCCCCGCTTCAGCTGCTCCCCGTCGAGAGCCGTGTCCTCCAGGGCCTTCAGCCAGGCCCGCCCGCACCACGTCTCCGCGAAGCCCCTACCCCGCGCCGGGGGCAGCGCCCCGAAGGTCGCCTCGTCCTCATGGGCACCGCTCATCGTCCCCGCCCTCCGCTCGTCCCGTTCTCGCCGCCCTCCGGCGCCGCACCGCCGTCGCGGGGCTCCCCGCGGGCGCCGTCCTCGTCGTAGCCGCCGTCCGGCGCGCGCAGCCGTACCAGCTCGGCCAGTTCGGCGTCCGTCAGCTCCGTGAGCGCCGCCTCGCCCGCCCCGCCCAGGACCGCGTCGGCCAGCCGCCGCTTGCGGGCCAGCATCTCCGCGATGCGGTCCTCCACCGTCCCCTCGGCGATCAGCCGGTGCACCTGCACCGGCCGCGTCTGCCCGATCCGGTACGCCCGGTCCGTCGCCTGCGCTTCCACGGCCGGATTCCACCAGCGGTCGTAGTGGACGACGTGCTCGGCGCGCGTCAGGTTCAGCCCCGTCCCCGCCGCCTTCAGCGACAGCAGGAACACCGGCACCTCCCCGTCCTGGAAACGGCGCACCATCGCCTCGCGTTCCCCGACCGGCGTGCCCCCGTGCAGCAGTTGCGCCCGCACGCCACGCGCGGCCAGATGCCCCGCCAGCAGCCGCGCCATGCGCACGTACTGGGTGAAGACCAGCACGCCCGCGCCCTCGGACAGGATCGTCTCGAGGAGTTCGTCCAGCAGCTCCAGCTTCCCCGAGCGGCCGGCGAGCCGGGGCGCGCCCTCCTCCTTCAGGTACTGGGCGGGGTGGTTGCAGATCTGCTTCAGCGCCGTGAGCAGGGTGACGACCAGCCCGCGCCGCTCCATGCCGTCCGCCTCGGCGATGGCGGCGAGCGTCTCGCGCACCACCGCCTCGTACAGTCCCGCCTGCTCCTTCGTCAGCGCCACCGCCCGGTCCGTCTCCGTCTTCGGCGGCAGCTCCGGCGCGATGCCGGGGTCGGACTTGCGTCGGCGCAGCAGGAAGGGGCGGACCAGACGCGACAGCCGTTCGGCGGCGGCCGGGTCGGCGCCGCCCTCGACCGCCTGGGCGTAGCGGCCGCGGAAGGTGCCGAGGCGGCCCAGGAGGCCCGGCGTCGTCCAGTCGAGGATCGCCCACAGCTCGGTGAGGTTGTTCTCCACGGGCGTTCCGGTCAGGGCCACGCGCGCCCGGCCGCCGATGGTGCGCAGCCGGCGGGCCGTCGCCGAGTAGGGGTTCTTCACGTGCTGGGCCTCGTCCGCGACGACCATCCCCCAGTCCACGCGCGCGAGGCGCCCGGCGTCGAGCCGCATCGTCCCGTACGTGGTGAGTACGAACCCGTCGGTGACGCCGTCCAGGGCGCGGTGCGGCCCGTGGAAGCGGCGTACCGGTGTGCCGGGCGCGAACCTCTCGATCTCGCGCTGCCAGTTGCCCATCAGCGAGGTCGGGCAGACGACGAGCGTCGGACCGGCGGACGCCGGGTCGCTCCGCCGGCGCAGATGGAGGGCGATGAGGGTGACGGTCTTGCCGAGCCCCATGTCGTCGGCGAGGCAGGCGCCGAGACCGAGGGAGGTCATGCGGTGCAGCCAGTCCAGGCCCCGCAGCTGGTAGTCGCGCAGGGTCGCGGCGAGCGCGGCGGGCTGACCGGCCTCCCGCGGGCCGCCCTCCGGGTCCGCCAGCACGTCACGCAGCTCCCGCAGCCGCCCCGACGCCTCGACCTCGACCGGCCGGCCGTCCACCTCGGTCGTGCCCGCCAGGACCGCCCCGAGCGCCTCCACGGGCGGGATCAGGCGGTCCCGCCGCTCGCGGGCGCGGCGCACCTCCTCGGGGTCGACCAGCACCCACCGGTCGCGGAGCCTCACCAGCGGGCGGCCCGCCTCGGCGATCCGGTCCAGTTCGGCGCGGTCCACGGGCACGCCGCCCAGGGCGAAGCGCCAGTCGAAGGAGAGCAGCGCGTCCGCGGACAGCAGCGACGGCGCCCGGGAGGCCCGACCGTCCGGGGTGCCCCGGTCCGCGGGGTGCCCGGCGACGGCCCTCGTGGTCAGGGTGCGCGCCAGGCTCCTGGGCCAGTGCACCTCCACGCCGGACTGGGCGAGGGCCCGCCCGGCGTCGCCCAGCAGCTCGGCGATCTCCTCGTCGTCGAGTTCCAGGGCGTCCGGGACGGCGGCCGACAGCAGGGGTGACAGGGCGGGCCACACGCGCGCTGCGCGGCGCAGCGTGAGCAGCGCGTCCCTGCGGGCCCACGCGCCGAACGCCGCGCCGGCGGCGCCGGACCAGACCTGTCCGGCGTCCGCGACGAGCGCGGCGTCGCCCACGTGGTGGAGCTGGGGGACGGCGCGGAAGGAAGCGGCTTCGGCGGCGCCGTCCAGGCCCGCCACCTCGATCCGCAGCGAGAGCCGCACACCCGCGTCGTGCCCGGCCGCCACGTCGGCCGCCCAGTCCCGCAGTTCCGGCACCCGCTGCGGCGCGTCCTGCGCGAACGGCGCGAAGCCGGCCGCGAGGGGGGCGGCCGGGGTGCGGGGCAGCACGTCGGCCACCGCGTCCAGGAACGCCCGCAGCAGGGACTCCGGTTCGGGCAGCAGTGCCGTCCCGTCGGCGGCCGTGCCGACGGGCACGGCGTGGGCGCTGGGCGGCATGGACGCGGCGAGCGTCCGCAACCGGTCGGTGTCCTGCGCGGACAGCGGGCCGGCCCGCCAGGCGTCGTAGCCGCCCGGCGTCACGCCCGGCAGCAGTCGTCCGCGGGCGACGACATGGAGGGCGAGGAGTGCGGCCGCTCCCCAGAAGGCGCAGGACCGCGACGGTCCGGCGACCCTTCCCGCGCCGACGCGCGCGAGCAGCGGGAGGGCGTCCCGTACGGGGAGGCAGAGCGCTGCCGCGCGCCGCGGGAGGGCGTCGTCGGCGACGACGTCCAGCTCCTCGGCGGCGCCCGGTGCCGCGGGCAGCGGTCCGTCGCCGGGCGCCCGGAAGGCGATGCGCCCGGAGCGTGAGGGGTCGGCCGGCAGGAAGACGGCGGAGCAGTGGGCGAGAGCGGAGAGAGCGGGATCCCAGTGCACAGTACGGTCGTATTCCTCAAATTTGACTAGTTGAGCGCGGAAGCGCCGACAGTACAGCAGTCATCGGGCGGAGGGATCCGCTCCGCACGTGAGCCGGCTCACATCCGGCCGTGCGGGGTGGGGCCTGCACCACCGCGCACGGCGGGGCCGCCCCCCGGCCGGGACGGCGGGGCGGCCCCCGGCCCGGTCCGGGTGCTGCCGCCATGGCCGCGGGAGCACCCGGCTCCGTAGGTTCACGACACGACGCCTCCAGGGCGCCGCAGCCACGCCGCCGCCCGTACGACGGCGCGACGGCATTCCCGCCCGACCCCTCGGCCCACAGACGGAGACACCATGCCCCAGGCCACCGCCGCTCCGCCGGAGCGCCTCCAGGCGCCCGCCCGCGCGAGCGGCAGCGAGTTCACCCCCCTTCTGCGCGCGGTCCGGCGGCAGGGGCTCCTGGAGCGGCGCCCCGCCTGGTACGCCGCCGAGATCACCGTCAATCTGCTGGCGCTCGCCGCCGTCGCCACGGCGCTCGTACGGTTCGGCGGCTCCTCGTGGTCCCTGCTGCTCGCCGTTCCGCTGGCGGTCCTCTCCGCGCGCACGGGATTCATCGCCCACGACGCCGGGCACGCCCAGACGGCCACCCGGCGCCGCACCAACCACCTGATCCAGATCCTGCACGCCAACCTGCTGCTCGGCATGAGCCAGGAGTGGTGGAACGCCAAGCACAACCGCCACCACGCCAACCCCAACCACGTCGACAAGGACCCCGACGTGGCCCCCGACGTCCTCGTCTTCGCCCCGCACCAGGCGGACGGCCGCACCGGACCGCGCGGCTGGCTCACCCGCCACCAGGCGTGGCTGTTCTTCCCGCTCACCACCCTGGAGGGGATCGCGCTCAAGGCGTACGGCCTCCGGGCGGTGTTCTCCACGCGGGAGCGGCGCGTCACCCGCCGGGCGCGCGCCGTCGAGGGCGGCCTCCTCGTGACCCATCTCGTCGGGTACGCCGTGCTGCTGCTCACCGCCATGCCCCTGGGCCGGGCCCTGCTCTTCGCGGCGATCCACCAGATGCTCCTCGGGCTCCACCTCGGCCTGGCGTTCGCCCCGAACCACAAGGGCATGGCGATGCCCGGCGGCCACGTCGACGAGACCTGGGGCCACCTGCGCCGGCAGGTCCTCACCTCGCGCAACATCCGGGGCGGGCCCCTCACCGACTGGCTGCTCGGCGGTCTCAACTACCAGATCGAGCACCACCTCTTCCCGAGCATGCCGAGGCCCCACCTGCGCCTTGCCCGGCCACTGGTCCGCGCCCACTGCCGGACGCTGGGTGTCCCGTACACCGAGACCGGTGCGCTCGACTCCTACCGCCAGGTGCTCGACCATCTGCACGCGGTCGGCGAGCCGCTGCGCACCGCCGGCTGAACCGCTCCGAGCGGCGGCGGGAACCCGGGCCCGCGGCCGGACGTTCCACCCGAAGGCGACCGAGAAGGAGGCGTCCGTGCCGACGAGAACCAAGATCATGGTCGGGGGAGTGGCCGTCGGGCTGCTGCTGATGCCCCTGATCGGCTTCTGGATGTCCCTGCTGGTCGTGGTGGGTGTGCCCGCCATCGCTTATCTGGCCCTGGACCCCGGCCAGCGCCGTCGCCTGCGGCGGGCCGCCGCCCGCCGCGAGATCGGCCGCTGAGGCGGGACGCCCGTGCCCGTGCCGGCCGCGGGCACCCCCGGACGCCGGGAGCGCCGGCCCGTGACGACCGCCCCCCGCCGTACCCCCGTCTCAGCCTGGGCGGACCGCCATGGCGTCCAGCCCCTCCAGCAAGGCCGGCAGCCGTGCGCCGCGCCCGACCGGCAGTACCTCGCCGGGCCGCTCGTCGACCAGGACGAACGCGATGTCGTCGGTCCGCGCCACGAGCGACCAGCCCGGCCCGTCCACGCGGAGCGTGCGCGCCCCGCCGGGCGCGAACATCGAGCGCACCCGCCCGGGCGGCGGTGGGTCCTCGAGATAGGTCCCCACCTCACGCAGCACACGCCGTACGGCGGCCTGCGGGCCCAGGGCGGCCCCGGCGCCGCCGCCGGGGCGCTGCCCCGAGCCGCCCGGCGGCGCGGACTCTCCCTCGGTGACGCGCGCGGCGAAGCCCCCGCCCGCCCCGCGGTCCCGGGCTTGAGGGCCGGCCGCCGCGTCCACCGGACCCGATGACCCGGACGGGGCGAAGTCGCCGGCGTCCAGCTGCCCGCGCCACACCTCCCACCGCAGGGCTATCTCGTCGGCGCCCAGCCGCCGCTGGGCGGGCCCCCACCCGGTGGCGTCCGGCGGCGACAGCGCAGGCGGATCGCCCTCCGCGGGCTCCGGATCGTGCGGCGCCGGGACGCCCGGCGCCGCCACCGCCAGCGCGAGCGGCCAGCCGGGCAGCGCGGCGACGACACTGCGCTCGTCCGGGGAGAGGTCGTACTCCATACCGCAGTCCCAGGCGGCGACGGCGACCGCGACCAGCGAGACGTCGTCCACGGCCACCGTCCAGCGCGCACCCTCGCCGTCCTGGCCCAGCACCAGTCCGTACCCCTCGGCGTACGGCTCGAGGCCGAGCGTCCGGCAGGCCTGCGGGTAGTCGTCCCCCAGGACGCTCGGGAACCGCGCGGGGGTGAGCAGCAGGGCGGTCAGCACGTAGAGCCGGTCGTCGTCCTCGCCGCCATCGGCCGACGCCCGCCCGGGGAGCCCGCCAGGGCCCGCGCGCCCCTCGTCCGTCCCGGTCACGGCGGCCTCCCGTCGTCGCAGTCGAGGCGGCCCCGCGCATCTCGGCAGGACGCCGTGCGGGGCCGGTCGGCGCACCTTAACCAGCGGGTAACCCGGCCGTCGAGAGTCCGGACGGCACTGGGGACCGGCGGCGCCCCGGGCAGCCGCGCCACCGCCTCCGGGTGGCTCGCCCCGCCGCCGCGCGAGGTCCGCGACCGCACGGCGGACCGGCACCCGGCCTGCCGCCGTCCCGCGCGGGACGGACGTCCAGAACCGCGGCGCGAGGCGCGCCGCGTGCCGAGCGGGCGGCGGTATCAGGCCACGCGCCCGGCCGAGGCGGGGGAGCGACCGCGTCCGCGTACGGCGCCGGACGCCGGCGCGAACCGGCGTGCGGGGGCCGCGGGGTCCGCTCGGCGCGCGGGTCGTCGCCGGTGAGCGGCCGCCGGTGGCGGGCGGCGAGCGCGGCCCGCCGGGCCGGAGGGAACAGCGTCGGCCACCCGCCGGGGCGCACCCCGCGCGCGAACTCCCCGGCCCTGCAGCGAGAGCCGGGCCGGGGGCGGGACCGGGGCGCGAACCGGTTCGCGGCGTGCGCGCGCACGGTCGACGGCACCCCGCACGCCCCCTTTGCGCCCCCGACCGCTCCCCCCTTCCCGGTGACCGGGAGGGCGCTTGCCGCGTCCTCGCCGGTGGGTAAGGCTTACGCGGACACGGGGAAAACGGGGACACTCGCGAACGGGGAGGACCGAGCATGGCGCTCGACAAGGAACTCGACTGGCTCCTGGACGACCTGACCAAGCGCGTCGCACGCATACGCCACGCCCTGGTGCTGTCGAACGACGGGCTCGTGACCGCCACGAGCAGCGAACTGGGCCGGGGGGAGGCCGAGCACCTCGCCGCCGTCGCGTCGGGCCTCCACAGTCTCGCCCGCGGCGCCGGGCACCATTTCGGCGTGGGTGAGGCACGCCAGACCATGGTGGAGCTGGACGACGCACTGCTCTTCGTGACCGCCGCGGGCGAGGGCAGCTGCCTCTGCGTGCTCACCGCTTCCGAGGCCGACGTCGGGCATGTCGCCTACGAGATGACGCTGCTCGTCAACCGGGTGGGGGAGCACCTGGCCGTGGCCGCTCGCCGGGCGAGCGCCTCCGGCTCCGCCTGACCGGCGGCGCTCACACGGAGTTATCCACAGGGTCGGGCAGAGTCGCGTCGATCGCGCTACCTTCGTCACACAGAGTAGTCGTGATCGATGGACGGGGGAGCCCGGCATGACGGACGAAGAGACGCGTGACACGGTCGCCTACGGCAGGGCGGCGCGGGAACTGGCCCTGCGCCGAAGCGAGTTCGACCTCGCGGTGCATCTGGGGCACGTGCGGATGGTGCCCGGGCCGGCGGGCGGCCGCCCGCGGGTGCCCGGAGAGGAGATCGCCCGGCTCCGCGCCGAGCCGGGCTTCCCGGACGGCCTGCGCGACCGGGTCGGTACCGTGGGCACGGCCCGGGCGGCCGAACTGGCCGGGATCGCGGCCGACCGCTTCACCAGACTGGCGAGAACCGGCCACTTCACCCCGGTCGCCTACCACCTGAACCGCTATCGCGCCGTCGTCTGGCTCTACCTCGCCCGCGAGGTCGAGGCCGCGGCCACGCGCCACCAGGCCCTGCTGACCGGCCGCACCCCGGCCGACCTGCTCCGGCGGCTGCGGGCGGGTGAGGACGACCGGCCGCGCACATGGCGCGCCCGCCGTCGTCGCATGCTGCTGGCCCAGGCAGGGGACGCCTGGGAGGAGGCGGCCGTGATCGCCTCGTTCCTCGATCCGCTCCAGGTGGCGGAGACGGTGCCGGACGGCAGCGAACGGGTCCGTCTGGACCGGCTCCGCCCCGCGCCGCCCTACGGGCACCCCGTGTCCCCGGCGGGCCGCGCGGTCGCGGACCGGCTGCTCGTCGCGGGCGACCCGGCGGAGCGGGCGGAGCTGCGCACGGCCCTGGCCAAGGCCCTGCGCACCGCCCGTTCCCGGTGGCCGGCACCGGGCCCCGCCGACGGCCTCACCACAGGGGGGAGGACCGGCTTCCCGGCGGTCTGCGCACCACCACCCGGCCCCGGCGCACCTTCCGCGTCGCCGGTTGTCCACCATCCCCCGTCTGATCGGGCCTCGGACGTGTCACCGGCGGAGGCCCGGCCACCCGCACCGGCCGCGACGGCACGGCGCCGCACACCGGGCCGGCGGGGCGCGCCCCCCGCGGGGGCGGCGACCGGCGACGCCAGGGCGGCCGAGCTCGTGGCCGCCGGCCCGGGGCCCACCGCCGAGGAGACCGTGCGGGCGGCCATCGCCCGGCGCTCGCACCGCCGGGCAGGGCAGCGGGCCGCGGCAGGGACGCGCCTTCCCGCCCCGCCCGGAGCGGACGCCGGACCGGGTCACCGCACACCGGCCGGCCCCGCCACGGCCGGCCGGGAGGGGGGACGCCGCCCCGACCGGTCGCGGGCAGGTCTGCTGGCACGCCTCGGCCTCCGGCGCCCCCGAGTGGGATGACACGCCGCCCAAGCCACCGCTCGCGTGCGCGGAGCGGACGGACGCCCGCGAGCGCGGCGAAGGCACGGCCGTCCGCGCGGCCCCGAGGACCGCGACCCCCGCCCATCCGCGCTCCGGCCGTGCCGTGCGCTGCCCTGACGGTCTCTTGGTGGGATGCCCCTGGCCGGGCGGCACACCGTCCCTTCGCCCCCGGGTCGTCGCCCTGATCGTGTGCCGATCGCCCTCGGCGGCCAGGCGGTCGTCGGCCGCCCCGCCCA
Organism: Streptomyces fradiae ATCC 10745 = DSM 40063; assembly: GCF_008704425.1. NCBI lineage: Bacteria > Bacillati > Actinomycetota > Actinomycetes > Kitasatosporales > Streptomycetaceae > Streptomyces > Streptomyces fradiae. The sequence continues at coordinate 6,626,188 of NZ_CP023696.1, forward strand.
CCCCGGAGCCCCCGTAGTGGTCCTCGGCTGCCCGGGAGCCCCGGCCGGGCGTGTCTCGTCCCCCGCTCCGCCCAGCCCGCGGAGCACGTGTTCGCTGCCCCCCCGCCGGCTACCCGCCCGCGCGCGGGACGACCGTCGATAGGACGGACGGCAGCGGGTACCAGTCGGCGGAGACGACGCTGGCGTGCCGGCCCGCGAGGAGGGCCAGGCGGTCGCGGGCCTGCGCCTCGGTCGGATGGGTCCCGTCGATGGCGGGAGCGACGCTGTGGGCGTCCGTCATGACGAGCAGGTAGTCGTGGCGCGCATACCAGGAGGTGTCCACGGAGCCGCCCGCGTACACCGACGCGTCGCCGTCGAACACCACGAACCACGGCCGCAGACCGGCGTCCGCGTACCGCAGTCGGGGGTCGCCGCCCTGCGCCCGGTGCACGGCCGGAAACGCCCCGGCCTCCCGCAGCCGCCCGGCGGCCGCCAGACCCCGCAGATGGGCGGCGTACTCGCGATCGGTCCACAGCGAGTCGGCCGGGTTGCCCTCCTCGACCGTGCCGGGGATCAGCTCGACGACGAACTTCCCCGCCAGCCGGTCACGGGTGGGCCAGCCGTCCGCGCGGACGGCGGTGTCCAGGTCCGGGTGCGCCCCGGCCAGATCCGCCGGGCGGAACAAGGCGTCCCCCAGACGCGCCGTCAACAGCGCGTCCAGATCGGCCGGCCCCCGCCCGTGACGGGCCTGGAAGCCGTCCTTCATCTCGATCTTCAGCAGCACCGGCCGGTGCCCCGGGTGGGCGTCGTGCCAGGCGCGGATGTCGGCGAGGCAGCCGCCGAGGTCCTGGTTGCGGGGCCTGGTGCGCAGCTCGCCCGCGTGCGCGGCGTTCTCGCAGTTGTTGTCGTTGCCGAGGGGATTGCCGTGCGACACCCGCCAGGACCGGCCGAACGCGTTCGTCCACACGTCGAGCTCCAGCATCGCCGCGCCCGAGTCCAAGGCGTCGGCGAAGTAGCGGTACTTGGCCTTCTCGTACGCGTTGTGGACGCCCACCCCCGTCGACGCGCCGTACGGCGACCGGACCGGGTCGGCGGCCACCGCCGCGCCCGGACCGGCACCCAGCACCAGGGCCGCCGCCACCGCGACGGCCCCCGCACCACGTGCCCACACGCTCATGATGTCCCCTGCCTTCCGCTCGACGCAGTCGAAGTCGGCGGCAGAGTAGGGGAGTCGGGTGAAGGAGGGGAGACATGCCGCTTGACCGGCGGCCACGGGCCGACGTCCCGCCGGCGTCGCTCCGGCGCCGCGCCCGCCCAGGTTGGTCCCCCCGGCGCCCTGCCCGGGTTCGTCCCCGACACCGCGTCCCGTCCGCCCCGGCATCCCGCTTGGTCCGTCCCGCCTCGCCCATCCGGTCCGTCCACGACACTGGCCCACTTCGTCGCCCCACCCCGGCCTCCGTCCGCGCCGCCCGGCCGCTCCGGTGTCCGTTGCCGGAGCGCCGTCCCCGCCCCGTCCGCCCCGGCGCGACCCCGGCGCCCCCGTATCGGTCCGTTCGCGGCGTGGCGCCATGGCCTCTCGCTCCCGCCCTCCGCCCCCGCCCCCGGGCACACGACCCCGTCGCTCATCGCCCCGCACCGCCCCCGCCCGGGCATCCGCCGCGCACCGCTCCGGCGCTCGCCCCTGGCCCCGCCCGGACATCCGCCCGGACATCCGCCCGGACATCCGCCCGGGCATCCGTCCGCGCCGCCCGGTGCCCAGCCGCTCGGTACCGTGTCGCGGCCGCTCCGGTGTGCCGCCCCGCGTGCGGGCGGCTCGCGCGGCGGGCACCATGGGCCGCATGCTGCTGGCCCGACTCGCCGACGTCTCCGAGCAGGTCGCCGCCACCTCGGCGCGCTCCCGCAAGATCGCCGTGCTGGCCGACCTGTTCGCCGCGACCCCGCCCGCCGAGGTCCCCCTCGTCATCGCCTACCTCGCGGGCCGTCTTCCGCAAGGGCGCATCGGCATCGGCTGGTCCACCCTCAAGGACCCCGTCGCGCCCGCCGGACACGCGACCCTCACCGTCGCCGGCACGGACGCCGCGCTCACCGCGCTCGCCGGTGTCGCGGGCGCGGGCTCCCGTACGGAGCGCCGCCGGCTCGTCCGCGACCTGATGGCCGCCGCCACCGCCCCCGAGCAGCGGTTCCTGGTCCGGCTGCTCGCGGGGGAGGTGCGGCAGGGCGCCCTCGACGCCATCGCCCTGGAAGGTGTCGCCCAGGCGGCCGGGGCACCGCCCGCCGACGTGCGCCGCGCGGTCATGCTCGACGGATCGCTGCCCAGGGTCGCCACCGCGCTGCTCGCCGAGGGCCCGGCCGTACTGGAGAGGTTCCGCCTCGCCGTCGGCACCCCCGTCCAGCCGATGCTGGCCCACACCGCGAAGAGCGTCGCGGACGCGCTCGCCGCGCTCGGGCCGTGCGCCGTGGAGGAGAAGCTCGACGGCATCCGCATCCAGGTCCACCGCTCGGGCGACGACGTGCGGATCTACACCCGGTCCCTGGACGAGATCACCGACCGGCTCCCCGAGGTCCGCGGCGTCGCGCGGGACGTGGCGGGCGACGCGTTCATCCTCGACGGCGAGGTGATCGCCCTGGACGGGGCCGGCCGCCCCGTACCCTTCCAGGAGACCGCCTCCCGCGTGGGCTCACGCGTCGATGTGGCCACCGCCGCGGCGGCCCGCCCGGTGTCCCCCGTCTTCTTCGACCTCCTCGCCCTGGACGGGAGAGCCCTGCTCGACCTGCCCGGACACGAGCGGCACGCGGAACTCGCGCGCCTCGTGCCCGACCCCCTGCGGGTGAGGCGGACCGTCGTCACCGACCCCGCCGACCCCGGGCAGCGCCGGGCGGCCGAGGCGTTCTTCGCCGGCACTCTCGACCGGGGGCACGAGGGTGTGCTCGTCAAGGCGCTCGACGCGCCCTACAGCGCCGGGCGGCGCGGCCGCTCGTGGCTGAAGGTGAAGCCGGTCCACACCCTCGACCTCGTGGTCCTGGCGGCCGAGTGGGGCCACGGGCGGCGCACCGGACTGCTGTCCAACCTGCACCTGGGCGCCCGCGCCGCCGACGGGACGTTCGTGATGCTGGGCAAGACGTTCAAGGGCCTGACGGACGAGATGCTGCGCTGGCAGACCGACCGGCTGCGCGAGCTCGCCGTCTCGGACGACGGCTCCACCGTCACCGTACGACCCGAACTGCTCGTCGAGATCGCGTACGACGGACTGCAGCGCTCCCCGCGCTACCCGGCCGGGGTGACGCTGCGCTTCGCCCGCGTCGTACGGCACCGCCCGGACAAGCCCGCCGCCCAGGCCGACACCGTCGAGCGGGTCGTGGCCGGCCCTCAGTCACGCGTGGTGTAGCGATGGCGCGCCCACATCGGCAGCACGAACCAGCACAGCAGGTACCAGAGCGCCACCCCGCTCACGAGCCACGGTACGAAGCCGTCGTCCGTCGCCACCCGCAGCACGAGGAAGAGCGCCGACACCATCGTCGCGAGCAGCAGCACCAGTCCGGTGAACGTCAGCCGTGCCGCCCAGACCACCGTCTGCGGCTTGATCCTGCGCCCCGACACGATCCGGTGGAACGACACGGGGCCGATCAGCGCGCCCGTCGCCGCCGCACCGAGCACGACCGTGACGATGTAGATGGTCCGGTTCACGTCCGACAGGTCCGCGAACCTGGGTGCGAAGACCACCGTCAGCAGGAAGCCGAACAGGATCTGCACACCCGTCTGCGCGACCCTGATCTCCTGCACCAGCTCGGTCCACCGCCGGTCCGCCCGCTCCTCCGGCGTCTCCCGCCGCCCCCGCCACAGCCCATGCTCCTGCCGCCCCCCGGCCTCCCGCGAGCCGGTCGCCCCGCCCGCCTCCCTGCCGTCGTCCCGCCGCTGCACAGGCATGGCGTCCTCCCGATGTCGCCAGACCTGTTCCCGGTACCCCCTGCGAAGCGGTACAGCCCCCCGCCCCACGGACCCGCCGCACCGACCCGCTCCACAACCCCGCCCCGCCCCCGCCCCGCATCGCATCCCCGCGCTCCGTCGCCGGCCCCTCCGCGCCCGCCGCCCCGGCCGGGCGCGGCGTACGGCCGGCCCCACCGTCGTGGCCGCCCACCGTCGCGGTGCTCCCGCCCGCACCGGCTACGGCACCGGGAGGAAGGCACCAGGGTGTCGCGGGGCCGTGACGTGACCAGCGGCGCCCGCGCCCCCATGCTCATGAGCCACGCCCCACCGATCACGCGGCGAGGCCGGCCGGTGAAAGGAGACGAGCCCCGTGAGCCCATCCTCCGCGAGCCGGCCCTCTCCCGGCACGCACTCCCCGGGGGCGCCCCCGGCGCACCGGACCCCGCGCGCCCCTTCCCCACGAGCCGCACCACCGCGAGCCGGGTCTCCCCATGCCGTGCCACCCGGAGCCGCGTCCCCGGTCAGCGCTCCCGCGCCCCCGTGCCCGGTCAGCGCCCGCCGCCCCGCCGGGGCCACCGCGGTGGCCCTCGCGGCGGCCGCCGCCGCATGGGCCGGAGGCTGCACCACGCCGGCGGCCGAGCGCGACGCCGTCACCGCGGCGGCCCTCGACTTCGCCCGCCACGCCGAGAGCGCCGCCCAGGCCGAGAGCGCCGCCGCAGCCTGCCGCCTGCTCGCCCCCGCCACCCGCGAGGCGCTCGCGCGGGACCCCGGCCCCTCATGCGAGGCGGGACTCACCGACGCGGCCCTCCCCGCGCCCGGGAGGGTGCGCACCACCGACGTGTACGGCCACCAGGGCCGCGTCGTCCTGGAGCACGACACGTACTTCGCCACCTGGTTCCCCGACGGCTGGAGGATCCGGGCGGCCGGCTGCGTGCCGCGCCCCGAGCGCCCCTACGACTGCCGAGTGACGGGGGACTGACCCGCCGTGCGCACCATGTTCACGCTGTACGCCCTCACCCTGCTCGGCGGCCTCGTGTACTTCAGCGTGCTCGGAGCGGCCCACCGATGAACCGTGCCGCCCGCTTCGCCAGGGACAACGGCCTCTCCCTCGTCTTCGGGGCCGGCTTCCTCGTCACCCTCTTCTGCCAGGCCCTCGCGGGCCGGGCGGAGTACAACGGGGAGATGCGCGCGATCGGCGCCGAGCCGATCACCCTCGGCCGCTATCTGACGTCCGCCGACTTCGCCGTCGCCGTCACGGAGAACTGGCAGTCCGAGTACCTGCAGTTCTTCCTCTACCTCTTCGGCACGGTGTGGCTGCTCCAGCGCGGCTCGCCGGAGTCCAAGGAGCTGCACCGAGCGGGCACGGAGTCCGACGAGGACCAGCGCGTCGGCGCCCACGCCACCCCCGACTCGCCGCGCTGGGCGGCGGCCGGCGGACTGCGGCGGACCCTGTACTCACGCTCCCTCGGCATGTGGATGTGCGCGGTCTTCCTCGGCTCCTGGTACGCGCAGTCCGTGAGCGGCGCCGCCGCGTACGGCGAGGCGAGGCTGCGCGACCTGGAGAGCCCGCTGCCCTGGTCCGCGTACCTGCTGGAACCGGACTTCTGGAGCCGCACCCTGCAGAACTGGCAGTCGGAGCTGCTGGCCATCGGCTCCATGGCGATCTTCTCCGTGTACCTGCGGCAGCGCGGGTCACCCGAGTCGAAACCGGTCGGGGCCTCCCACGAATCCACCGGTGTGGCGGGCTGAGGACCGCCGCGGGGGGAAGCCGGTGCCCTGGTGCCCCGCGCACCGGGGCACCGGGGCACCAGGGCACCGGCCGGAAGGCCCGTGCCACCGGGCCCGCCGGACCACCGGTGGGCCCATGGCCCCAAGACCCGAGCAGGACCCGTAGCGAAGAGAGGACCCGCACATGACCCGCGCCGCCGTGTTCGACGTGGACGGCACCCTCGCCGACACCAACCACCTCCACGTCGTCGCCTGGTGGGAGGCCTTCCGGCAGGCCGGCCACCACGTACCGACGCACGCCGTCCACCGGGCCGTCGGGCTGGGGGCCGAGGACCTCGTCGAGCACCTCCTCGGCCCGGATCGCGACCGGAGCGGCGACGCCGCGCTCAGCGCCGCGCACAAGACGCTCTACGGCACGTACTCCGACCGGCTGCCCGCCCTGCCGGACGCCGGCCGGTTGCTCAGGACGCTCGCCGCGCGCGGCTGGACCGTGGTCCTCGCCACCTCCGCGGGAGGCTCCGAACTCGCCGCGCTGCGCCGGGCCGTCGACGCCGACGAGGTCATCACCGCGATCGCCGGAGCGGAGGACACCGAGGAGGGCAAGCCCGCCCCCGATCCGGTGCGCCACGCGCTCGACCTGGCCGGAGCGCCCGCGGACCGGTCGGTGTTCGTCGGCGACACCGTCTGGGACATGAAGGCGGGCACGCGCGCGGGGGTGACGTGCGTGGGGCTGCTGTGCGGCGGCATCCCCCGCGCCGACCTCACCGGCGCGGGAGCGTCCGCCGTCTACGCCGACCCCGCCGATCTGCTGGCCCGCCTCGACGGCAGTCCGCTCGGCGGGGACGGCACGTGACACCCCGGGGCCCCGTCCGGCCGGGGCACCCCTCATCCGGCGGCCCCGGCCGGGTCAACCGCCGAGCCGGCGCTGCAACTCCGCCTTGTTCATGGAGGACCGGCCGGGGATGTCCCGCTTCCTCGCCTCGGCGTACAGCTCGTCGTACGTCGCCTGCGAGCCGCCGCCCGAGCGCTGCCCGCCCCCCTTCGGCGCCGACGAGGCGCCGCGGGACGACGACCTGCCGGAGCCGCCGCCCGACGACTTCGCCTCGCCGCTGCGCGCCCGCTCCTTGTTGACCGTGCGGGCGGCGATCTCCTTGGCGCGCTTCTCGCCCTCGCCGCGCCCGCGGGCGCTGTCCTTGATGTGCTCGTACTGGCGCTCGCGCTTGGAGCTGGATCCTGCGGGCATGGCCGTTCCTCTCGTGGGTAGCTGCGATGGCCCCCGTTGGTCCCACCCCGGTACCAGGCATGCCTCCCCGCAAACACGTACCGTGCCCGTCCGCCAGCGGAGTGGCACGGAGGTGCCATCCGTGGCGGTGCGGGGAAGGCGGGTACTCGTTCCGCAGGATCCGACGGAAGGACGTGGAGACGCCATGGCAAGCGACCAGGGGACGGGCACGGCGAACCGGCGCACGGGGGAGCACCCGGCCGAATGCGATGTCACGGTCCAGCTCAGCGACTGCGGGCGTGACGACGCGGTGGCGGTCTTCGGGGCCCTGGACCAGGTCTTCGCCGGCTGCGAGGACGTGGCGCCGCACTCCGCCGCCGGGCGCGAGCCGACCGTGTGGATGGCCACCTTCGACAGTTCCGCCCACTCGGGCGAGGCCGACCCGGCACCCCGGCTGAGCAAGGAGGTGGAGGCGCTGCTGACGGGCGACCACCAGGCGGTGGAGAAGGTCGAGAAGGCGCTCGGCCGCCTCTTCGAGCTGCGGTCCGCCCAGCACGTCCCCGGCGAGCACGAGACGGAAAGCCGCCTGCTGCTCGCCTCCCGCTAGGCTCGCCGGCCCCCGGTGGCCGACGGCGGACGGGTTCGGCCATCGCGCGGGCCGCGGTGCGCGGGCGCCCTGCCGCCCGGGCGCCGCCGCGGGCATGCTGGGGGCGGAGGGGGCCGGGTGCGGACCGGACCCCGGAGCGGAGGTGAGGGCCCATGCCCGGCGGGGAGAAGGTCCTCCTGGTCGACGACCACGAGGACAACCTGTTCGCCCTGTACAGCGCGCTCTCGCCGCTCGGCTACCCCCTGGCGACCGCGACGGGCGGTGACGCGGCGCTCAAGGCGGTGCTGCGGGGCGGGGTGGCGGTGGTGGTCCTGGACGTGGTCATGCCGGGGGTGAGCGGCCTCGACGTGCTGCGGTACATGCAGCGGCTGGAGCTGACCCGGCACATCCCGGTCATCCTCGTCACCGGACTGGGCGTCGACGCGCGGCTCTCCCGCGCGGCCATGCGGCTGGGCGCGGCGGACCTGCTGGTCAAGCCCATCGACCCGTGGGCGCTGTGCATCAAGGTCCGGTACCTGTACGACTTCACGCGCCGCTCCCCGCGCCCCGCGCCGGCGGCGGTCCCGCGCGCCGCCCTGCCGGCCCCGGCCGCGCCGCCCGCGCCCACGGCACCGGCGCCCGGCCCGTAGGGCCCGCGGCCCCGAGCCGGTCGCGCCGGTCACGGTGCGCCGCGCGGTCGCGTCCCGGGAGCCGCCGCGCTCCGCTCAGGGGGCGTACGGGATGCTGTACGACGCATCCCGGCGCCCTGCGGGACCCGTCGCGCCGGGGCCGGCAGCGGGATCTCACCGCCCCCGCCGGGCCGCCGGGCGGCCCTCCAGCCGGGTCACGGCCTCACGGGCCCGCCGCGCCGCACCCCTGGCGGCGCGCTGAGCCTCGCGGACCCGCAGCCGGGCCTGCTGTACGGCGAGGCGGGCGGCCTCCCCGCGGGCCTGCGCCTCCCTCAGCCGGGCCGTCAGCTCCGCCACCCGCACGTCCGCCTCGTGGGCCCGCTGCTCGGCGCCCTCCAGCGCGTCGGCGGCGTGACGGACCTCGTCCTCCCGTGCCGCGGCCTCCCTCCGCGCGGCGGCGGCCTCCGTGCGGCGCTCCTCCTCGAGCCGCATGCGCGCGCGCCGCTCCTCCTCCCGCCGGCGCTCGGCGGCGCCCGGCCGCTCCGCTTCCGGCCGCTCTCGCGCGCCCGGGTGGGCCGGCTTCGTCCCCGCCCCGGCCGCACCGTCGCTCCGCCGCCCTCCGTGCTCCGGCCGGTCGCCCTCCTCCGCCCCGCCGGAACCAGGTGCGGTGCGCACCACCGACAGGTGCCGCGCGGCGCTCCCCCCGCCGTCGCCGAGGGCCGCGAAGCCCACCGGGACGTCCAGCGCCCTGCTCAGACGGCCCGCCAGCCACTCCCCGGCCGCTTCCGGGTCGGCGAGCGCCGCGTGCAGGGTCGCCTCCACCTGCCCGCGCGCACTGTCGCGGATTCTCTCCCCGGCCTCGGCGGTCAGCCGCTGGGCCTCCCGCGCCAGCGCGGCCACCAGGACGTGCTGCTGCCGCCCCAGCTCCCGCAGCCGGGCGCCGTCGAGGTCCCGGTGTGCCCGCCTCAGCGCTTCGCCGAGGGCGACCAGGGACCGGGCGTCGTCGGGCCGCGCCCGGACGAGGAGGTTGCTCGCCCACGCGGCCGCCGTCGGTCGGCGCAGCGCCTTGACGCGGTCGGCGAGCGCGCGGTCCCCGGCCGTACGGGCCTCGGCGGCGCGCCGCTCGCGGAGCGCGGTGAACTCGGAGGGCCGCAGCCCGTACAACTCGTCGGCGACGCTCTCGACATCCATGGCCATGGCTCTCGTTCCGCGGTTCGCACCTCACGGCCGCCGGCCGCCCGGCGCCGGGCCGCCGGTCCGAGGCGGCACCGGCGGCCGCTCTCTCTCCAGGTACCCACTTGCCCGCCGCCAGTCCCGGCCGTCCGGGCCGCCGCGCGCACGGCGGCGGCCCGCGCCTTCTCCGGTGGCAGGGGAGGTGCCGTGGAGAGGGCGCGGGCCGCGGGGAGGCCGGGCGGTGTCGCTCAGAAGGAGAAGACGGGGCCGGCTTCGGTCTGGAGGGTGCAGGAGTTGCCGAACGTGCGCTCGTACCGGACGCGCTGCCCCTCCCAGACGCCCTCGGCGGTCACGACGAGCGGGTCGTAGATCTTGATGCAGGCACGGTCCTGGTCCCCGCGCAGGGCGGAGAACCGGCCGTCCACGGCCCGGAGCTCGGCGCAGGCCGCCTCCGGCGCGGGATGCGTTCCGCCCGGCGTGGGGGCGCAGGTCAGCGTCACCGCGCGAAGCGGCGTCGCCGTCCTGGCCGTCTCGCCCTTCGCCACGGTGAGAACCAGCGCGTTCGGCGCGTGGAGCCTCGACTCGCCGGTGCTCGCCCGCTCAGGGGCGGCGACGGCGGTCGGCGCCAGGGCGGTCATCGCCGCGGCGGCGGCCATCGCGAGAATGGCGGTGCGCCGTATGGATGTCCGCAGGTGCGTCATGGTCATCACTTTCCTTCGAGTCCTGTTCGGTCGGTTCGTGAACAGCCTGCCGACCGAGGGCGATTGACGCACGTTCAGTGGAGGTTTTCAGGTTCTGTCACCGTTTGAAGCAATGACCTGAAATCGGCAGACCGTGGGGGCGGGAGTGCCGGTGACCGGGTGTCACCGCAGGTTGACAGCCCGTCCAAGATCCGGTTCAAGTGTGGACGATGCGTGGATCGGATCGGTGTGTGATGTGTAACACGGCCGAAACGTGGTGGTAACAACTCCGTTCGTCCCCTTGCCGGACATTCCGGAGCCGCCCGGGCGTCCTTCTCAGTCCCCCGTTCCGAGGAGGAAGTCCGTCAGGGACCAGGGCGTCACCTCGTCCTTCTTCACCAGGGCCACCCCGTCGCCGGACGAGGCGGGGGTCTGAGGTGAAGGCGGGGCGGTCTGTGCGGCCTGGGCGGGGCCGGCGGCGCCGAGCAGCAGTGCCCCGGCGGCCGTGGCGAGGGCGGTGGTGGCGGTGCGGAGGTTCATGCTCTCCCTCTCCGGTGTGGGTGTGGGTGTGGGTGTGGGTGCGGGTGCGGAGGGGCGGGTGTGGCCGTGTCCGGCCGCCGGGCCCGGCCCGTCGTCGTGGGGCGCCCGTCGCGGATGCCCTCGCTGCTCAACGACGCCGCCCGGCAGAGGTGTCGCCGGCCCCTGCCCCGCCTGCCCTGTCCCGTCCTGCCGCCCGGCCCTGCGCTCCGGGCCCCGGATCCGTACGCCGCTCGACGGGGGAGGGCCCTGCCGTCGCAAGGCCAGGAACACCTGAAAAGTTCCTGTTGCCCGAATGGCCTAAGAGGCGTTAGATGGTGATAAAGGGCAGATAAGGGCTTCTACAGGAGGCGGCCCGACATGACCACCCACCCCACCATCGAGCATCACCCCGACGTAGCCGAGATGCGCGCCAGGTTCGAGCAGGCCACCAGCACCCCCCGGGGGCAGGCGGTCGAGGCGCTGGCGTTCCTCACCGGTGTCTACCTGGCGGCATCACCGTGGATCGCGGGATTCAGCGGACTCACGGCGCTCGCCGTGACCAACCTGATCCTCGGCATCGCGTACGCCCTGTGCATGGGCGGTCTCCTCGGCACCGCGTACGAGCGGACCCACGCGATGGCCTGGTGCGCCGTGGCCATCGGCGCGTTCACCATCGTCTCGCCGTGGCTCGTCGCCGGCAGCGTCGACACCACCCGCAGCATCTGGAACAACGTGATCGTCGGTGCCGTCGCCCTGCTGCTGGGCGTCGCCATGGCCGCCACGGGCGAGCGCCGCGCGAGCGCGGCCCGCGCACGTGGACGCAGGAGGATGCCCACCGCATGACGTACCCGAGGCAGGTCCCGGTGCCCTCGTGCCTGGCCGGCCCGGGCGGCGGTCCGGACGCGGCGGCCCGGTGACGGGCACGGCACGACGCGGAAGGCGCGGCGCGCGACGACGGCGCACGGGGACGACCACCCGACGACAGCGAGAGAAGAAGGAAAGGCCCGGGGCCGCCTTGCGAAGAGGCGGCCCCGGGCCTTTCGACGTACGTCCCGCGCCCCGCGGCGGTCGGTGCCGCTCTCAGCCGGCGCGGCGGCGGAGAAGGCGTGTCAGGGGCCGGGCGGCGGCGACGCGTCGTGCCGCATCGGCGTCAGCTGCTCGATGTCGTACCGGGCCCGCAGCGCGGCGATGGCCGCGTGGTCCGGCGGCCCGCCCCCGTCGAGGATCTCCAGCAGTTCCTCGAAGTAGCGCTCGTGGTCCGGCGGCGGCGACGCCTGGAAGAACATCTTCGCGGGCTCCCCCGAGCGGTTCGCGAACGCGTGCGGACAGCCGGGCGGCACCACGATCACCGTGCCGGGCGTCGCCCGCACCGTGCGCCGCCCACTGCTCGACTCCCAGTTCCGCCAGTCGTCACGCGTCCGGACGCGCGGCTCGAAGGCCAGCACCTCCAGCTCGCCCTCCAGCAGGTAGAACAGCTCCTCGCTGTGCGCGTGCACATGGGCGCCCACGTCGAAACCGGGCGGTACGACCACCTCGAAACTCGACGCGGCCCTCGCGTGCTCACCCGTGACCTTGAAGGTGACCTGATGGGCGGGGACGGCGAGGGTGCGGCCGTGCCCGGTCGGCACCAGCAGCCCGTCCGGCGTCGCGTGCGCGCTCATCCCCAGGTCACCGGCATCGACTCGGGGCCCCGGATCAGCGCGCCGCGCCGGAAGGGCACGTCCTCGGCCGGCATCGCGAGCCGCAGCCCGGGGAAGCGGTCCGCCATCGCGTCGACCAGCAGCTCCGACTCCAGCCGCGCCAGCATCGCGCCGACGCAGAAGTGCGGTCCGTGCCCGAACGCCACATGCGGGTTCGGCGCCCGCCCGAAGTCGATGCGCTCCGGGTCGGGGAACACGTCCGGGTCCCGGTTGGCGGCCAGGTACGACACGTACACCGCCTCACCGGCGCGGATGCGCGTCCCGGCGACCGTCACGTCCTCCAGCGCGATCCGCGAGAGCCCCACCGCGCTGCGGTGCGGGATGTACCGCAGCAGTTCCTCGATCGCCCGGGGCCGCCCGGCGGGGTCGGCGCGCAGCCGGTCCATCAGGTCCGGCCGGGTCAGCAGGATGAACAGCATGTTGCCGGTGTTGTTGGTGACGGCCTCGCCGCCGATCTGGATGAGCAGGGCGAGCCCCACCGACTCCGACTCGGTGATCTCACCGGCCGCCACGGCCGCCGACAGCAGCCCGATGACGTCCTCGCCGCCCGTGCCGCGCCGCCGCCGCATCGTCTCGGCGAAGTAGGCGCACATCTCCTCCTTGGCGCGCTGGCTGCGCTCCGCGCCCTGCGCCGACGACAGGATCAGGTTGGTCCACTCGTGCATGCGCGGCCGGTCCTGCGCCGGCACGCCCATCAGCTCGCACACGACGGCCAGCGGGAACGGCGCGAGCAGCCGCTGCGTGAAGTCGGCCGGCGGCCCGTCGCGCAGCACGCCGTCGACGAGTTCGTCGAGCATCTCGCGGGCCCGGCCGCGCAGCCGCTCGACGCCGCGCGTGGTGAACGCGGGGGCCACCGAGCGGCGCAGCCTCGTGTGATCCGGCGGGTCCTCGAACCCGACCGCCCCGTCGACGGGGATGAAGTGCGGCGCCAGCCGGGTGACGTCGTTCTCCACGACCAGCTTCCGGCTGAACCGGGGGTCGTTGGTCACGCTGCGCACGTCGTCGTACCGGGTCAGCAGCCAGGCCCAGCCCGACCCGTTCGGCAGCTTGATCCGGGTGACCGGACCCTCCTCCATCAGTCCGGCCAGCACCGGGTCGAAGTCGACGCCCGACAGGTCGAGCGCGGGCCACTCCCGCACGGGTGGCGGCGCGGCGCCCGCCGAGCCGGAACCCTCCCGCGCCGCCTCGGCGGTCGTCGTGGTCTCATCCAGCACGATCGGGCTCCTCGCTGTCCGTGTACGCGTCGATGAACGCCTTCGGCGTGATGGTCGTGGTCGCACCGCGCGTCGCGGCACGGGCGGCGGGGCGGGACGACTCCGAGGTCGTCCAGCGGCCCAGCGACATCTCCGCCGTGATGCCCGGCCCGAAGCCGGCGAGCAGGCCGCGCGCCGCGTCGGGCGTGCCGCCCTCGTCGAACAGCCGGCGCAGCGCGTCGAGCACGACGGCGCTGGCGATGTTCCCGTACTCGGTGAGCGTGGCCCGGCTGAAGCGGAACGCCTCCGGGGCCACCCCGAGGAACTTGCTGAGGTCGTCCAGGATGCGCGGACCGCCGGCGTGGATGATGTAGAAGTCCAGGTCGGAGGCGTCCCACCCGTGCTGCCCCGCCAGTTGCTGGAGCGCCGGGGCGAGCGGCTCCATCGTGCCGGGGACCCGCTTGTCCAGCTTGAAGTGGAATCCGGTCGCCCGGATGTCGTAGGCGATCCAGTCGACCGTCTCCGGCACCAGGTACGAGCCGTTGCGCTCCAGCGCGACGCCCGTGCCGCCCTTGCCGCGCATCACGGCCGCGGCGATCCCGTCGCCGAACAGGCCGTTCGACAGCAGGTTCCCGACGCCGAGGTCGGTCGGCTGGTAGCAGAGCGAGCAGAACTCGCACGCCACGATCAGGGCGTTGGCGTCCGGGTAGGCGTTGCAGAAGTCGTGCGCCCGGTTGATGGCGGCACCGCCCGCCGCACAGCCCAGCTGGGCGATGGGCACCTGGCGGGTGTCGCTGCGGAAGTCCATGGTGTTGATCAGCCACGCCGTGAGCGACGGCATCATGAAGCCCGTGCACGACACGTAGATGATCACGTCGATGTCCGAGGCGCGCAGTTCCGCGTCCTCCAGTGCCCGCCGTATGACGGCGGGCACCCGCGCCTTCGCCTCCGCCTCGTACACGGCGTTGCGCTGCTCGAAACCGGGGTGCCGCAGCGTCTCCTCGATGGGCCGCAGGATGTGCCGCTTGCGGACGCCGGTGTTCTCCATCAGACGCAGGGCCAGCGGGAGCTGCGGGTGGTCGGCGTGGATGGTGCGCGCCAGGTCGAGCGTCTCCTCCATGGTGATCACATGCTCGGGGACGGACACCGCGGGTCTGCACAACGTGGCCATGATGTCGAGCCCTTTCGTCGCGTGTTGCTCACGTTCACTCAAAGAATGTGCGAGCACCGGCCACCGCGCGCGGCGAGGCGACCGCACGGGGTGACCGCGCCCCGGCTCCGCGCCCCCCGCACCGGGCGCGGGCAGGGCGGAAGCCCCCGGAGCGGTGCCGGCCGCTCACCCGTCCGGTCGGCACTCCGACGCACGAACGCCGGTCCCGGCGCGAGGTCCGGCCCGGCGAACGGGGCAGCGGATGCGCGACGGCCGCCGCCGTCGCACGATGGACCAATGCGCCATCACCTGCGGATAGTTCACGGTTCACCGACGAGCGTGGAGCTCGCCGCCGTCACCGCCGTCCTGAGCGCCCTCGCGCTGGGCGGCCATGCTCCGGGCCACTCCCACCGCCGCGACCACCGCCCGCGCCGCGCCTACTGGGATCTGCACTGGAACCCGCACCCGGTTCCGCACTCCTGGTGCGCCCGCGGGGCCCGTGCCCCGTTCCCCGGCCGGTAGGTGAGGCGGTCGGGCCGCTCTCGTGCCCGGCCCGGCCGACGGGCCGCGTCGCGTACGGCGCGCGCGGCGCGTGCCGGCCGGCGGCCACGCCCGCGGCGGTACGAGAGCACGGCCCCCGCCGGGTGCGCCCCGACCGGGCGCGCTGCCCGCCCCGGCGGCGCACGGCGGTGCACGGCGGCGCAGGCAGGGCAGCCCGCAGGCCGGGTGGCCGGGTCGGCCCCGGCAGCCCGGGCCCGGCCACCGCCGCCGCACGCCCCACCCCGCGCCGCCGGGCCGCACGGCCGTCGGGCGCTACTCCGACCGGCCCACCCCGTGGTCGGCCAGACGGCCCACCGCCAGCCCCCGCGCCCGGCACTCGGCGACGAGGCCCGGCAGCGCGCCCAGCGCCGCCCGCCAGGAGCCGGGCGCGCACATCGCGTCGGAGTCGTGCAGCAGCACCGTCGCTCCGCCGCACAGGCCGCGCGCCACCTCGGCCCGCACGCTCAGCGGGGACGCGTCCGCCGTCCAGTCGCGCCCCCACGCCGACCACAGCACGGGCCGCAGCCCCGCCGCCCGCGCCGCCGCCCAGCGGCCGCCGGTCAGCACACCGTACGGCGGGCGGTACCAGAGCGGCCGGCGCCCCGCCACGGCCTCCACCAGCGCCGCCGCCCGCGCCACCTCGCGGACGTCCCGGACCGGCCGCGGCAGCCACGGCGGGTCGTGCCGCCAGCCGTGCACGGCCAGTTCGTGGCCCTCCGCCGCGATGCGCCGCCCCAGTCCCGGCGCCCGCTCCAGCCGCTCGCCGAGCACGAAGAAGGTCGCGCGCACCGACAGCCGGTCCAGGGCGCGCAGGAACAGCGGGGTCGTGTCCGGATCGGGTCCGTCGTCGAAGGTCAGCGCCACCCGCCCCGGATCGCCCCGGCCGTCGAGCGCGGGCCACAGCGCCGCACGCACGCCCGGCAGCCACAACCCGGCGGGGACGACGTGCCACCCCACCACCCCCGCCGCCGCGGCCACGCCCGCGACCCGCCCCGCCCGCCCCGCGCCCCGTGCGCCCCGTCCCGCCGCCCGCGAAGCCCCCGCCCGGGCTTCCGCCGGTCTTCCCCCGGCCCCCGCGCCCGAGGCCCGCCGCCCCGCCCCCGCGAGCCCCGCCTCCGCGAGCCCCGCCACCGCGGCCCGTGCACCCCGTGCACCCCGGGCACCCCGCGCACCCCGTGCGCCCCGCCCCGCGCTCCCGCCCCCCGCGCTCACCACGTGCCCTCCCCCTCCTCGCCCCCCGTGACCAGGGGCGACCGCGCCAGCCGCACGCAGGCCACCACCAAGACCGCCAGGGCCACCGCCTCGAAGACGCCCCGCACGCCCACCACCACCCGCTCGTCGAACAGCGTCACCCCCAGCACCACGCTCAGCAGCGCGTCCCCCAGCGTCAGCGCCGGCTGCGACGCGGCCAGCGTCCCCGCCCGGAACGTCACCTGGAGCAGCAGGAAACTCGTCAGCCCCACCGCCACCGCCGCGTAGAGCTGCCACGTCCCGAACACCGCCCCCAGCCCGTCCGGCAGCCTGCCCAGCGCGTCCTTCAGCAGCGCCGCCGTGGCGGAGAAGCCCATCGCCGTCGCCGTCCCGAGCACCGCGGCGCGCGGCGCCGACGGGAGCCGCGACGCCACCACCACGAGCACCGCCGCGACCATCCCGATCGCCAGTCCCGCCCACAGCCAGTCCGCCGCCGGCACCGTCGCCCGCCCGCCCGACGGCTCGGCCAGCGCCAGGAACGCGGCCAGGCCCGCCGCCATCGCCCCGAACGCCCACCAGGTGCGCCGGTCCGGGCTCCGCCGGAACACCACCCCGCCCAGCACCAGCGTGAACAGCAGCTCCGTGCTCATCACCGGCTGCACCACCGCAAGCGGCCCCGTCGCCAGGGCGAGCGCCTGGAACACCCCCGACAAGCCGAGCATCACCGCGCCCCACACCCACACCCGCCGTCGCACGAGCCCCGGCCACCACCCGCGCACCGCCGTACCGGCGGGTCCCGCGTCGGCGGCGGCCCGCCGCTGGAGCACCGAGGCAGCGGCGTTGCCCACCGCCGCCAGCAGGGCGAGGCAGATCGAGAGAGCGAGCATCGTGCCGTGCCGCGCTCAGCCGAACCGCTTGGCCATCGCGCGAAAGGGCCCCGGCGCCCCGCCCCGCAGCCGCGCCGGCCACGCCAGCCACGCCGGCGCGAACACCTCGTCCCGCCGGTACACCACCGACCGCCACACGAGGTCCGCCAGCCGCCCCGCGGGGACCGGCTTCGGCCGGGCACGGTGGTACGGGACGCCCCGGCGGGCGAAGAACGGCGTGTCCACCGCGCCCGGCAGGACCGCCGTCACCCCGACCCGCGTGCCGGCCAGTTCGTACCGCAGGCTCTCCGCGAAGGCCAGCAGCCCGCCCTTCGTCGCCGCGTACGCGGCCTCGTTCGCCACCCCCGCCCAGCCCGCCATCGAACTGACCAGGACCACCCGCCCCACCCCCCGCTCCACCATCCCCGGCAGCACCGCCCGCACCAGGTGCATCACACCGGTCAGATTGACCGCCACCATGCGCTCCACGACCTCGGGCGGCGTCCCGGTGAACGGCCCCGCCCAGCCGATCCCGGCCGCGGCCACCAGCACGTCGACCCGCCCCTCGGCCTCCAGCGCCCGCGCGGCGAGCCGTTCCACGCCCGCCCGGTCGGCGAGGTCGCCCCGCAGCCCCCGCCCGCCCGTGCGCCGTGCCACCTCGCCGAGCCGGACCTCGTCCCGCCCGGCCAGCAGGAGCCGCCACCGGCGCTCCGCGTCCCCGGAGAACCGTTCGGCCACGGCCTCCCCGATCCCCGAGGACGCACCCGTGATGAGCACGACCGGCCGTGCCGTCCCCGCCATGCCAGACCTCCGGATCCGCGCGCCTCGATCCCTCCAGACTCCCGGCTCCTCCCCGGCGCGGCCCACCACGGCCCTGCGCCGGGCCCGCGAACCACCCGAACAGGCCCGCCCGGACCGCCCCGCGCGCCCGCCGCCCCCACGATGGGCACATGACGCGGCGCTGCCTGGTCCTCAGCGCGAGCATGGGCGCCGGCCACGACGCCGTGGCCGGCGAACTCGCCCGCAGGCTCCGCGCGCACGGCCACGAGGCGCACGTCCACGACGTGCTGACGCTGCTGCCGGCCGGCACCGGACCGGCCCTGCGCGTCTTCTACCGCACGGCCGTACGCCGCCTCCCCGCGCTCTACACGGCGATCTACCGCGTCTTCCTCGCCTCGCCCCCACACGGCGCCCAGGCACTCGGCCCGCAAGCACACGGCCCCCAGGCACTCGGCCCGCAAGCACACGGCCCCCAGGCACACGGCCCGCAGGCACGCGACGCCCAGGCACTCGGCCCGCAGGAACCGCGCTCCGAAGCACTCGATCCGGAAGCGCCGCCCCACCCCGACGCGCTCCGTTCCGGAGCCCAGGCCGGGCCCGGTCGCGCGGCGGCCGCGCGCGCGGACACCTCGCCGCTCGCCGCGCTGGCCGAGGGCCCGCTGCGGGCCCTGGCGGCCCGCTATCGCCCCGACGTCGTCGTCTCCACCTTCCACCTGGCCGCGCAGATCACCGGGCGCATGCGCGAGCGCGGCACCCTGGGCGTGCCCAGCGCCGTGTACGTCACCGACTTCGCCGTCCACCGGGGCTGGCTCCATCCGGGCAACGACCTGTACCTGTGCGTCAGCCCCGGCGCGGCCGCGGCGGCCCGCGCGGGCACCGGCCGCCGTACCGCCGCACCCGGCCCCGTCGTGCCCCCCGCCTTCCACGCCGTGGCCGACGCGCCGCCCGCCGAGCCGCCGGACCCGCGCCGGCCCACCGTGCTGCTGTCGGCGGGCGCCTGGGGCGTCGGCTCCGACCTGCCGCGCACGGCCCGCGCCCTGGTACGGCACGGGATGCGCCCCGTCGTGCTGTGCGGGCGCGACGAGGGGCTGCGCCGCCGCACCGCCCGGGTGCCCGGCGCCGTCGCCCTCGGCTGGACCCACGACCTGCCCGCGCTGATGGCCTCCGCCCGGCTCCTGGTCGACAACGCGGCGGGGCAGACCGCCGTCCAGGCCCTGGCGGCCGGCCTCCCCGTCGTCGCCTACCGGCCCATTCCCGGCCACGGCGCGGACGGCGTCCGCCACATGGCGGCGGAGGGCCTGTCGACGACCGCGGCGGACCTGCCGTCCCTGCTGGCGGCCGTCTCCCGCCTCGTGCCCGACGGCCCGGCGCGCGGCGCGGCCGCCGCCCGCGGCCGCGCCCTCTTCCGGGACGACGCCTCGGTCCTCCTCGCCGCCCTGGCCTGAGGCCCGGCGCCGGACCGGTGCGCGCGGCGCGCCGTACGCCCGCCGCCGAACGCCGCCGTCGCGCCGTACGCACCCGCCCCCGCCGCCACCCCACGCGGCGGCGGCGTCCATCATTCGTCCAAGCCGCGGCCAACGGATGGCCAAGAGGCGAGGTCCGGCGGGGGCGCGGTCCTAGCCTGCCGGACGTGACCTCCACACCCGACTCCACGGCGCCCGCCCGCGAGCGCCGCCCCCAGCGCCGGGCACTGCTGCGCGCCGCGCTCGCGGGCGGGGCCGTACTCGGCGCGGGAGCCGCCGTACCGGCTTCCGCCCCGGCCGCCCCGCTTCCCGTCCCGCTCCTCCGCCCGGACGCCCCAGGTCCCCTCCACGCCCCGCCCGCCGTGCCCGGGCGCCCCGGTACACCGGGGGCGGCGCTGCGGGCCCTGCGGCACGGCAACCGGCGCTGGGCCACCCGCCACCAGACGCATCCGCACGAGGCGGCGGGCGACCGGCTCCTCGCCGTCTCGGAGCAGCACCCCTTCGCCCTCGTCCTCGGCTGCGTCGACTCGCGCGTCCCGCCCGAGCTCGTCTTCGACCAGGGCCTCGGCGACCTGATGACCGTCCGCTCGGCGGGCTGCGTCCTCGACGAGGCGGTCCTCGGCAGCGTCGCGTACGGCGTGCTGGAACTCGGCATCCCGCTCGTGATGGTGCTGGGCCACCAGTCGTGCGGCGCGGTCACGGCGGCCGTCCGCGCCGACGGGACCGGAGAGGCCCAGCCCGCCCACATCGCCTACGTCACGGAGCAGATCCGCCCCGCCATCGACCGCACCCGGACGGGGCCGGCCCGTGTCGACGCGACGATCACGGCCCAGACCCGGCTGGTCACCGGCCGTCTCGCCGCGGAACCGGATCTGGCGGCCCGCGTCGGCACGGGACGGCTGGCCGTCGTCGGTGCCCGCTACGAGCTGTCCAGCCAGCGCGTCCGCACCGTCGCCTGACACGGCCCCGCCCCGCCGCGACCGTCCCGCCGACCGCCGACCGCCGACCGCCGACCGCCGACCGAGGGCCGGGCCCGCCGAAGGGCCGGGCCCCACGGCGGCGGGATCACCGCATCAGGGCGTGCGGGGTGGTGTCGGCGACCGGGTCGTGGTGGACGCGGTCGGCGGGGACGCCGATGCCGGTCAGGTGCCAGGCCGTCGCCGTGACCATCGCGGGCGGGCCGCTGACGAAGGCGGTGTGGCCGCTGAAGTCCCCGTACGCGGCCACCGCCTCCACGACCGACCGGTGCTCGCCCGGGCCGTCGTCCAGCACGGGGACCACCCGCAGCCAGGGGCAGCGGTTCTCCAGGCGGGCCAGCGCCTGCGCGTCGTACAGGTCCCCGGAGGTGCGGGCGCCCAGGAACAGATGGGCGGAGCGGCCCGGCGGTCGCCGCGCGGCCAGGTCCTCCAGCAGCGCCTTCGCGGTCGCCCAGCCGGTGCCGCCCGCCACGATCAGCACGTCCCGCCCCAGGTCGTCGCCCAGGACGGTGGTGCCCTGGGCGGGGCCCAGCCGCAGGGTGTCGCCGACCCCGGTGTCGTTGACCAGCGCGTCGCTCACCCCGTCCGGCCCGGTGCGCCGGACGTGGAACTCCAGCTCCCCGTCCGGCCCCGGCGCGCCCGCCATGGAGTAGTGCCGCCAGGTCAGCGGCAGCAGCGGGGTCTGGAGCGTCGCGTACTGGCCGGCGCGGTACGGGTACGTGCCCGAGGGGCGTACGCGCAGCACGGCCAGGTCGGGGCGGCGCCGCTGGTGGTGGGTGACCGCGGCGCTCCAGTACGCCGGTTCGGCGATGGCCTCCTCGGCGCCGCGCACCATGCCCGCGGTCGCGAGCCGGATCATGCGCAGCCACGCGTCCGTGACGTCGTCGCCCAGCCTGCCCCCGGTGAACCGCTGGAGCGCCTCCAGCAGGGCGGCCTCGAAGACCTGGTAGTGGACGGGGAGCACCCCGAGCTTGCGGTGGTCGCGGCCGAGGCGGGTGCAGAAGGAGTCGACCTCGTCCGGGCGGTCCAGGTTCTCGATCAGGAACCAGAACGCCCGGCCCAGGTGGGCCCGCTGGAACTCCATCGACTCGGGGAACAGCTTCCGCAGGTACGGATGGCGCTCGAACATCGCGTCGTAGAGGTGGGCGATGAGCTGCTCGAAGGGGGTGACCTCCGTCAGATGGCGGATGATCAGTTCCCGGTCGGCGGCCCCGTCGTACGCCCCTGGGGCGGGCGCCGCGGTACGGCCGGAGGCGCGGGGCGGCGCCGCGGCCGGGGCGGGGCGCGCGGTGGGGGAGAGGAGCTGGTCGCGCAGGCGCATGGCCTCGCGGCGGGCGAGCAGGGCGTGGTAGTCGTTCACGGCCGCACCTCGTGCGCGCAGCCGCCGCACGTCCCGTGGACCGCGCACGCCGCGGCCCGCGCGGTGGACGCCCACGCCGTGGAGGGGTGTCTCCCGGCCCCGGCCCGCGCCCGGTGGTGCGGGAGCAGGGCCGGGTGGGAGGTGAGGGCGGCCGGCAGGAGCCGGACGGCACCCGTCCAGGGGCGGACCTGGACGAAGGAGGCCGCGGTTGCGGCCGCGGCCAGGGTGCAGACGGCTGGGGCGAGGAGGGCGGTGCGGGGCATCGTTGCTTCCTGTCGGCGGCTCGTGCGGGTCGTGCGTCGCGCCCGGTCCGCCGCGTGGTGCGCGTGCCGGAGGGCCGCTCGTGGCGGCGACGGCGGCCGATCGGACCGGAGGGCGCATCCGCATCACATCACCTCACGTCCCGGGGAAGGCACCGCCGAGCGGCCCCGGCAATGGGCCGAAAGGCCCTTCCCGAGGGCCCTGTCAGACCCTGGCGCGACCGGCGGCGGTGTGCGGCGCCCCCGAACGGGGTCCGCGTTCAGGGGCCTTCGGGCGCGGCGCCCCGCCACCCGGGCCGGTGCGCTGCCCATGGACAGAGCACCGCTACGAGCCCTTCGGCCGCAGCTCCCGCAGCCGCGCGTCCAGTTCGCGGCGGTGGAAGTCGATGAACCCGTCCGGGTCGGGGCCGGCGTTCTGCATGACCAGCCGGTCGAACCCGGCGTCGACGTACCGCTGCGCCATCTCCAGGTACCGCTTCGGGTCGTCGCCGCAGGCGAACGCGTCGAGGATGTCCTCCTCGCGGACGGTCGCCGTGGCGGCGTCGAAGTTCACCGGGTTCGGCAGCTCGCTCATCACCTTCCACCCCGTCACCGCCCACCGGGAGGTCTCCAGGGCCGCCCGCGCCGCCGTCCGCTCGTCGGGTGCCCACGCCATCGGCACCTCCGCGTAGCAGGCGCCGGCCCCGCCCGCCTCGCGGTAGCCCCGCACGATCTCCGGCTTCGGCTCCGTCGCGAACAGCGCGTCGCCCAGCTCGGCCGCCACCTTCGTCGAGGCCGGCCCGCTCGCCGCCACGGCGATCGGCGGCGGCTCCGGGGGCAGGTCGAAGACCCGGGCGTCCTCCAGCCGCAGGTGCTTCCCCTCGTACGAGCGGTACCCGCCGCTCCACAGCAGCCGGATGATCTCCAGGGCCTCGCGGAGCATCCCGTGCCGGGCGCCGACGGCCGGGTACCCCTCGCCCGTCACGTGCTCGTTGAGCCGCTCGCCCGAGCCGACGCCCAGCACGAACCGCCCCTCGGACAGCAGCGCCAGCGTCGCCGCGGCCTGCGCGATGATCGCCGGGTGGTAGCGCATCGTCGGGCATGTGACCCCGGTGGCCAGCCCGATCCGGCTGGTCCTCGCCGCGATCGTGCCGAGCACCGTCCAGGCGAAGGGGGAGTGGCCCTGGTTGTCCAGCCACGGGTGGAAGTGGTCGCTGATCTCGACGAAGTCGAACCCGGCCTCCTCGGCCAGGACCGCCTGCCGCACCAGCTCACCCGGCGCGTACGCCTCCGCCGCGAGTTTGTACCCGATCTCCATGCGTCACCCCTGAGCGTGAGAGCTGCATCCGGTCCGCGCAGAGGTACCCCGCACACCGGGCGCCTAACAGACCGGCCCCGCCGAACGGCGTACCGGGGGGCGCTCCGCCCCGGCGGGCCCTCAGATGGCGTACGGCCACGCCGTCACCATGTACGCGCCGTACCAGCAGCCGAAGAGCACCGCCCCCGCGAGCACGCCCGCGGCCGTACGGGGACGGGCCCCCGCCAGGGCGCGGGCGGCCGGCACCAGGAAGACGACGGCGGGCGCCAGCAGCCGCAGCTTGCAGTGGTAGTAGTTGGACTGCCCCACCGCCAGCACCACCATCGCCGTCCCGTACACGAGCAGCGGCGGCCACGCGCCCCGCCCCCAGGCCGCGGCGGTGGCACCCAGCACGGCGAGGACCAGCACGGCGGTGCTCACCGGCACCCAGCCCTCACCCCGCCGCAGCGTCTCGCCCAGGAACCGCGCGAACGCCGCCCCGTGATCCCACCGGGTGCCCCACCCGGCCTGCTGGATCCGGAACCAGGCGTCCACGCGGCCCAGCCGCGCCCCCACCCATGCCAGGTACGCGGGGGTCCCGGCGCAGGCCAGCACCACGGCGGCCACCGGACGGGCCGTCAGGCGACGGCTCCGCCACAGGTGCTGCGCGGCGGCGACCGCGACCGCCAGCGCCACGGCCAGCGCCGCCGGCCGGGTCAGCCCGCACAGCAGCGCCAGCCACCCGGCGGTCAGCCACGCCCGGCGGTGCAGCGCCAGCAGCGTGCCCGCGGCCAGCGCGAGGAAGAGGGACTCGCTGTACCCCATGAGGAAGGTCAGCGCCATCGGCTGCGCCCCCGCGAGCAGCGCGATCCCCGCCAGGGCCACCCGGTCCCCGTACAGCCGCGCCAGCAGGGCGTGGACGGCGAACAGCGCCGCCGCCAGCGCCAGATGGGCGGTGGCGATGGCCGCCGTCCCCGCGTCGAGCCCGGTCAGGGCGGCCAGGGCGCGGACGAGGAGCGGGTAGAGCGGGAAGAACGCCAGTTCGTTGCCGGTGAGTTCGCCGTCCGGGCCGTGGGTGAACCCCGCCGGGTAACCGTCCCGGGCTATGTCCACGAAGTGGCGCGCGTCCCACGCCAGCAGCCGCTCGCGCACCCCCGCTCCGTCCGGCGGGACCATCAGGGCGAGCACCACCAGGTGCAGCAGCGCGCTTCCCGCGTGGACGGCGCCCACCACCAGCACGGAGCGGGCGCGGCCGGCCGGACCGCGCCCGCCGGCGGCGCGGTGCGCTCCGGAGCCGGGCGCGGGGACCCGCCGCTGCCCCGGCGCCCGGCGGGAGCCCGGCGGGAGGGAGCCCTCCGGAGGGGCACAGGCCCCCGGTTCGGGGCCTTCGCCGGGGCGGGCGTCGCGGGGTGTGGCGAGGGTCGGCGGTGTGGTCGGCACCGGCATCGGCTCCTTCGGCGGGCCCTGCGCGGGCCCGGTGGGGAATGTGGTCGATGCCGGGGATACGCCCGGGCGGACGGCCCGGTTGACCGGTGAGACGCAGGTCACTCAGCCCGGAGCGGGGTACGAGGTGGACGCGGCGGGGGGCGGTCCCCCACCCGGCACGGAACCAGCGCCGTTCCCCCCGCTGCCGCTTCCGCTGCCGCTCCCGGCTCCGCTTACGTCCCCGGTACCGGTGGTCGCCGGGGCGGCGTCCGGCACCGTCCGCGACGGCGACGGCGCGGACACCGTGCCGGGCGGCCGGCTCGACACGAGGCCGGTCCGTGCCGGTTCGGTCCGTACCGGCTCGGTCGGCACGGCCCCCGGACGTGTCGCGGTGGGCGACGCGGCGGGTCCCGGCGACGCGGGCGGGGCGGGGCTCGGCGTACCCGCCCACACGGCGAGCGCCACGGCCGCGCCGCCGCACACCACCCCCGCCCCCGCGGCCAGCGCGCGGCGGCGCCGCAGTGCCCGGCCGCGGGCCCGGACGTCCTCCACCCCGGCGGGCCGGGAGGACTCGGCGGCGTGCCCGGCGGCGAGCCGCAGCGCCGCCGCCAGCCGGTCGTCGTGCTCAGACATCGCGCTCCTCCCCGGCGGGGACGTGGTCGTCCAGGTACCGGGCGAGTTTGGCCCGCGCCCGTGACAGGTGCGTCTTGACCGAGCCCGCCGACAGCCCCGTCTCGGCGGCGATCCGGTCGACGGTCAGGTCGCACACGTAGTACAGCGCCGCGCACTGCCGCTGCCGGGCGGGCATGCGCCGCAGGGCCGCGCCCAGGTCGACGGCGGCGGCATCCGGCGCGCCCGCGGTGGCCGGGTCGCCGCGCCGCCGCCACGCCCGCTGCCCGCGCACCACCCGCCGCCACCGGCTCACGGCCAGCCGCCAGGCCACCGTGCGCACCCACGCCTCCGGCCCGAGGTCCCGGTCGATCCGGTGCCGCCCGGCCCACGCGCGGGCGAACGCCTCCTGCACGACGTCCTGCGCCTCGTGGAAGTCGCCCGTCATCACGTAGAGCTGGCCGGTGAGCCGCCGTACCGCCTGCGCGTAGAACACGGCGAACTCCTCGTCGGTCACAGCGCCTCTCCTGCGGGTCCACGGCCGGGGCGCACGGGTGGGGCCCCCGCGCCAGGCTATCCAGCCCGCGGCGGCCGGCCGCACCGGCCTGCCCACCCGCCTCGACACCGGCCGCGCGCCGGCGCCCGCCCACCCGCCGCCGGGACGCCCCCGCGACACGGCCGCATCCGGGATGCATGACTCGGCGCGGGCGGGTTACCCGCAGTCGCGTGCCGAAGCGCGGCGAAAGCCCGCCGCACCGCCGTCACAGGAACCGAGGAGTGGATGATGAGCAAGGTGAAGGAGACCGTCGAGGTCGAGGTGCCGGTCCGCGCCGCCTACAACCAGTGGACCCAGTTCGAGGAGTTCCCGAACTTCATGGAGGGCGTCGAGGAGGTCCGTCAGGTCGACGACCGGCACAACCACTGGACGACGAAGATCGGCGGGGTCCGGCGCGAGTTCGACACCGAGATCATCGACCAGCTTCCCGACGAGCGCATCGCCTGGCGGACGGTGGGCGGCGAGACCCGGCAGAAGGGCGTGGTCAGCTTCCAGCGCCTGGACGAGACCCACACGCGGGTCGAGCTGGTGATGGACGTGGAGCCGAGCGGTGCCGCCGAGAAGGCCGCCGACATGACCGGCACCATCGACCGCCGCGTCAAGGGCGACATGCGCCGGTTCAAGGAGTACATCGAGTCGCGGGGCGCCGAGTCCGGCGCCTGGCGCGGCCGGATCCGGCCGGGCGACTGACCGGGGCGACCCGCCCCGGCGGCGCACCGCGCGTGAGCGCCGACCCGGGTTCGTGAGAGGGCGGAAGGGACCGCACGCCTGCGGTCCCTTCCGCCTTCGCGTACCCCGGCGCCTTCCCGCACCCCGGCGCCGCCGTTCGGCGTGGTCGGCCGGCTCGCCGGCTCCCGCCGTCCCTGCCGGCGGGAGCCGCACCTCGCCCCTCCCCGCTCCCGGCTCCCGGGCGCCCTCATCTGATGGTCCGTCAGGTGCCCGGCCGCTCGGTGAGAGGATGCGAGCCCGAGCGCCGCCGCGGAGGGGAAGAGGAGCCGCACGTGTACGCGATGCCCCTGGGTGACGACGGAGCGGAGATGTGCCCGCTCGAACCGGGCCACGCCGAGGAGTTCGCCGCCCACATCGACCGGGGCCGCGCCTTCATCGGGCGGTTCAACGCCCTGCCCGACCTGGTCGCCGACACCGAGGCGGCCCGCGCGTTCCTGCGCGCCTACGCGGAGAGGAGCGCGACCGGCACGGGGCGGATCGCCGGCATCCGCCTCGGTGGCACGCTCGTCGGCGCCGTCGTCCTGCGCCGGCTGGACGCCGCGCTGCGCACCGCCGAGGCGGGCTGCTGGCTGGAGCCCGCGGCGGTCGGCAGGGGACTGGTGACCCGAGCCGCGCGCGTACTGATCGACTGGGCGATCGAGGAGCACGGCGTCCACCGCGTCGAGTGGGTCGTCTCGTCGGGCAACGCCCCGAGCATCGCCGTCGCACGGCGCCTCGGCATGACCCGCGAGGCCGTGCTCCGGGGAAGCCACCTGCACCGGGGCGAGCGCCACGACGAGGAGGTCTGGGCCGTCCTCGCCCCCGAGTGGCGCGCCGCCCGCCCGGCCTCCTGAGCGCCCGGCCGCGCCGAGTGGCGCACATCACACGGCATGGTGGGATGGAAGCCGGTGACTTTCCCTCGACGCGGGGGTCTGCCCTCCCGTGGACCGCAATCGTGTGAACGTGAGGAGTGGGACGGCGATGCGCATCGCGATCAGTGAGTTCATCAGCCTCGACGGTGTGGTGCAGGCACCGGGCGGCCCCGAGGAGGACGTGGAAGGGGGCTTCGCCCACGGCGGCTGGACCCACCCGTTCTTCGACCCCGAGGTCGTCGGCGGCGCGTTCGACGAGGCCGTCGGCAAGGCCGACGCGCTGCTGTTCGGGCGCCGCACGTGGCAGACGATGGCCGGGGCGTGGCCGGAGCGGGCGGGCGATCCGTTCGCCGACCGGCTGAACGCACTGCCCAAGTACGTCGTCACCCGCACCCTCGGCGACTCGGACCTGACCTGGGCCAACACCACGCGCATCGCCGGTGACGACGCCGTCGCCCGGATCCGCGAGCTGCGCGCGGCCGAGGGCGGCGACCTCCTCGTCATGGGCAGCGCCGAACTGGCCCGCACCCTGCTGGCCGAGGACCTGGTGGACGAGCTGCGCCTGATGGTCATGCCGGTGATCCTCGGCGGCGGCAAGACCCTCTTCCCCGGCAACGGCCGCAAGCTCACGCTGGAACTGGCGTCCACGGCCACCAGTGGGACCGGTGCGCAGGTGTGCGTGTACCGACGCGCCGCCGAGGCGTAGCCGCCGCGCCGCGCCCGCGCCGCCCCGACCCGGGACCCGTGTCCCCGACCGGGACCCGTGCCGTGCCCGAGCCGGTGCCCGCCCTCGCGAGCGGCCCGGCCCGGGATGCGCCACGCCGGGCCGCCCCCGGCCGGGGAGCCACCCCCCGCCGCGGTGCGGCGCCCCCGGTCAGTCCGTGGCCGCGCCGCCCCCCGGCACGGCCGGCGCCGACCGGGCCACCCGGAACCCCACGTCGTCCACCCGGAAGGCCGGGTGGCTGCGGCGCCGCACCGACGCGCGGCAGCTCCAGTGCTCGTCGAACCAGCCGCCCCCGCGCAGCACCCGGTACGCGCCGTACACCTCGGCGTCGTACACGTCCCAGCACCACTCCCAGACGTTGCCGAGCATGTCGCGCAGCCCCCACGGATTGGCCGCCCGTCCGCCGACCGGGTGCGGCCGCCCGCCGGAGTTGCCCCGGTACCAGGCGACCTCGTCGAGCGGCCCGTACCGGGGCCCGGCCGTCCCGGCACGGCAGGCGTGCTCCCACTCGGCCTCGGTCGGCAGCCGGTACCCGTCGGCGCGCACGTCCCACTCGGCCCCGTCGCCCTCGTGCCGGCGGTACGCGGGCGTCAGCCCCTCGCGGACCGACAGGGCGTCGCAGAACCGCACCGCGTCCCCCCACGACACGCTCGCCACGGGCAGTCGCCCCTCCCCGCCGCCCGCGGGCCGCTCGCCGGTCACCCGCGCGTACCACTCCCGCGTGACGGGGACGCTCCCCAGCAGGTACGGGGCCACCTCGACCTCCCACGCGGTGCGCGTGCGACGGTCGGTCAGCGTCACCCGGCCTCCGGGTACGGCGGTCATCTCCTCGTCCGCGTAGTTCCTCACGATCACGAGCCTACCGTCGTCCCCGGCGTGGCCCGGACCGGCAACCGGCTTGCGGGGAAGGGGCGTTGCACGGCATCGTCACCCCCCGAAGCCGCGGCGGCGACCGCCGGCCGGCCGTCCGGCACCGCACGGCGGCCCGCGGGGGACCGCCGCGCCAACCAGCGCACCCCGAGGAGGGCCCGTGCCCGTCGCCGCCCCACCGCACCGCATCGCCCTGATCGGAGGGGGTTTCTCCCTCGACGACGACCGCGTGCTGGACGACTGGGCCCTCGGCCACGCCCGCTCGCCCCGTCCCGCCGTGTGCTTCCTGCCGACGGCGAGCGGCGACGCCGCCGTGTACGTCGACCGGTTCCTCGCCGCGTTCGGCGACCGCGCCGACTGCGTGCCGTCCGTGCTGCCGCTGTTCCGCAGGGAGCTGGACGACGACGCGCTGCGCGCCCACCTCCTGGCCCAGGACGTCGTCTACGTGGGCGGCGGCAACACCGCGAACCTGCTCGCCGTGTGGCGCGTCCACGGCGTCGACCGCCTGCTGCGCGAGGCGTACGGCCGCGGGACGCTGCTGTGCGGGATCAGCGCGGGAGCCAACTGCTGGGCGGAGGGCTCCCACACCGACTCCTTCGGGCCGCTGACCCACCTCGCGGACGGCCTCGGACTGCTCCCCGGCTCCGTGTGCCCGCACTACGACACCGAGCCGGGCCGCCGCCCCTCGTACCGCGCGGCGGTGGCGGCCGGGCACCTGCCGGGCGGCTGGGCGCTGGAGGACGGCGCGGCGGCCCTCTTCACGGACGGGGAGCTGACGGAGGCGGTGACCCGGGACCCCGGCACGGGCCTGTACCGCGTCGACCCGGACGGGCGGGGCGGCTGCACCGAGCGCCGGCTGCCGTGCCGCCTCCTGGAGGCACCCCCGCGGTGAGCGCCCGGGCGCCGGGCGGGGGCCGCGCGGGCGGTGGCCGCACCGGGCCGGGCGCGCGAGGGCCCATGGGGGCGAGACGGCGCCGGCGGGCCGCGGCGCGGCCGGGGGCGGGTCAGCGCGCCGGGGTGCCGCCCTCGAAGGCGGCGAAGTACGCCGCCGCCATGTCCTCGTGGCCGTGGCCGAGCGCGGAGGCGCGGGCCATGCGCTCCGCGACGGCGACCGCCCCGTCCAGGCGCACCCCCGCCTCCTGCGCGGCCTGCACGACCAGCCGGGCGTCCTTCGCGGCCGTGTCCACCGTGAAACCGGGCGGCAGCAGCCGGTCCTCCAGCAGCAGCGCCGCCTTCGTCCGCAGATAGCCCATGTCCAGCGGGCCGCCCCCGATCGCGTCGAAGAACCCGGCCGGATCCACGCCCAGCCCCTCGGCGAGGGCCAGGGTCTCGCCGGTCGCGTTGGTGACGGCGAGGACCCAGCTGTTCGCCACCAGCTTCAGGCGGGTGGCGCTGCCCTCCGCCCCGTCCTCGCCGGTCCAGATCGTGCGGGCGCCGACCGCGTCGAACACCGGTGCCACCGCGTCCCGGCCCTGAACCGGCCCGGCCGCCAGGACGACCAGCGTCCCCGCCTCGGCGGGCCCGCGCGTCCCCAGCACCGGCGCGTCGTAGAACACCAGTCCGTGCGCGCGGGCGAGCCCGGCCAGTTCGCCCACCGCGGCGAGCCCGGCGGTCGCCGACTGCGCCCACACGGCGCCGGACCGCAGGCCGGGCGCCGCCTGCCGCATCGCCTCCAGCACCGCCGCCCCGTCGTGCAGCACGGTCAGCACCGCGTCGGCGCCCCGCACCGCGTCGGCGGGGGAGTCCGCGACGTACGCGCCGGCCTCGGCGAGGGGCTCCGCCTTGGCGCGGGTGCGGTTCCAGACCCGGACGCGGTGCCCGGCCCGGGCGAGGTTGCGGGCCATCGCGGCCCCCATGATCCCGGTGCCGAGGACGCCCACGGTGACGGTGCCGGTCATGGCATCGGCCTTCCGCTCGTACGGACGGCGACACGGTGTCGCCCCCCGCTCACCGTACGTGAGTCCGCGAGTCCTCCGAGTCGTGGCCGTGCCGCCGTCCGGCGATCGGGGGACGGCGCCCACGCCGGGCCCGGGGGCGGCAGCCGCCGGTCGCGAGAGCGCGAAGGCCGGCGGCGCCCTCCGGACCCGGCGACGCGACGGCCCGGCGGCGCCGTCGGGACAGGCCGGCGCGCGGCCGGCGGAGAGGCCCGCCCCTCTGCCGCGCGGGGAGCCGCACCCATGAGTGTCACCGCCCCGACCTGCGGCGATACACCGAGAGTCATCCCGCGCCAGAGGGGTACGCGCCGCTTTGACCCGGTACGCACAGGAGGGTGATCCATGGACGAGACCGCGGCGGAACCGGCCCGTACGGCGGCGCCCGACGGCGTCACGGAGCTGCCGACCCTCGGCAGCCTCGCGGAGCTGGCCGATCTCGTGGAGCGGCACGGCCGCCTCTTCGTCCGCTGGTCGCGCAGCCCTGCCGAGGACCTGGAGACCGCCCGCAGCGCCGACCACCTGACCGGCATCCCCCTGCCCGGTGTGTCGGCGAACCCGCTGCAGATCGAGGGCTGGTGGGAGGACCGCCCGGTACGCCTCTGGGTGGCGCGCCGTCTGTACGACTACTGCCACCTGCGCCAGGAGCGCGACGGCGACGTCCGGCCCTGGGCGCTGCGCGGCCGCGAGGTGGCCCGCGGCCCGGACAACGAGCCGCTCCTGCGCGACGTGGAGCCGGTCTGCTGGATCGACCTGGCGGTGATCGAGGAGGCCGAGGAGGAGGTGGCGCGCCAGCGCCGCCCCTGGGGGCCCATGCGCCGCCATCCCTGACCGCGCCGGACTCCTGGGCGCCTCCACACCGGAGGGGCGCGGCCGCCTTCGCGCCCGCGCCCCTCCGGGCGTCAGGATGCCCGGCGCGTCCACCGCGCCGCGACCCCGCCGGACGCGCCGGACCTGACCGGCCCCCGGCCGGCGCCGACCGGACGCACCGGGACGGCCCCTCCCGGCCGTGCGCGGCGGTGTGCCTCAGCCGCCGAAGCGCGCCGGGTCCGGGCCGAGCCGCCGCCCCTCGTCGAGCGCCGCGAACGCCGCCATGTCCTCGGCGTCCAGCTCGAAGTCGAAGACGTCGATGTTCTCCCGGATCCGCGACGGCGTCACCGACTTCGGGATGACCACGTTGCCCAGCTGGAGGTGCCAGCGCAGCACCACCTGGGCCGGGGTGCGGCCGTGCTTGCGGGCGACGGCCGCGACGGCCGGCACCTCCAGCAGGCCGCGGCCCTGGCCGAGCGGCGACCACGCCTCGGTCGCGATGCCGTGCCGCGCGTGGAAGGCGCGCGCCTCGCCCTGCGCGAGCTGCGGGTGCAGCTCGATCTGGTTCACCGCCGGCACGGTGGACGTGGCGTCCGTCAGCCGCTCCAGGTGCTCCGGCAGGAAGTTGGACACGCCGATCGCGCGGGCTCGGCCGTCCGCCAGGATCTTCTCGAACGCCTTGTACGTGTCCACGTAGGTGTCCTGCGCCGGAACGGGCCAGTGGATCAGGTACAGGTCGACGTAGTCGAGGCCCAGGCGCTCCAGGGAGGCGTCGAAGGCGCGGAGGGTCGAGTCGTACCCCTGCTCGGTGTTCCACAGCTTGGTGGTGACGAACAGCTCCTCGCGGGGGAGTGCGGACGCCTTGAGGGCCTGCCCGGTGCCGCGCTCGTTCTCGTACACGGCGGCCGTGTCGATGCTGCGGTACCCGGCCTCCAGGGCGGTGCCCACCGCGTCCGCCGCCTCGGAGTCCGGCACCTGCCAGACACCGAAGCCGAGCTGCGGCATGGCGACGCCATTGTTCAGGGTCAGAGTGGGGACCTTGCTCACAGGCGGTCGATCCTTACGTCGTCGATGCGTATGCGTACTCCCGAAGTGAACGATCAAGCCGCCGCCGGCATTCCCGCCCGACCGCCCGATCCTCCGCGCCCGGCTTGCCCGCCCCGGTCCGTCCGCGCCCCGCGCCCCGCGCCGGGTGCCCGCTCGGCGTCTCCGCCCCCACCCCGCCGGGCCGGTACCCCCTGCGGCGCACCGCCCGCCCCGCCCCCACGGGACCCCGCCCCGCCCGGCACCGGCGCCGCCGCCGCTCAGGCGAGGACCACGCACGCGGCGGCGGGCACCTCCACGGCTCCGCGCCGCCGCGGCGCCCCGTCCAGCGGGTCCGCGTCGAACCACGTGACGTCCCCGGACCACTCGTTCGCCACGTACAGCCCGCGGCCCGCCCGGTCCACCACGAGGTCGCGCGGCCAGACGCCCCCGCACCCCGTGCTCCCCGCGACCCGCGGCTTCTCCGGCCCGTCCGCCAGGGACAGCGTCACCAGCGCGTCGGCGCCCCGTACCGCCACCCACAGGAACCGGCCGTCCGGCGAGACCGCGGGCACCGATGGGCACGGCCGCGCCCCCTCGGGCGCCTCGCCGTCGGCCACGGCGACCTCCGACAGCGGCTCCAGCCGGCCACGCCCGGCGTCCCAGCGGCAGACCGTCACCAGCGGCTCCAGCTCGTGCAGCACGTACACCACCGTGCCGTCCGGATGGAACGCCAGGTGCCTCGGCCCCGAACCGGCGCGCAGCCCCGCCTCCCCGTGCACACGCACCGCCCCGCTCCGCGCGTCGAGCGCGCAGACCCGCACCGAGTCGGTGCCCAGGTCCGTGGTGAGCACCCAGCGGCCGCTCGGGTCCGGCAGCACCTGGTGGGCGTGCGGCGCCCCCTGGCGCTCCGGGTCCGGGCCGCGGCCCTCGTGGGGGAGGACGGCGGGCGGCCCGGCGATGCCGCCGTCGTCGCCGAGGGGCAGGCTGCTGACGCTCCCCGAGCCGTAGTTGGCGGTGAGGAGCCGGCGCCCGGCGACGCTCAGGTGCGTCGGGCCCGAGCCTCCCACCGCCACCGGCCGGCCCAGCGGGGTCAGCTCCGGGCCCCGCGCCCGGAACGCCGCGACCTCGCCGAACTCCGCCTCGCCCACCGCGTACAGCACCCCGGCGGCCCGGTCGAGGGCGAGCCACGAGGGATTGACGAGACCGCCGACCGCCGAGACGGGCGCGAGCGCCCCGCTCCCGGGATCGACGGAGGCGACCGTGATGCCCTGCCCGCCGCCCGAGGTGAACGAGCCGATGTACGCCCAGGACCCGCCCTTGCAGACCATGAATGTTCCCTTTCCTCGCATGCGTTCCCGGCTGGTAACGACCACCTCCCGCCCCGGTCACCACGGCCCGCCCCGCCTCGCCCCGGCACCACACGCCGCTCACCGCCCCGGCCACCTCGCCCGCTCACCGCCCCGGCCCCTCGCCGCCCGGCACCACTCACCCCGGCCGCCACCTCCGTCCCGGCCCCCTCGCCCCGCCCCCGTCGCCCCCACCGCCCGCCTCCCGGCGCCCGAGCACTCGCCCCCCCCGTGACGGCCGGGGCGGTGCGCTGTCCGCGAACCGGTCTGGGCGCCGCGGACGCCGGATGCTTGGGTGGCGGGATGGAGATTCTGGTACTGGGGGGAACGGCCTGGCTGGGCCGGGAGCTGTCCCGGCAGGCGCTCGCCCGCGGGCACCGCGTGACGTGCCTCGCGCGCGGCGAGAGCGGGCGCGTGGCGGACGGCGCGGTACTCGTCCCCGCCGACCGGCGCGACCCGCGCGCCTACGACCCGACGGCCGGCCGCGAGTGGGACGCGGTCGTCGAGGTGTCCTGGCAGCCCGGATTCGTCCGGGGGGCGCTCGCCGCGCTCGCCCACCGGGCCCGGCACTGGACGTACGTGTCCTCCATCAGCGCGTACGCCTCGCACGCCCTTCCGGGTGCCGACGAGTCCGCGCCGCTGCTGGACCCGCTCGACGCGGACGAGGCGGACCGCCGGGTGTACGGCGAGGCGAAGGCGGCCTGCGAGCGCGCGTCGGCGGCGGCCGTCGGCGACCGCCTCCTCATCACCCGCGCCGGGCTGATCGGCGGCCCCGGAGACGGCAGCGGACGGTCCGGCTACTGGGCGGCCCGCGCCGCGCGCGACCCCGGGGGCCCGATGCTCGTCCCGGACACCCCGGACCTGCCGACGCAGGTCGTGGACGTACGGGACCTCGCGGCCTGGCTGCTCGACGCGGCCGGGGCCGGCACCACCGGCACGTACGACGCGGTCGGCCCGGTCGTCCCGTTCCGGGAGTGGCTCGCCCTGTCCCGCGCCGCCGCCGGGCACACCGGCCCGCTCGTCGCGGCCGACTCGGCCTGGCTCCTCGGCAACGGCGTCGGCGAGTACATGGGACCCGAGTCGCTTCCCCTGTGGCTGGTCGACCCGGCCTGGCGGGGCTGGTCCGCCCGCGACGGCTCCGCGGCGCGCGCGGCGGGACTGCGCCACCGCCCCCCGGCGCGGCTGCTGGCCGACGTCCTGCGCTGGGAGCGCGAGCAGGGTCTGGACCGGCCGCGCCGCGCCGGCCTCGGGGCGCGGCGCGAGGCCGAGCTGCTCGCCGCCCTCGCCGCCCGGCCCTGACGGGGGGTCCGGCGCCGGGCGGTCAGCCCCGCCACGGGTCCGCGGCGGCACCTCCGGGCCGCCCTCCGCCGACCCAACCGGCCCAGCCGTACCGGCCGTACCGGACGCACGCCGTCGACCGGCCGGGCAGCTCGGCACCGCGCCCGCAGCCGGCCCGCCGGCTCGTCGCGGCCGTACGCGGCGTGCGGCGGCTGCGCCCGGTTCCCGGTGCCCGCCCGGCGCGCCGCGGGGCGGGTGCCGGGACCGTCCCGGCGACGGCGACGGCGTCCGCGCCCCACCCGGCCCGGGTGGGCGCCGAACCGGTTCGGCGAGCCCCGGTCTCGCGTGCGGGGGACCGGTCGGCGGGTCCGGCCCCACGGCGGCGGCGGGCCGCCCGGCGCCCGTGCCGGGCCGGCCGGCGCCCACGTCGAGCCGGCCGCGGCGAACCGCCCCGGGACGCCCGCCGCACACCTCGCGGACGCGCCACCGCAACCCGCCGGCCACACGCGACACGCGGAATCGGCCAACGGTGAGGAGTCTCACAAAATGCCGATTCCGTTCGAAGATCCCTCCCCTCATGGGTCAAGATCCCTGACGACGACAAGCCCTCGCCGCCGTGGCGGGGCGGTCCGGGTGGACGCCGAGTCCTGCCGCCGTCCGGATCTGGTCGACACGAGGTAATCGGCAGGAGTGGAGGACCCAGCAGTACCGGGACGTGCGCACCACGGCCGTCCCTTGGGGTGAAGCCGCGTCAGCGGCCGGGCAACTTCGCCTGCCCGAACCCGACAGGTCATCCTTCGCAGGCGGATGACGAAGGGTTGCGCATGACCGCGCAGAATCACGTCCAGTCCGTGCTGTCCCGGACCGGTGCCGTCTCGGCCCTGACCATCGCCGCCCTCGCGGGCTCCCTGGTCGCGCCGGGCGCCGCCCCCGAGGCACAGGCCGCGGGCCCCGCCCACGCGACGAAGGCCCTCAACGTGGCCGCGTCGAAGAAGGGCTCCCCGTACAAGTACGGGGCGGTGGGCCCCAACCGGTTCGACTGCTCGGGCCTGACGCTGTACGCGTACAAGAAGGCCGGGAAGAACCTGCCGCGCACCGCGCAGCAGCAGTACAACAAGACCCGCCACATCTCGGCGTCCACCGCCCAGAAGGGCGACCTGGTCTTCTTCCACTCCGGCGGCCGCGTCTACCACGTGGGCGTCTACGCGGGGAACAACCGCGTCTGGCACGCCCCGAAGGCCGGGTCGGTGGTGAAGCTGGAGCGGATCTGGACCAAGAAGGTCCTGTACGGCCGGGTGCGCTGACCCGCACCCCCGGTCCCTCCGGGACGCTTCCGCCCCGGACGCGCCGGGCCGTCGGTGCCGGTGCCCGCTGGGCGCCGGCACCCGGACGCACCGGTGCCCCGGACCTCCCAGGTCCGGGGCACCGGCGTACACCGGCTCAGATGCCGGGCACCAGCCCCAGCACGGGTGCCACCGGGGCCACCACCTGCCGCAGCTGGCCGAGCTGCTGCACGCCGCTCAGCCCGCCGAACTGCTCGGTCACCCGGGGCACCTGGGAGCGGTACTCCTCGTCGACGCCGCTCGTGGCGAGGTCGTCCACCTGGCTGAGGAGGGAGGGGCCCTGCGCGCCGGGACCGACCGGCAGGACGGACGCGTTCGCGGCGGGCGCGGCGAGAGCGGAGGCCCCGGCGGCGAAGGCGAGGGCGGCGAGCACACGGTGAGTCTTGGTCATACCGCTACCAACGCCGCACCCGCGCACAGGTCACGCCCCGGCTCCCGCGATCGGCCCCACGGGCCCCGCCGGCTGCGAGGACCAGCGCCTCGGGCCCACACCAGCCCCATAAGCCCACCCCAGCCGCACAGGCTCGCACCAGCCCCACAGGCCACACCAGCCCCGTGGGGCCCGCGGCACGCGCACGGGCCCCGCGGCACGCCCCCGAAGAACCCCACCGGTCACACGGACCGCACCGGTCGGCGGACCCCGCGGGCGGCACGCGCCCCCCCCCCGGCGCCCGGGCAGCGCGGTCCGGGCTCCGACGGCCGGGCCCGGCCGCCGCCCGCCCCGCACGGCGTTAGGCTCGTCGGATGGCGAAGTACTTCGATGTGCACCCCGACGACCCGCAGCGCCGCACCATCGGCACTCTTGCCGAGATGATCCGCAACGGCGCCCTCGTCGCGTACCCCACGGACTCCTGCTACGCGCTGGGCTGCAGACTGGGCAACCGGGAGGGCCTGGAGCGGATCCGGGCCATCCGGCGGCTCGACGACCGCCACCACTTCACGCTCGTCTGCCGGGACTTCGCCCAGCTCGGCCAGTTCGTGCAGATCGACAACGACGTCTTCCGGACGCTGAAGGCCGCGACGCCCGGCCGCTACACCTTCATCCTCCCCGCGACGAAGGAGGTGCCGCGCCAGCTCCAGCACCCGAAGAAGAAGACGGTCGGCGTCCGCATCCCCGACCACACCGTCACCCAGGCCCTCGTCGCCGAACTCGGCGAGCCGCTCGTCTCCAGCACCCTGCTGCTGCCGGACGAGGAGGAGCCGCTGACGCAGGGCTGGGAGATCAAGGACCGGCTCGACCACGTCCTCGACGCGGTCCTCGACTCGGGCGAGTGCGGCACGTCCCCGACGACGGTCGTCGACTTCTCCGGCGGAGCCCCGGAGATCGTCCGCCGCGGCGCGGGAGACCCGTCCCGCTTCGAGTAGCCGCCGCCCGCCGGGTCGGACGCGCGGGGGCGTCAGATCCGCTCGTGCGCGACCTCGTCGTCCCCCGGCCGGCCGCCGCCGCGCCTGCGCCGCGCCCTGACCACCCGCATGCGGTCGAGACGCGAGATGACGGGCGCGGCACTCACCCCGTGCACCAGGACGGACGCGACGACGGTGAACGCCACGACGGCCCACAGCTCTTCGGCCGGCACGTGGAACCCCTCCGAGCCGAGGGCGTACGCCAGGTAGAACAGCGAACCGACGCCGCGGATGCCGAAGAACGCGGTCACCACCCGCTCCCGGGGGCCGGCGACCGTACCGAGCTGCGCCACCCACCCCGTCAGCGGGCGCACGGCCAGAAGCAGCAGCAGCCCGACGGCGGCGCCCCGCCAGGACAACGCGGCCAGACCGCCCCGCGCCACGAACGCGCCCAGCAGGAACAGCAGCCCCGCCGTGAGCAGCCGCTCGACCTGCTCCACGAAGTCGTGCAGCACCGTGTGGTAGCCGTGGTCGCGCTCGGCCGCCCGTATCCGGCACGCGGTGACGAACACGGCGAGGAAGCCGTACCCGTGGGCCAGCTCCGTCACCCCGTATGCCAGGAAGGTGGCGCCCAGGGCGACGAAACCGTCGCGGTGCTCCGACAACCGCACCGCCCGCCGCTCCGCCCGGAAGAACAGCCACCCGAGCAGCCGGCCCACCGCGAGCCCGCCCAGGACGCCGACCGCGCACCTGTAGACCACGTCGACCAGCAGCCACTCGCCGACCCACTCCCCGGACAGCCCCGCCCCCGCGGACCCGGCCAGCGCCACGGCCGCCATGACGACCGGGAAGGCCAGTCCGTCGTTGAGCCCCGCCTCACCGGTCAGGGCGAACCGCACCTCGTCCTCGTCGTGCTCCGACTCGGTGGGCGCGCCGACCCGCACCTCGCTGGCGAGCACCGGATCGGTGGGCGCGAGCGCGGCGGCGAGCAGCAGCGCGGCGGCGGGCGGCCAGTCCAGCAGCCACCAGGCGAGCAGACCGGTGGCGGCGATCGTCAGCGGCATCGCCACCCCGAGCAGCCGCCACGGCGCCTGCCACGTGCGACGGCCCACCGGCCGGTTCAGCGCGAGCCCGGCGCCCATCAGCGACACGATCACGCAGATCTCCGTGAGGTGCTCCACCCACACCCGGTCCGCCACCGGGTCGACCGCGGGCAGCGGCACCGGCAACGCCTGGAAGGCCATCCCGCACAGCAGGAAGACCAGCGGCACGGACAGCGGCCGGCCCGCCACGAGGCGGGGCAGCACCGCGGCGGCCAGCGCACCGGCCCCGAACAACGCGAACAGCACATCACCTGGCATCACCGCGGTCGTGTGCCCCGGGCGCCCCGGGCGTACGCCCCCTCCCGAGAGGCACACCGCACACCGCGCACCGAACGCCCCGCCGCCCCGGCGACGACCACCCGGCGCGGCAGTGTGATCATCGGGTAGGAGCACCCGCCCGGCATGAGTACGGATGCTCAGGCCCCGCCGCCGCCCGGACGCGGACGATGACCACCGACAGCCGCCGCACCCCGGGGAGAACCCGCATGCCCAGCCGCCTCGCCCACGCCCTGCTCCCCGCCTTCGGCCGTCTGACGGTCACCGCAGACCGGGACGCGGACCTCGCGCCTGGCAGCATCGTCGCCGCGAACCACACCTCCCTGGCCGACCCCGCCGTCGTGCTCGCCGCGCTGCACCGCCTCGGCGCTCGCCCCGTGGTCATGGCCGCCGCCGGACTGTGGCGGGTCCCCCTGCTCGGCCGCCTCCTGCGCGCCGGCCACCACATACCGGTGCACCGCGGAGGGCCCCGCGCCGCCGACGCCCTCGACCTGGCCGAGACCGCGCTGAAGCGCGGCCACCTCGTCCTCATCTACGCCGAAGGAGGCATCCCCACCCGCAAGGACGCCGCCGAGGCCCCTCCCGGCCCGTTCCGCAGCGGGCTCGCCCGGCTGGTGGAACGCACCGGCGCGCCGGTCGTCCCCGTCGGCCAGGCGGGCGCCCGCAGGATCACCTCGGGCGGCCCCGTCAAGCAGCTGGCGGGCGCCCTCACCGCGCCGCTGCGGCGCCCCGGCCTCCACGTCCACGTGGGCGCGGCGCTGGACCCGGCGGGCGATCGGGCGGCGACGACCGCCCTGGCGCACGCCGCCGTGACCGAGGCGTGGCGCACCGCGGCCGCCCGCCTCGGCGAGGCGCCGGCCCCGGCCGGAAGGTGACCCCGCGGCGAGCGGCCGGGCCGCCGGCAGGCCCGCCTCACCCGGCCGACGGCGGCCGGACCAGGGTGTAGCGCAGCCCGCCGTCCGTGGCGCCGGCCGGGGTGAACCCGGCCCGCTCGAGCACCGCCCGGGAAGCGGCGTTGCCCGGCTCCACGGTCGCCCGCAGCACGCGCAGGCCCGGACGGGTGAACGCCCGGCCGGCCAGCGCGCGCAGCGCCTCCGACGCGTAGCCCCGGCCGCGCTCCGAGCGCACGATGTCGTAGCCGACCTCCGCCTCGCCCCCGGCGTCCGGGGCGGCGTGGAAGCCGATGCCGCCCACGGCCCGCCCGTCGGAGCGGCGGACCACGGCGTACGTGCCCCACCCCGGCCGGTACGCGCCCGCCTCGGCCGCCTCCACCACCATGCCCGCGGCGAATCGCGTGCCCTCCTCCGGACCGTCCCCCGCCCACGCGAAGCCGCCGCTCCCGGCGTCCCGCAGATCGGCCGCCGTCCCCGGTCCGACCTCGCACAGCGCGAGCCGCTCCGAGCGGACCGGGTCGGCGTGCCAGCGCCACGCGCCCAGGCGCGCCAGACCGGGGAGCTCCCCGCGGCCGGTGGCCCACAGCAGGCTGCGCCACGGGTCGCCGCCGGGCGGCACGTGCGGGAACAGCCGGTCCAGGGCCAGGGCGCACAGCCGCCGGGGCGGCTCCCAGCCGTGCTCGCCGAGGCCGGTGAGGATGTCGTGGGTGTGCACGAGCGCCTCCACGACGCCCATGGCGGCGAAGCCGTCCCCGCCCGCCGCACCGTACGGGTGCCAGGCCCGTACATCGGCCGGGGTCCGGTGCACGGCGGCCGCCAGCAGCCCGCCGGTGGCCTCCAGGACGCGGACGAGGCCGCCGGGCACCGCCACGACGTCGAAGGGGGCGTACCCGTCCGTCGCGCGGCCCGTCAGCTGTGTCGCGTACCCCGTGTAGTCGCTCGCGATGTGGACGGCCGTGTCGTGGCAGCTCCACTCCAGCCCGGCCGCCGGAACGGACCAGTCCCTGTCCGCCACCTCGCGCAGCGCGGAGGCGGTGGCGGTGACCGCCTCGTCGATGTCCGCCTCGTCGATGTCCTGTGGACCTGTGATCGCCATGGAGGGGACCCTAGGCGTGGAGCGACCCGCCGCGCACGCGGGTTTGCGGGACGGAGCCCGGCCGGCGACGTACCGCCGGCCGGCCGGGCCTCCCGGGCGTCCGCGTACCGACCGGCCGCACGGGACCCGCCGTCATCGGCGTACCGCCACCGGCCGGCTCCGGCCGGTCACCGGCGTACCGTCAGCTCCCGCAGCGGATCGCCCCCGTCGACGAAGACCCGCCCTGCGGGGGCGAGCGCCGCGGCGACGCGGGCCAGGGCCAGGCGGCCCGCCTCCGGATGGCGGCCGTCGAGCGCGCCGACCCGGAAGGCGAAGACCAGGTCGAACGGGCCCTCGCCCGGTTCCGGAACGAAGTCCTCGGCGGCGCACCGCCGCACCGTGAGGCGGCCGGACGCGATCTCCTCGGCGCAGGCGGCGCGCGCCCGGGCGACGGCCGCGGCGGACCGGTCGATCGCCAGGACGCGGCCGGTGTCCAGCCGCGCGGCGACCGCCCGCGCGGCGGCGCCCGGCCCGCAGCCGATCTCCAGGACCCGCAGGTGGGGCGCGAGCGGAAGCGCGGCGACGGCTTCGGCGAGCCGCGGCGAGAGCTGTGGCATGGGCCCACCGTACGCGCCGGGGCCCCGGCCGCCGGGATCGGCGCGGAGCCGCCGTCGTCCACGATCAGCCAGGTCACGTGCGAAAGGCCGGACCCGGCCGGTGGTCTCCGGCCGGGCACGGCCTGCGGGCGGTGCCGCGCCGTGCGGCGGGCACCGCCGCCGGGGACGGGCCCCGGCGGTCGCGCGTTCAGCGGGAGCAGCAGCACGCCTCGTCGACCCGCACGTCGTCGACGACCGGGCCGTAGGCGCCCCCGACCGTGCTGGCGAAGCCCAGCGTCGTGGTCGGCCCGTTGGCGACGAAGGTGAACTGACGCGTCACGTACCCCATCGCGGCCCGGGTCCGGCCCGTGGAGTCGAAGGAGAAGTCCTGGAAGTTCTGCCCGTCGACCAGGACGCGGCCCGTCTTCACGGCGGGGCCGCCCTCCGGGTTGGCGGCGAGCGCGTAGGAGACGGTGTACTGCCGGCCCGCCGTCGTGGTGAAGGTCTGCGCCACGGCCCCGGCCTGGCCGGCGTTGAGGTCGACGGACTGCTCCCCCTCCGCGGCCTGCCAGAAGCCGGCCCCGATGAGGTCCACCGCCCCGGCGGTGACCTTCCACGGCCCGATGGACTGGCCGGCGCCGACGGTCGTGAACGCGTTCGCGGGCGCCGCCGGGTATTCGAAGCTGCCGTCGTCGAAGCGGCTGACGGCCGAGGCCGGCGTGGCGAGCGCCACGACCGTGCCCGCGGCGAGCAGCGCGGCGGTGGCGGCTGCGGTGAGGGAGCGTGAGACCACCATGAGCACCTCCTGTGAGTGGGTGACGATCCGGTGGAGCACGCTCCAGGCTGCTGGCCGCGCGCGCGTCCTGAGAAGGGGACCCGCGGGGCGCGCGGGGGTGGCCGCCCCGCCGCGTGGTGCGCGGGCGCCGCCGCGCCCCGCCGTGAGCGGTCAGGCCGCGGCGGGCCCCGGCGCCCGCGCCCGCGCCGGCGGCCCACCGGGCGGCCCCCGTACGCCCGCTCCCGCCCTTCCTGCCCCGCCCCCGTCCGCCCGCCCCCGTCCGCCCCCACGCCGCCCCGCCCCCGTCCGCCCGCCCCTGCGCCGCCCCGGCCGGCGCCGGCCACGGGAGGGCGTGCGCGTGCCGGGGCGAGCCGTCCCCGCGTCGCGACGGGAGGGCGTGCGCGCCGGGTCGCCCCCCACGCGCATGCGCGGTCGACGGTCGAACGGCGTCCCGCAGTCCTCCGGGAGGCCGATAGGCTGCCGGTGCACAGCGGGCGATCGATGGAGGAGTGCCGGTGGGCGTGGAGGATCCCTTGTCGCGGATGCCCCGGATGCGGCTCGACGAGCTGCTGGAGGAGCTGCAGGCGCGCATCAACGCCGCCCGCGGCACCCGCGACCGGGTGCACAGCCTGCTGGAGGCGGTCGTCTCCGTGGGCCGCGAGCTGGACCTCTCCCAGGTGCTCCGCCGCATCGTGGAGGCCGCCGCGCTGCTGGTCGACGCGCAGTACGCGGCGCTCGGCGTGATCGGCCCCGACGGGCGCACCCTCTCGCAGTTCCTGACCGTCGGCCTGGCCGACGAGGAGATCGCCAGGATCGGCCCCCTGCCCGCCGGCCACGGCATCCTGGGCGAGCTCATCCGCAAGCCGGAGCCACTGCGCCTCACCGACCTGAGCGCCCACGAGGCGTCGTACGGCTTCCCCGCCCACCATCCGCCGATGCGGACCTTCCTGGGCGTCCCCATCCGCGTGCGCGACGAGGTGTTCGGCAACCTCTACCTCACCGACAAGCGCGGCGGCCACGACTTCGACGCCGAGGACGAGTCGGTGATCGCCACCCTCTCCGTCGCCGCCGGCGTCGCCATCGACAACGCCCGGCTGTACGAGGCGTCCCAGCGCCAGCAGCGCTGGCTCCAGGCGAACGCCGAGATCACCAGCAACCTGCTCTCCGGCAGCCCCCGGCTGCGGGTCCTGGAGCTGATCGCCCAGCGTGCGCGGGAGATCACCGGGGCGGCCCTCGCCGACGTGGCCGTGCCCGTGCCCGGCACCGGGGACCTCGTCGTCGAACTGGCCCTCGGCGAGGGCGGGGACCACCGCCGCGGCCTGGTCGTCCCCGTCGACGGCACCCTCTCGGGCGCCGCCTACGAGGCCGGGGCGCCGGTCACCACGGCCGGCCTCGCCGACGACGACCGCTACGACACGGGCGGCGGCCGCTTCGAGGGCTTCGGGCCCGCCGTCGCCGTACCCCTGGGCACCGAGGCGCACGACACGCGCGGCGTCCTGCTGCTCGCCCGCCCCCAGGGAGAACCCCTCTTCACGGAGGGCGAGTTGCAGCCGCTCCTGGCGTTCGCCGGACAGGCCGCGCTCGCCCTGGAGCTGGCCCAGCGCCGTACCGACGCCGAGCAGCTCGCCCTGCTGGAGGACCGCGACCGGATCGCCCGCGACCTGCACGACCTCGCCATCCAGCGGCTGTTCGCCACCGGCATGACCCTGCAGAGC
This sequence comes from Streptomyces fradiae ATCC 10745 = DSM 40063, assembly GCF_008704425.1. Classification (NCBI taxonomy): domain Bacteria; kingdom Bacillati; phylum Actinomycetota; class Actinomycetes; order Kitasatosporales; family Streptomycetaceae; genus Streptomyces; species Streptomyces fradiae. Next base: position 6,670,660 of record NZ_CP023696.1, read on the forward strand.
GCCGCGCGGCTGGTCGCGCACGAGGGCGCCGCCGAGCGCGTCACCCGCGCGGTCGCCGACCTGGACGAGACCATCAAGATCATCCGCTCGACCATCTTCGGCCTGCGCGCCCGCGACGAGGACACCGGACCGAGTCTGCGCGCCCGCGTCGCCCGCGCGGTCGGGGAGACGGCGCACACCCTGGGCTTCCCGCCCCGCCTCAGCATGGAGGGCCTGCTCGACACGGACGTGCCGCCCGGCGTGGCCGACCACGTGATGGCGGCCCTGACGGAGACCCTCAGCAACGCCGCCCGCCACGCCCACGCGACGCGCGTCGAGGTCTCCCTGCAGGCCACCGCCGACGAGGTCGTGCTGACGGTGACCGACAACGGCCGGGGCATACCGGAGGGCGGCCGGCGCAGCGGCCTGCGGAACCTGGAGGAGCGCGCCCGCGGGGTGGGCGGCACCCTGGAGGTCGGCAGCCCCGCCGGGGGCGGCAGCCGGCTCGTGTGGCGGGCCCCGCTCGCCCCCGTTGACGCCGCCTGAAGCCCGCCGGGCCCCGTTCCCGTCCCGGCCCCGTTCCCGCCCCGGCCCCGGGCCCTCGCCCGGCCGGAGGGCGCCCGGAGCGTCCCGCTGGGGACCGGGCACGGGCGGAGGCACGGGCGTGCCCGGATACGGGCGGAGGCACGGGCTGCCCGGGTACGGGCGGGGGCGCCGCTACTCCGTGAGCCGCAGCCCCGTCACCAGGTCCGGGCGGATGCGCAGCGCGGCGTCGCCCAGCGGGGCGTCCGCCCACGGGCGCAGCCGGTTCGAGAAGCGGGCCAGCTCCGCGGCGTCGGTGACACGGCGGGCGTAGCCGGTCACCACCACGCTCCAGCCGAGGTGCGTCCGGGCGTCGATCACGTCGGCCTCGTACGCCACCACGACCCCGCGCGTGTCGGCGGGGGCCACGACGGAGGCGAGGGTCGCGCCGTCGTGGAGCCGCACGATGATGTCCTCGCCGTCCATGAGGTGGTTGACGGGGCGGATCGCGGGCAGCGCCTGCTGGGTGAAGACGATCCGGCCCAGCGACACGGAGCCCAGCAGGCGCAGCGCCTCGGCCCGGTCGAGGTGGGCCATGCGCCGGGGTGCCACCGTCTCCCGGTGGCCGGCCACCGGTCGATGCGTGGCTGCGTCGTTCATCGTGCCCACCTTCTGCTCCGCCCTGCGCCGTCGGCCCGCGGGCCGCCTTTTCGGCCAGGGTGCCGCGACGCCCCCCGCCGTACCAGGGCCGAACGGGCCCCTTTCCGCGCCCGTTGCCCCGGCCGGACGCCCGCCAGGTGGCGGGATCGGTGCCGATCAGGGCCGAAAGGCCCTGGCCGGACGTCCCGGCGCCGGGCAGGATACGGAAGGATCCGCCCGCGGCGGAGTACACGGAGACAACGGAGAGTGCGATGACGGACAGCAGCGGCGGCCCCGGCGAGAAGGAGCCGGTGAGGGTCTTCCTCCTCGACGACCACGAGGTGGTACGCCGTGGCGTGCACGACCTGCTGGACGCCGAACCGGACCTGACCGTCGTGGGCGAGGCCGCCACGGCCGAGCAGGCGCTCGTCCGCGTGCCCGCGCTGCGGCCGCAGGTCGCCGTGCTCGACGTGCGCCTCCCCGACGGCGACGGCGTGACCGTCTGCCGCGAACTGCGCTCCCGCATGCCGGAGCTGGCCTGCCTGATGCTCACCTCCTTCGACGACGAGGAGGCCCTGCTGGACGCGATCATGGCGGGGGCCTCCGGGTACGTGCTCAAGCAGATCACCGGTACGGACCTGGTCCAGGCCGTCCGCACGGTCGCCTCGGGCCAGTCGATGCTCGACCCGGGAGCCACCGCGCGCGTGATGGCCCGGCTGCGCGGCGGCGCCGAACCGGCGCAGGAACCGGCCGCGTCGAGCCTGTCCGGGCTGACCGACCGGGAGCGGGAGATCCTCGCCCTGGTGGGGGAGGGGCTGACGAACCGGGAGATCGGCAAGCGGCTGTACCTCGCGGAGAAGACAGTCAAGAACAACATCTCCCGCCTGCTCGCCAAACTGGGCGTGGAGCGCCGGGTGCAGGCCGCCGTCATCGCCACCCAGGCCCTGGCCGCCCAGGAGGACCGGGGCGGCACGGCGCCGGGCCGCGAAGGCCGCCCCCGCCACTGACCCCGTCCGTCCGCGCGCCCGGCCTCGCCCGCGCCCGGACGGGATGCCCCGGTCACGTCCACCCGCGCGTTCGCGGGTCCGGCCCCGCCGATCCCGGCGGGGCCGTTCCCTGCCGCCGCCCCGGCCCTGGCGCGGTGCCGCGGGCGCGGCGGGGCGCACGCCCCGCACCGCGGCGGCACACACGCCGACGCCTGACGCCCGGCTCCTCCTGGGAGCCGGGCGTCAGGCACGGGGCCGGGGCGCCGGGGTGAGGGCCCGGCACCACGGCCGGCCGCGGCGGCCCCTCCCGGCGGCGGAGAGCCGAGGCGGGGGCCGAAGCAGGGGGCCGGGGCCGAGGGGCGTGGATCTCAGGCCGTCGCGTCGGCCAGCCACAGGTCGGGGCCGAACACCTCGTACCGGATGTTGCGCGCCGGGACGCCGTCCCGCAGCAGCCGGCTCCTGACCTCCCGCATGAAGGCCAGCGGGCCGCACAGGTACACGCTCGCGTCGGCCGGCACGTCCAGCCCGTCGACGTCCATCAGGCCCGTCCGGGCCCCCGGCTGCTCGTGGGCGTCGACCTCGTACCAGAACGCGGCGCGTGCGTCGGGCAGTTCGCGCACCAGCCGGTCGGTGTCGGCCCGCAGCGCGTGCGAGCCGGGGGAGCGGTCGGCGTGCAGCACCGTGACGGGGCGGGTGGAGCCGGAGGCCGCCAGGTGCTCCAGCATGCCCACCATGGGGGTGCAGCCGATGCCCGCCGAGACGAGCACCAGCGGCGCGTCCGACTCGTCCAGCACCACGTCGCCGAACGGCGCCGACAGGGTCAGCGTGTCACCGGCCCGGACCGTGCGGTGCAGCAGGTTCGACACCTCCCCGTCGGGCGCCCCGTCGCCCGTCACGCGCTTGACGGTGATGCGGCGCACCTCCTCGCCCGGCGCCGACGACAGGCTGTACTGGCGCAGCTGGTGCACCCCGTCCGGCATCCGCACCCGGACGCTGACGTACTGTCCGGCGCGGGCGAGCGGCGCGGGAGCGCCGTCGGCGGGGCGCACCAGGAACGACACGGTGTCGCCGGTCTCCACCCGGCGCTCCACGACCGTCCACTCCCGCCACGGGTGCCCGGGCTTCACCTGGGCCTCCAGGTAGAGCCGCGCCTCCTGGGCGATCAGCGCACCCGCCATCAGCCAGTACACCTCGTCCCAGGCCGCGGCGACCTCGGGTGTGACGGCGTCGCCGAGCACCTCCGCGATGGCGCGGAACAGGTACTTGTGGACGATCGTGTACTGGTCGTCCGTGACACCGACGGCCACGTGCTTGTGGGCGATGCGGGCGAGCAGCGTGTCCGGACGGGTGCCCGGCTCGGTGATCAGCGCCCCGGCGAAGGCGGCGATGGACCCGGCCAGCGCCCGGCGCTGCGCCCCGCTCGCCTGGTTGCCCCGGTTGAACATCCCGTCCAGCAGCTCGGGGCGTTCCGCGAACATCGTCGTGTAGAACCGGGTGGTTATCTCGTCCAGCGCACCGCCGACGGCAGGCAGGGTGGCCCGGATCATCGCGGCCGACTCGGCAGACAGCATGAACGCTCCTGAGAGGGAAGGGGGAGAGCTGGGGCGCTGCACGGTGGCAGGCACCCACTGGTCTAGCAGCCGCACGGCCGCCTGACCCCCGTTCCGGTGGGATGCGGGACCAACGGCCCGCGGGTCGGGGACGTCCGGTCCGGCACGGGCCCGGCCCGGCCGGGACGCCCGGCCCGTCCGCGACGGCCGGCGCGGGCACCTCGGCCCTCACCCGCGCCCGTGGCGCGAATCGTCGGCACGCGCCCGCGGGCCCGCCCCCCGCCCGGTCGCGCAGGCCGGGTCCGCGGCCGGGCCCATGACGGGTGGTCGTCTGACGCCCGCCGCCCGGCCGGCGCGACCGCCTGGGGGACGACGCCGGGACGCGAGCGCCACGCCGGCCGCGGCTGACGCTGCGTCGGCCCTCGGCGGCGGCTGCCCGGGGGCGGGAGGCCCGCGTGCCGCGGGCGGACGCGCTCCCCCCCCCGCCGGCCCGCGGGACCAACGTCCCCGCCGGGGAGGCCGCCCGGCCCGTCCCGTGCGCGGCCCGGTCACCGCATGCTGGGAGCGACCGGGCCGCCCGTGCGCACGACCGCGCACGGCGTCTCCGGGCCACGGCCCCCGCCCGGCCCGGAGGCGGCACGGTCACCGCCGGGCCGCCCTCCCTCTCCCCCGACAGGAGGGCGGCCCGCCGCGACCCCGCCACCCGCCCGGGCCCCGCGCACCGGCCCGGAGGCTTCGTCCCCCGAGCCGGTGCCGGCCCCGAGCAGCCCGGCACCGGACGCCGCCCACCCCGGGACGCGCGACGGGGTACGCCGCCGCGGGGAGCCGCCGCCCGGTCCCGGCCGCGCCCGCCCGGCCCGCCGCGGCCCCGCTACAGCTGCTCGCCGGCCATGACGGCGGCCATCCGCAGGTGCGGGGCGGCCTCGTCGGGGCGGCCCTGCCGCTCCAGGGTGCGGCCGAGCATGAGCCGGGCGTAGTGCTCGACGGGGTCGCGCTCCAGCAGCGCCCGCAGCTCCGTCTCGGCGCGCGTGAGCTGGGCGGAGTGGTAGTACGCGCGGGCCAGCAGCAGCCGCTGGGCGGTCTGGCCGGGGTACTCCTCGACCAGACCGCGCAGGATGCGCGCGGCCGTCTGGTACTGCTTCGCCTCGAAGAACATCCGGGCGCGCTCCCACCGCTCACCGGCCGTGCCGAACTCGAAGTACGTGTCGCCCACTGCTCTGCCTCTCGGTGCGTCCGACGCCTGTGCACCCGTAAGCGGCGGCGGACCGCTCCCTATTCCGCCGGCCGCCTCACCGGTCCTGTCAGCAGCGGAGCCCTGCCGTCACCCGTCACGGTGGTGCCCGGCGCGTCCCGCCCCGCGACCGCCCGGCGGCCGGGCACCGTGGCCGTATGCGTACGACCCGGCTCGCCCTCACCGCCCTGGCCGCAGCGCTCGCCCTCGCCGGCTGCACCTCCGTACGAGGCGAAGCGCCCGCCCCGCCACCCGCGCTCGGCGGGTCCCCGGGCGGGAGCCGCCCGCCCGCGGCCGCGCCGACCGCGCCACCGGCACCGGCCGCCGCGCGCGAGGAGCCGGCCGGGACGGGCCCCGTCCCGTCGCCGGCCGCGTCGGGCGGCACCGGCGCACCCGCCGGGGCGTCCGTGCCGCACCGCACCGAGGGCCGGCCGGTGCCCCACCGTCCGGAGCCGCCCCGCACCGCCCCGCCGCCCTCACCGGACCGCGACGGCGGGGCTCCGCGACCGGCGCCCGCCGACCGGCCCGGACCGGGGGAGACGGTGCGGATGCGCGAGCTGTGCCAGGCGGCGCGCGGCACGGTGGACCCCCAGATCGCCGACCTCTGCCGGCGCGCCTACGGCTGACGCCGGACTGTGCCCGCGGAGGTACCGCCGTGCTCCGGTCGCCCGGCGGCCCGCCGCGTCCCGGCGGCGTCCCGGCGGGCGCTACGGCTTGGGCAGGGCGCAGCCCGGGCGCCCGAGGTCGATCCTGTTGCCCGCTGCGACGCACGGAGCGATCGTGTGCGTCTGCTGGGCGTAGTTGATGCCCGGACGCACCGTCACCGTGCCGTTCGCGTCGACCTCGCACGGGTTGTTGACGGTGCACCGGCCGCCGTCCTCGTTGCCGGTGTTGTTGACGGCGACGACCTTGCCCGTCGCGGTGTCGATCACGGGGGAGCCGGAGGTGCCGCCGATCGTGTCGCAGGCGGAGGTGTACCGGATGGAGTCCTTCCAGGTCCAGTCGCCCTCCTTCAGCCGGTAGGCGAAGCCGTCGACGGAGCAGCTGTAGATCCGCTTCCAGTACCCGGAGACCACCTTGATGGCGGTGCCCTGTGCGGGTCGGGCCGTGTCCAGCTCGAGCGCCCTGATGCGGTGGCGGTCCTCGATCTGCCGGTAGGTGCTGGTGAGTTCGTACAGCGAGACGTCGGTGTCCGTCATCGTCGCGTAGGCGATCTTCCCGGCCCGCAGGGTGGCGACGCCCCGGCCCGAGGAGTCCAGGAGGGTGAAGCCGCGGGTCGAGGGCCGGTTCACCACGACCACGCCGGGGCCGGGCATGCCGCCCTCCAGGCAGTGGCCGTTGGACAGCACCAGGGCCCGGTCGTCGGGCTGCGACTGCGGCAGGCGCACGACGGAGCCGGAGCAGTTGCTGAGCGCCACCGTTCCGGCGAAGTCGACGGTGGCCGCGGCGGACGCGGCCGGGGCGGCGGAGGGCGGAGCGGATGCCGGTGCCGGTGCCGGTGCCGTGGCGGGGACGGCGGTGGCGGCCGCGGGAGCGGCGCCGAGGCCGAGGAGCGCCAGCGTGAGCAGGGCGCCGGCGAGGGGCTTCTTCATGTGGGGGGTCCTTGTCCGAGGGGGCGGAGGGTCATGCGCATTCTCGATAATGGGCATGTCCCCGACAAGAAGGCGTTTCGGCCGACGACCGCGCGAGGCCGTGCCGTTCCCGCCGCCGAGCATCACCGGGCGTGACGAGCGGCGGCGGGGGCAGGGGACAATGCAGGCCGAACAGAAGGGGAGGGGTGCGTGACCTCGTCAAAGGCGCGGGCCCGGCTGCGGGCCGTGGAGCAGCGGTTGTCCGACCCGGCCCCGGCGCGGCTCGCCGGACAGACCGCGATACCCCTTGTATGGCGGCAGGCCGCGCTGTGGCCCGAAGACGCCCCGCGACAGGAGCCTGCCCCGCGGCAGGCCCCTGTCCCGCGGCAGGCGTCGGCCGCGGGCCCTGCCCCCGGACCGGCGGCACCGGATCCGGCCCGCACCCCCGCGACCTCCGCGCCGGACGCCGCGGCCGAGCCGCCGTGCCGCGCTCCGCTGGGGCCGCGCCCCGCACCGGCCCCTCCCCGGCCCGCCCCCGAGCCGGGGGCCGCACCTGACGCCCCCGGCCCGCGGGGCCGAACCCCCGGCCCCGTACCGGGTCTCGGAGCCGAGCCCGCGCCCGCGCGCAGGCGGGGGCGGGGGCGCCGGTCCGGCCGGTACGCGTTCGACGACCCGGCGCGACCGGCCACCCGGCCCCGCCGCAGCTACGTGCACGGGCGCCGTATCGCCCTCCTGGCCCTGGTCGGCGACTACTTGTGACCGGGACGGCCGCCACGAAGGCCCCTCCGGATCCCGCCGCCGTACGCGAGGACCGGGCGAGCCGCCACCCGGCGGGCCGCCACCGGACGGTGCGGCGCCCCGCCGGGCCCGCTCGCCGCCCGCGCGTCCGTCAGCGGGGCCGTGGCGGCGGCCGGTCGGCGGCGGGGCCGCACGGGCCCGGCGCCAACCGGTGGACCGGCAGGTGCCGGGCCCGCCGGGCCGGCCGGGCGTGAGCGTCCCAGGCCGTGCCCCGCCGGCGTCCCGGCGCCGCACGGCTCGCGCACGCGCCGACCGGCGCGGCACCGCACGCCCCGCTAGTCTGCGAAGCGGTCCGGTGGGACGGCCGGACCCGGCCCCACGAGGAGGTACCGCCATGTCCAAGCCGCCGCTGCCCGACGCGGCCGTCGCCATGCTCCGCAAGCCCAACCCGGCCGTGCTGTCCACGCTCCGCTCCGACGGCCAGCCGGTCTCGACGGCGACCTGGTACCTGTGGGAGGACGACGGCAGGGTGCTGGTCAACATGGACGAGGGCCGCAAGCGCCTCGGCCACATCCGCCGCGACCCGCGTGTCACGCTCACCGTGCTGGACGAGTCGTCCTGGTACACCCATGTGAGCCTGATCGGGCGGGTGGTGGAGCTGCGCGACGACGAGGGCCTCACCGACATCGACCGGCTCTCGCGGCACTACCTCGGCCAGGCGTACGGCAAGCGCGACCGGGGCCGCGTCAGCGGCTGGATCGAGGTGGAGCGCTGGCACGGCTGGGGCGCGCTGAAGGACAACGACCAGAGCTGACCGGCCGCCGGGCGGCCACCGGCCACGGTGGCCCGTCGGGCCAACACCCCGCCAGGACCCCGGCAGGCGAAGCCCCGCCGGGCCGGTCCACGGCGCACATCCGCAGGACGCGCACCGTCCGGCGTCCACCGCCACCGCCTGCCGCCATCGGTGCGGGCGACCGGTGGGGCCCGCGCCCCCGTGGCACGCGCCTACCGGGGCGCCGCCACCGCGGCGGCGCGGACCGCCCCGTGGACGGCCCGCGCCAGACGGGCGCCCCACAGGGAGCGCGGCCCGGCGAACGCGTACGCCTCCTCACCGGGCCGCTGTGCGCGCGCGGCGACGCACACGGCGTCGGTGGGCGTACCGGAGCAGTCGTAGCCGGCGTCGAGCAGCGCCTGCACCTTCGCCTCGGTGGCCGTCGCCACGGCGTTGACCAGTGCGGCGTCGGTCAGCGCCACCGGCAGCGCGGCGACGATGTTGACCGTGCCGGGCCCGGCCGGCACCACCGGCCCCTCGACCGGCGACGCGGCCCACCCGCGCACCCCGAGACCGGCGGTCGCCACGGCCCGGACCCCGGCGTCCTCGCACCGGCCGTGGGCGCGGACGTCGGCGGCCGTCATCAGTCCCACGCCGGGGCCGTGCGCCCCCGCGTCCCGCGCCAGTCGCGCCAGATGGCGGTCCGGGTCGGTGCGGCGGTAGCCGTGCGACACCTGCGCGTTGAGGACCCAGGCGCGCTCCCCGACGCCGCCGCCCAGCACCGCGCTGCTGATCATCCGCCAGCCGGGGCCGGCCCGCCACAGCAGGGCGTGCAGTCTCTCGCCGTCCTCGACGCGGGTGAGCTCGCGCACGGACAGCGGACCGGCGCCGCTGCGGGGCCGGGGGAGGGCGGCGGTCACCGGGCACTCCTCGTCGACGGGGAACCAGCCGTCTCGACGGCGGGGGAACCGCCCGATCCTACGCCCCGCCCCGCCGCCCCCGGCGCCGGACGCCCCGCCCCCCGCCGCCCCCCCCCGTCGACCGTGCCCGCACCGGCCCGGCGTCCGTCACCGTCCGAGCCGGCGCGGGCGCCGGTGCCGTGCCGGCCCGGCGCGGCATGTCAGGGACGCGGCCCGACCGTCCTCTCCCCGTCGCGTACGACGATGGCCAGAGCCGGACAGGAGTCCGCCGCGTCGAGCGCCCGCTCGTCCTCGGCGGTCTCCTGCCGTACCGCCTCCGCGTGGTTCCCCTCCAGCCGGAACAGGTCCGGAGCCAGGGCCGCGCACATCCCGGAGCCCATGCACAGCCCCGGATCGACCGCCACACGCCACGTCACGGCCGTCACCACCCGACCGGCATCTCGCGCGGCCCGCGCACCAGCATCTGGTTCTTCCACACCACGTCACCGGCGAGCCGCAGGGTGGGGAACCGGGTCAGCAGCGCCAGCAGCGCCTCCTGCAGCTCGAGCCGCGCCAGCGGAGCGCCGAGGCAGTGGTGGACCCCGTGCCCGAACCCCAGGTGCTGCACCTGCGTACGCGTGATGTCGAGCCGGCCCGGCTCGGTGAACTTCAGCGCGTCCCGGTTCGCCGCCCCGACCGCCACCAGGACCGGCTCCCCGGCGCGCACGAGGGTGCCGCCGACCTCGATGTCCTCCGTGGCGTAGCGGGGGAAGGCCGCCCCGCTGCCGAGCGGCACGAACCGCAGCAGCTCCTCCACCGCGCCGCCGATCAGCTCCGGCCGCTCCCGCAGGAGCGCGAGCTGGTCGGGGTGGTCCAGCAGCGCGTAGACGAAGTTCGGGATCTGGCTCGCCGTGGTCTCGTGGCCCGCGACCAGCAGGCCCACGCACAGGTCGACCAGCTCCAGCTCGCTGAGCCGGTCGCCGGTGTCGCGGGCGTCGATGAGCGCGGTCATCAGGTCCGGGCGGGGGCTCTCCCGGTGGTCCCGCACCAGGTCCGCCATGTAGGCGCGCAGCTCCTCGCGGTTGCGGTGGAACTCCTCCGCCGTCAGCGAGCTCGTCGACAGGACGGCGTCGCTCCACACCCGGAACCTCGGCCGGTCCTCCTCGGGGACACCGAGCATGCGGCAGATCACCGCCACGGGGATGGGCAGCGCGTAGTGCTCGACCAGGTCGACGGGCGGCCCGGCCGCCTCCATCGCGTCCAGGAAGCCGTGCGTCAGCTCCCGCACCTGCGGGCGCAACTTCTCCACCTGGTGCATGGTGAACGCCTTCGCCACGAGGGTCCGCAGCCGGGTGTGCTCGGGCGGGTCCATCGAGAGGATGCCCGAGTCCTGCCGCGCCTCGGACTGGCGCGGTTCGTCGTGGTGGGCCCCCTCGGCCCGGCTGAAGCGCCGGTCGCCGAGGACGAGCCGGGCGTCGGCGTAGCGCGTGGCGAGCCAGGCGGGCTCGCCGTAGGCCATGCGGACGCGTAACAGACCGGGCCGCTCCAGCGCCCGCGTGTACGCGTCGGCGAGGTCCAGGCCCTCGGGTTCGTTGAAGGGATAGGTCAGCGGTGTCCGCTCGCGTGCGGTCGTCACGGGGCAACCTCCCAGGTGTAAGCAGCTGCTTACCAACCTAGAGTTGGGCCTGTCGGCGGTCAACGGCGCCTCGGGCGAGCCGCCTTCGGTCACACGGCGGCGAAAGAGGGGGCGGTTCGGTGGAGTCCGGCGGTACGGAGACCGGGGCCGCGGCCCCGGCGCACAGCGGAACCGGCAGGACCAGGGGGGCCGGCGGCGCCGACCGGACCGGCGGGGCGGCCGCAGGATCCGGCCGGGCCGCAGGATCCGGCAGGACGGAACCATCCGGCGGGACCGCCGGGTCGCACGGGCCCGGCGAGCCCGACAGGGCGAGGGAACCCGGGGGAGCCGCCGCGGCCCCGCCCCGCCGGGACGGTGGCGGCGCCACGCGGGAGCGGCTGCTCACCGCCGCCCGCGAGCTGTTCGCCGAGCGCGGCTACGAACGGGCGACCGTACGGGACATCGCCGCCCGCGCCGGAGTCAACCAGGCGCTTCTCTTCCGCCACTTCGGCTCCAAGCGGGCCCTCTTCGGGGAGGCCGTCGCCCACAGCGGCCTCGAACAGCTGCGCACGACTCCGCCGGACCGCCTCGTGGAAGCGGTGCTGGCGGGCCTGCTCGCACCCCAGCCGGACCCCGAGGGCCACGGGGACGGCGCGGGCCGGTCCCTGGAGACCCTGCTGCGCTCGGTCGGAGCGCAGGACGAGGTGTCCGCCGCGATCACCGCGCTCGGCGCCGACTACGCCCGCGTACTCGCCACGCTCAGCGACACCGAGGACCGCGCGCTCCGCGCCGACCTCGCGCTGGCGTGGCTGCTGGGCATCGGGCTGATGCGGGTGGTCATCCGCAAGCGGCCGCTGGCCGAGGCGGACCCCGCCGAGGTCGAGCGCCTGGTCACGGCCACCCTCGCCCACCTCCTGGAAGGCCCGCACACCTGACGGGCCGCCACCGGGTATCCCGCTGGACGGGCACCGCGCCGCCACGTATCGTCCTCGGGCGGCCACGCGGCGCGTCCCTGGGGGAGGGGACCGTTCCGCCTTCGGCGGCTTCCACCGATGTCACCCGTGGGGGGTCCCTCGACCATGCTCTGCTCCCGATGCGCCGCGCACGCGGCCACCACCCCGTCCGGTCTCTGCGCGGGGTGCGCGTCCGCGGCCCCCGCGCCCGGACCGCTCCAGCCGATCCGCTCGCTCGCCGGCCTCTCGAACGCCCTGACCGTGCTCCTCGCCCTCGTCGCCGTCCTCGACGCCGTGGCCGTGTACGCCGCGCTCAACAGCCGCGCCGTGATCGGCGCCCTCGCCGACGACACCGGCGACCACGCCGACGCCGTCGAGAAGGCGCAGCGGGCCGACACGCTGATGACCGTCTCGTCCTCGCTGTCGCTGACGGCCCTGCTGGCGACGGCCGTCGTCTTCGTCGTCTGGTTCCACCGCGCCCGCGTCAACGCCGACGTCCTCGGCCCGGCCGAGCAGCGGCGCGGGCGCGGCTGGGCGATCGGCTCCTGGTTCATCCCCATCGCCAACCTGTGGATCCCCCGGCAGGTCGCCGGCGACATCTGGGACGCCAGCGAGCCCGGCGGGCACCGCACCTCCCGGGCGGTGCTCAACACCTGGTGGGCGCTCTGGGTCTCGGCGGCCCTGCTCGGCCGGGTCGCCGCCCGGATGTGGGACCGCGCCGAGGAGATCGAGTCCATCCGCCAGGGCGCCGCGGCCCTGGCCGCGACCGGCGTCGTCGACCTCGCGTCCGCCGTGGCCGCCCTCGTCTTCGTCCGCCGCCTGACCGCCATGCAGCACGCCAAGGCGGCCGCGGGGCCCCCGGCCCAGCCCGTCCCCGCGGCCGGCTGACCGGGGCCGAGGACCTCACGCGAGGGCCGGCACCTCGTACGTGTCGCAGTAGGAGAGCCCGTCGAGCGGCTCGTCGCGCAGGAACCGCAGGACCAGGTCGGCGTACTCGGCGTCGCACTCCAGGTGCGCCATGTGGTCGGCCTCCCTGATCAGGACCAGCCGCGAACCGGCGACCGTGGCGGCGACGGCGCCGTTCTGCTCGGGGGTCGTCGTCAGGTCGTACTCCCCGGTGAACACCAGCGCCGGCACGCCCTCGACGCCGCCCGGCGGGATGAGCCGCGGCGCCAGCACCCGCCGGTGGCACGCCGCGTGCCGCCGCGCCTGCCGCCACGTGGTGCGCAGCGCCTGCCGCCGCAGCAGGCGCTGCACGGCCGCCGACTGCCGCACCCGCTCCTGCGCCCGCGTGTTGACCAGGTACCGCACCAGCCGGTCGGCGTACCTCCCGTCGTCCGCGCACCCGTCCAGGGCCTCCCCGGCCGTGGGCCCGGACCGCTCCAGGTGGTCGGCGGCCTCCCGCAGGAACACCCGCATCGGCCCCGACACCCGGTGCGTCGCACCGGCCAGCAGCAGCCGCGCCACGCGGCCCGGCCGCCGCTGCGCCATCCGGTACGCGATCGGCGCCCCGTAGGAGGCACCGAGGACGTTGACCCGCGGCAGGCCGAGCACGTCCAGCAGGTGCAGCGCCGCGTCCGCCAGGACGTCGAACCCCTCGTGCGCGGGCAGGTCGTCGGCGTCGCCGCTGCCGGGCAGGTCCACCAGCACGAGCGGGGCGTACGGGGCGACGTACCGCTCCAGGCGGGGCCAGGCGTACATGTCCTGCAGCGCACCGCCGAGCAGCAGCAGCGGTTCCGGGCCGCCGCGCCCGGCGCCGGTTCCCCCGTGCCGGGCGCCCGCCCCGCCGCGTACGATCCGGCAGGCGTAGCGCATCCCCCGCCACGTCATCTCGCGCCGCTCCTCGGTCAGTTCCCACGCGGCGGCGGGGAGCAGGCCCGTCGCGCCCTGCGTCATGCGGGGCACTCCGCGTGCCGGCGGATCAGCTCGGCCAGGTCGCCGACGCTCGCGGCGGTGGACAGCTCGTCCTCGCTGATCTCCAGCCCGAGCCGGTCCTCGACCTGCAGGGAGAGCACGACCAGCGCCATGGAGTCGACGCCGGCGCGGGCGAGGGGGGCGTCGGGGGTGATGGGACCGGGCGGCAGCCCCCCGTTGGCCGTCAGGATCGCTTTGACCTCTTCGAACGTCATACACACTCTCTTCGGGATCGGAGCCGGAGCCGGAGCCGGACTCCGGGCGGGAGCCGGAGCCCGGCCGGGGCACGGCGGGGACGGGGGCACGGCGGGGCGCGGGCGCGAAGGCCGCCGGGGGGCCTACAGGCGGGCAGCGAGCCCGGCCGGCCAGGTCAGCGTGGTCGCCGCCCACGCCAGCCCGCTGCCGAACGCCGTGAGGAGCACCTTGTGGCCGGGCTTGAGCTCTCCCCGGTCGGCGGCGTGCGCCAGCAGCAGCGGCAGGGAGGCGGCGGCGGTGTTCCCCACCTCCCGGATGTTGGACGGGCACCTCTCACCGGGGATGCCCAGGGCGTCGGCCACCGCCGCCGTGATGCGCGCGTTCGCCTGGTGGGCGACGAGCCGGTCGACGTCCGCCATCGCCCACCCGGCGGCCTGCGCCGCCTCCCGCGCGGCGGCGGTCATCCTGCGCACGGCGTGCCGGAACACCTCGCCGCCCCGCATGCGGACGAAGAAGGCGCCGGGTTCCGCCCTCTCCCGCAGATGCCGGTCGCGGGCCCCTCCGGCGGGTACGACGATGGCGTCCGCGAGGGAGCCGTCGCTGCCCCAGGAGACCGGACCCAGGGCCCCCTCCTCGGACGGCGACCCCGCCTCGAACACGGCGGCGCCCGCCCCCTCGCCGAAGATCGGGGCGGTGGCCCGGTCACCGGGGTCCACGAGGGACGTCATCGCCTCGGCGCCCACCACCAGCACCCGGCGCGCCGTCCCGGAGGCGATCAGGCCGTCCGCGACGGCGGCGGCGTACAGGAACCCGGAACAGCCGGCCGCGACGTCGAACGCGGCGGTGGACGCCAGCCCCAGCCGGTCCGCGACCCACGGGGCGGTGGCCGGGCAGGGATGGTCGGGGGTGCTGGTCGCCAGCAGCAGCGCGTCGACACGGTCCGCACCCGCGGAGGCCAGCGCGCGGGCCGCCGCCTCCACCGCCATGTCCCCGGTGGAGACCTCCGGCGCGGCGAACCGCCGCTCGGCGATGCCGATGCGCTCGCGGATCCACCGGTCCGACGTGTCGAGCCGGGCGGACAGCTCGCTGTTGGGCACCCGCCGGGGCGGCAGCCAGGCGCCCAGCCCGGTGAGGACGGCGGCGGGACCACGACCGCGACCCGCCGAAGTGGCAGTGCGGCTCACGATCGCTCCCTTGCGCGGGGGGACTTGTCGCTCATCCGGTCATGGAAACAGCCGCCTCACCCCGATCCCGGCAGGCATACCGAAGCCGCCGCCCCCACGCCCCGAACGGGTGGCGCCCCGCCCTCCGTTGACGGACGCCGGCCGGGGCTACGCCGGAGCGCCGGGGTGCAGGACGGCGAGCACCCCGCGGGCACGGGCACCGTCAGCGGTCCGCCAGCAGCCGGTGACCTGGCCGACCGCTCCCCGCGGCAGCGCGGGCCGGGCGTCCGGGACGGGCCGCAGGACCCGGTGCACGCGCAGGGTCGTCCCCCGCGGCGCCGACAGGCGGGTGCCCTCCCGGTCGTCGTGCGCGGTCAGTTCGGCCGCAGGGGGCACCGCGCCGGCGCACACGGCGGCGACCTCCCGGTCGGGCATGTCGCTGACGTCCTGGTCCTGGGCCTGCGCCCGCCCCGCGATCAGCTCCGTCAGCTGCGCGGCCAGCACGGGGTCGTGGCAGCCGTCGTACGCCCAGCGGCGCCCGAGCACGCCGTGCTCCATGGTGCCGACGAGGGCGTGTCCGGCCCCGTCGAGCGGCGCGCCGCGGTAGGTGAGCGGCACCAGGTAGGTGACCGGGGCGGGCCCGGAGGCGTCGGCGACTACCATGAACTCGATCCCGACCTCGCCACGCGGGTCGTCCAGACGGAACCCGCCGGCCTTGGAGAGCTCCGGTCCGCCCGCGCCGCCCCGGTACCACGGGCGGGAGGGCAGCCAGGAGGCGAGCAGTTCGAGCTTGGTCGGCCTGACGGTGGTCCGGTGGATGACGGCCATGCCGCGGTTCCCCTTCCGATGCGTCGGTGCGTACCCCTCACCTTCCCACCGTCCCCGGCGCGCCGGAGCACACGGCGCCCGCCCGCAGGACCGGGCGGCGGGCGGCGCGACCGCCGTCGCGCTTCGTCAGCCGGCGAGGCCCCCGGCGAACGGCGCCGCCAGCCACCGCTCGACGGCCGGGCGGACGTACTCCGCCAGTACCGGCTGCTGCGGCGCGAGCGCGAGGACGCCGACCGCGCGCAGCATCCCCACGGCGTTCACGCAGGCCAGCACGTCACCGCGCAGGGTCCGCAGGCCGTTGCGCTCCGCGCCGCGGTTGTAGGCGGCCTCGTGCTCGGGCCCGAAGAAGGCGAGGTCCCACTCGACCGGCCCCAGCGTGACCAGCTCGAAGTCCGCGTGGAGGTCTCCGTCCACCCCGGCGATCATGTTGGCCGGCGGCGCGTCACCGTGGACGGGCTGCGACTCCGTGCCCGGGAACGCCGCCTCGAACGCCGCGCGCGAGCGCACCAGGGGCTCCAGGAGCCGCCACTCCCGGCGCGCCCGGTCCAGCTCGGCCGGGCCGAGGAGGTCCGGGCGCTCCCCGAGCAGGGCCAGGGCGTCGGTGACGAACCGGGGCTCGGCGGCGGAGAGGAACGGCAGCGGCCCCGGATAGGCGCGGAGCGCGGCGTGCAGGTCGGCGGTGCGCTCGGCGTTCGCCACGTAGTCGGGTTCCCGGTCCCGGTCCTCCTCGACGTACTGCCAGAACGTCATCGAGAACCCGTCGCGCCGCACGGGCTCCGGCGGTACGAGCGGGCTCGGCGGGACCACGGGCGTGCCCCGCCGCGCCAGCCACCCCGTCACGTCCAGCTCCGTCCGCTGGCGGCGCGCGAGCTCGTCGGGGCCCATGTGGGGCGCGAGGACGACGGGGACGCGGACCACGACGGGGGCGGGCGCCAGGTGGACGACAACGGAGAACACGTCGTGGAGCACCGCCGCCTCCGTCACGGTCAGCCCGAGGGAGCGCCCGGCTCCGACCGCCGCGTCGACGGCGGCGGCGGTGCGGCGGGCGATCCGCCGCGGGGACGGGGAATCGGCCATGTACCCGATCGTGTCACGCGGCACCGCCCGTGTCGTCCGCTTCCGCCCGCCCGCCGCGCCGCGTCGCCCGCCGCCCCGGTCGGCACCCGAGCCGTCCGGGTCGGCACCCGAGCCGTCCGGGGCGGCGCGGGCGCCGGCGCCGGGCGTCAGTGGGCGGGGCCGTGGAGGTACGTCGTACGGCGCGAGATCCGTCCTCCCTCCAGCAGGTACGTGTCCGCGAAACGCGCCGCGACGGCCCGCCCGTCCCGGTCCGTCCCCGAGAAGGTGCCCCAGCAGGCGGCGGCCTCCGCGTCGGCGAGGAGCCGTTCGACCGTGTGCCGGCCGGCGGCCACGGGGCGCTCGTGCCGGTAGAACCGCTCGATCCGGGCCAGGCCCACGAGCGGCTCGGCACCCGGGCGTTCGATGACGCACTGCGGCGCCAGGACGGACGGCAGGTCGTCCCAGCGGCCGTCGTCGATGATGTCCAGCAGCGCCGTCACGGGGGAGGTGTCCATCGGCTTCTCCTTGTGCCTCGTCGTCGTCCAGCCGTGTGCCACGCCGGCCTCGGCCGGTCGGCCCGTCATCCGGTCATCCCGCCGGTCTTCCCGTCACCCGGTCACCCGGTCATCGGTCATCTCGGCGTCACGTCATCCCGAGCGTCCGCGTCCCGGCGTCCCGCCGGCGCGTCGTACGGCGGTCGCGCCGCCCCGTCCTGCCACGCGCCGCAGTCCGCGGCCGCCACGGTCCGCGGGCCGTCGGCGAAGCCGAACTCGTAGCTCAGCTCCCCGAGGGCGCCGCGGATGAGCCGCACCATCGCGTCGTGGTCGTCGGCGATCCCCCACACGACGTCCAGCTCACGTGTCATCACCCCGCCGGGCAGCCGCTGCCCGACGCGGGCGAAGACCCGGTAGCCGCTGACGCCGTCCCGCGCGCGGACCCGTGCGGCCCCGTGCACGCCGAGCAGCCGGCACGGCTCCGTGGGGGCCAGCCCGTTGTGCTGGAAGTGGACCCGGCCGGGCCGCAGCCGCCCCACCCCGGGGTGCCTGCCGAGGGCGTGCAGGGCCGCGGCCCTGACCAGGTCCACCCCGCACGCGGTGCGGGCCAGCCCGTTGACGTGGCCTCCGAGCCGGCCGTTCACCTCGATGATCCTCGGCCCGGCCGGTGTCAGCTTCACCTCCGTGTGCGTCAGGCCGTGCCGTACGCCCACCGCCCCCAGCGCCCGCGTCACCAGGTCGAGGACCGCCCGCTCCTCGGCCGGCGCGAGATGGTGCGGCCAGTACCGGCCCGGCTCGCGGAACGGCCGTACCAGCGGCAGCTTCCCGGACACCGCCAGGTGGGCGACCCCGTCCGCGCCGCACAGGCTCTCCACCGACACGTAGTCGCCGAGCGGTCCGCTCGGTCGGCCGGTCAGGAGCTCCTCCACCACCAGCCGCGGCACGCCCGGCGGGGCGTCCGGCAGACCGGCGAAGACCTCCGCCACGAGGCGGGCGGCCCGCTCCTCCTCGTACACGGGGTGGGTGTGGCGGCTCCCCGCCCCCCGCACCGGCTTCACCACGGCGGGCAGCCCGACGGCGGCCAGCGCCGCCGGCCAGTCGGCCGGTGAGGCCAGGGACGCGTGGCGGACGTCGTCGACCCCCGCGCGGCGCAGCGCCGCACGCTGGAGGGTCTTGTCGGTCAGCAGCAGTGCCGTCGCCGGGCGGTGGTACGGCAGCTGCGCCGCCTCGGCCAGCGCGGCCGTCGTACGGATCATCAGCTCGCTGAAGGTGGTGATCGCGTCCGGGGCGAGGCGCCGCACCAGGGCGGCGTCCCGCGCGGCGTCGCCCGTCAGGCCGTGCACGGCGCCGAGCTGCCTCAGGACCGGGCGCATCGCCGCGACGTGCGGGCTGTCGGGCACCAGGAACACGGCGTCCGCCGTGCCGGCCAGCCCGACGCCCAGCTCGCCGGGGGAGACCGCGCCGTCGTCGTAGACCACCGCCAGCCGGGGCGGGCGCGTCACGCGCCCACCGCCTCGGCGAGCGCCCGCCGCAGCAGCTCCGTGTACCGCCCGGCCGTCGCGGGCGGGACGAGGTCCGGGTCGAAGGCCACCACGACCCGGTCGCCGCCCTCGACCCCGTCGACCTCGACGTCCACGCGCAGCGGGAAGCTCGGCTTGCCCCGCAGCCGCCAGCCGCCGGTCTCCAGCCCGGTGGCCGCGTCCAGCTCGCGATGGACGCCCAGCCGCGTGAAGTTGAGGACCGCGTCGAACGCGGGGCGGCCGAGCCGGTTCTCCAGCCGGGCCAGCGGGTACGCCCGGTACCGGCTGCCGCCGCGCTCCGCCACCAGCGCCGCCGCCGCCAGGTCCGCCCAGTCGTCCCGCGCCCGGAGCAGCACCGGAAGGGTGTTCAGGTACAGCCCGGCCACCAGGTCGGAGCCCGGCAGCTCCGGCCGCGTGTTCACCACCAGGCCGGTCACGACCTCGGGCCGCCCCGTCAACTCCGCGAACGCCCGCACATGGGCGGCCAGCGCCAGGGACTTGAGCGGCACCCGCAGCCGCCGCGCCGCCGCCGTCAGCCCCTCCACCAGCCCGCCGGGCAGCGGGAACCCGGCGGTCTCGCGGGCGTCCGCCGCCCCGCCGAACCTGCCCCGGTCCGGGAACAGCAGCGACGGCAGCGTCTGGCGGGCCCAGAAACCGGCGGCCTCCGCGGACGCCGACTGCGCCGCCTCCGTCTCGGCGAAGGCCCGCTCGACACCGTCCGGCAGGGGCGGCAGCGGCACGCCCGCGTACAGCGACATCAGGTCCACGGCCAGCCGGCCCAGGCTCCAGCCGTCGACGAGGGTGTGGTGGACCGCCAGCGCCACCCGGAACGCCCCGTCCAGGTCCTGGACACGGCATCGGAACAGCGGCGGCGCGCCCCAGTCGGGCGCGGCGAGCGGCTCCTCGGGAGGGCCCGCCACCAGCGGCGGCTCCACCGACGACCAGAACAGCTGCGCCGGCACCGAGTACGTGCCCAGATCGAACGACGACCGCAGCGCCGGGTGCCGCTCGCACAGCGCGGCCAGGGCCCGCCGGAACCGGTCCCCGTCGAGGGCACCGGCGACCTCCCACTCCAGGACCGACACGTACAGGGCGGGGTCCGTGCTCGTCTCACACAGGTAGACCATGGCGACCTGGAGCGCCGACGCGGGCAGGGCCTCGGCCACCCCGTCCGGCAGCAGGGACAGGTCGGCCGCGGTCAGCCGGGCGGCCGGCGGGGCGTCGCCGGGCCCACCGGCCGCCGCCCCGGCCAGATGCGCGCCCAGCGCCCGCGGCGTCGGGTGGTACAGCAGCTCCCGCAGCCCCAGCGGGACACCGCGCTCCGTGGCGTCCGCGACGACCAGCAGGGCCGTCAGGGAGTCGCCGCCCATGGCGTAGAAGTCGTCGTCCGGACCGATCTCCTGGCCTTCCAGGCGGCCGCTGAGGACCTCGCACAGCACCGCCGTGATCCGGTCGGCTTCGGACTGCATCGTTCCTCCTGCTCCAGTGGCTGCTACGGGATTCCGGGCCGGGGCGCCTCAGTCGCGCCGCGGCCGGGTGCGGACCGGCAGCTCCGCCAGCCCCGCGACGAAGTTCGAGACGAGGGGCCGCGGCCGGCCCGCGGGGCGGAACTCCTCGACCGCGTCGAGCGCCTCCTCGAAGAAGATCCGCAGGGTGAGCCGGCTCACGGCGGCGCCCAGGCAGTAGTGCGGCCCGAAGCCGAAGGCGAGGTGCCGGTTGTCGGTCCGCCGGACGTCGAACCGGTACGGGTCCGCGAAGACCCGCTCGTCCCGGTTGGCCGAGCCCACCCACACCGCCACCGCGTCACCCGCCGGTACGACGCCGCCGCTCAGTTCGGCGTCCACCACCGCGTACCGCAGGAAGCTGCTCGCCGGCGAGGTCCAGCGCAGCCCCTCCTCCACCAGCCCGGGAACCAGGGAGCGGTCCTCCCGCACGGCCGCGTACTGCTCCGGATGCTCCATCAGCGCCAGCACCGTGCCCGCGACCGCGTGCGGTGTCGTCGCGTTGGCGCCCAGGAGCATGCTGTAGCAGTTGACGACGGCCTCCTCGTCCGACAGGGGGCCCTCGTCCGTCCGCATCGACAGCAGCAACCGGACCGCGTCCTCGCCCTCGGTGCCCCGGCGGCGCGCGACCAGGTCGGTGAAGTAGGCGAACAACCGGTGGTGGGCGACCGCCAGGGTGGCGCCGGCGCTCGCCACCCGGAAGTCCGGGTCCTCCGGGGCGGCGGCCATGCCCGTCCAGTGCAGCAGCCGCTCCCCGTCCTCCTCGGGCAGGTCCATCAGGGCGCCGGCGACGGCCATCGGCAACAGCCCGGCCCGCCGGGCCAGGTCCCACCGCCCCTCACGGGCCGCCGGGGCGAGCACGCTCCGCACGGCGCGGCGGACCCGGTCCTCGGCGGCGTGCAGCGCCGGCCCGGCGAAGAGCCGGTTCAGCGGGCGGCGCAGCGCCGTGTGGCGCGGCGGGTCGGTGGCGACCAGCATCCGCCCGGACGCCGCGTCCGGGGTCCCGAGCTGCATCAGCAGGCTGCCGCGCTCGGAGGTGAACGTACGGTGCTCGCCGAGGACCCGGCAGGCGTCGGCGTGCCGGGTCACCGACCAGAAGGCCCGCCCGTCGGGCAGCGTCTGGCGGTGCAGCGGGGCGTGCTCCCGCATGCGCGCCCACACCGCGTGCGGATCGCCCTCGCCGTGGAAGCGCGGGTCGAACAGGTCGACGCCCTCCAGTCCCGCCTCGGCCGGGCGTCCGGAACCGTCCCTCATACCGCGGCCCGCCCCTTCTCGACGGCCCCGGCCAGCCCGGCCGGCGTCGGGTCCAGGTAGAAGTCGAGGGGCGACACCTCGACGCCGTACTCCCGCCGCAGCTCCTCGATGATCCGCACGGCCAGCAGGGAATCGCCGCCCAGCTCGAAGAAGTCGTCGTCCGCGCCGACCCCGGTCATGCCGAGCCGGTCGGCCCAGAGCCCGGCCACCGCCCGCTCCAGAGCGTTCCCCGGTTCCCGGTAGGCGGCGTTGACGTCGGGGCGCGCGACGGGGCCGGCCTGCTCCAGGGCCGCCCGGTCGACCTTGCCGTTCGGGGTCAGCGGCAGCGCCTTCACCGGCACGATCAGCGAGGGGACGGCGTACGCCGGGAGCCGCTCGGCCAGCCCGCGGCGCAGTTCGAGCACCGACGTGTCCGCCGCCGTCACGACATGGGCGACCAGCCGCCGCTCCACCGCCGCCGCGCCGCCGTCGCCTGCGCCTGGCACCGCGGGGGCGACGACGGCGGCCCGTACGACGCCGGGGTGCTCCAGGAGGGCGGCGGCGACCTCCCCGGGTTCCACGCGGAACCCCCGCACCTTCACCTGGTCGTCGGCCCGCCCGGCGAACTCCAGCACGCCCCCCACCCGCCGCGCCAGGTCCCCGGTCCGGTACATGCGGGTGCCGGGCGGCCCGAACGGGTCGGCGACGAAGCGGGCGGCCGTGGCGGCGGGCGCGCCCAGGTACCCGTGGGCGAGCCCGGCGCCCGCCGCGTACACCTCCCCGACCTGCCCGTCGGGCACCGGCCGCAGTTCCCCGTCCAGCAGGCGGACGGCCGTGCCGCGGACCGCCGTGCCGATGGGCACGGTCGCCCCGACCGGTCCGCGCACCGGATGGCAGCAGGTGAACGTGGTGTTCTCGGTCGGGCCGTAGCCGTTGACGACGGTCGCTCCGGGCAGGGCCCGCACCGCGCGGTCCACGTGGGGTGCCGACAGGACGTCGCCGCCCGCCAGCAGCAGCCGCAGCGCGGGCAGGTCCCGCAGGCCCTCGTCGACGGCGAGGTGGAACAGGCCGGCGGTCAGCCACATGACGGTCACCCGCTCGGTCCGCGCGAAGTCCAGCAGTCCGGGCACGGACAGGTCGCCCGGCGGAGCGACGGCCAGCCGGGCGCCGTTGAGCAGCGCCCCCCAGATCTCCAGCGTCGAGGCGTCGAAGGCCACCGGTGCGAAACCGAGGAACGTGTCCTCGGGCCGCGCGTCGAGGAGGGGGTTGCCGACGACCAGCCGCACCACCGCGCGGTGCGGCACGCAGACGCCCTTGGGGCGCCCCGTGGACCCGGAGGTGTAGGCGACGTACGCGACGTCCTCCGGCCCCACGGCGACCGGTGCGGGGGAGCCGGGACCCGCGACGGCCACAGAAGCCGCACCGGCACCCGCACCGGCCCCGGCACCCGCACCGGACGCAGCGGTACCGGCCCCGGCCGCACCGGCCCCGGCCGCACCGGCCCCGGCCGGATCGGCGCCCCCAAGGCCCCCGGAAGCCTCCTCGACCGCGAGGACCACAGGCGCCGCGGCGGCCTCGGCCTCGCCCCCGCGGGCCTCGGCGGAGCCGGACGGGGCCGGCCCGCCCGGGGCCTCCACCACCCGGTACGCGGGGAAGTCCCCGGGTCCTGGGACACGGTCCGCCAGCAGCACCCGCGCGCCCGCGTCGGCGAGCATCGCCCGCTGCCGCGCCGGAGGCTGCCGGGGGTCGAGCGCGAGGTAGGCGGCGCCCGCCTTGAGGACGGCCAGGAGCAGGACCGCCGTGTGCGGCGAGCGGCCGCACAGGACGCCGACGACGTCACCGGGGCGCGCCCCGGCGGCGGCGAGCCGGCGGGCGAGCCGGTCGGTGCGCCCGTCGAGTTCCGCGTAGGTGAGCGTGCCGACCGCCGGCCGGTCCGGTGCCGTACGGGCCCGCTCGGCGAAGACCGAGACGATGGTGTCCACGGGTCAGGCCTCCTGGAGAAGGGTGAGCAGTTCGGCGGGGGCGTTGAGGAACGCGTAGTGCCCGCCGGGCAGTTCGCGGAAGCGCACGTCGGAGGCGTAGCCCTCCCAGTCCCGCAGCAGGAGCAGGTCCACCTCCGGGTCGGACGACCAGTTCACGACGGTGATCCGGGTCCGGGGCAGGACGGCCGCGCGCCGGCGGTAGACCCGGTTGCTCTCCAGGTCCTGGTGGAGCACCGAGAGGGTGAGCTCGATCAGCAGCGGGTGCGGCTCGCCGCCCCGGGCCTCGACGATCGCGGCCAGCTCCGCCGACAGCTCCCCGTCGCTCAGGGAGAGGAAGCGGTCGTGCGGGCAGTGGTGGGGCGGGGCCTGCGCCGACACCACCAGGTGCGCCGGGGCGGGCAGTCCGGCCCCCGACAGCCGGAGCGCCGCCTCGTACGCCGGCAGCACGCCTGCGCAGTGGCCGAAGAACGCGAAGGGCCGGTCGAAGTACGGCAGCAGCGGCTCCACCAGGTCCTCCGCGAGGGCCTGGTACGTCTGGAAGTGCGGTTCCCGGATGCGGTTCTCCCGCGCCGGGAGCTGGATGGGGCACACCTCCGTGCCGCCGGGGCCGTCCAGCCAGCGCGGCCAGCGGCTGAACATCGATGCCCCCACCCCCGAGTACGGGAAGCAGAACACGCGCGCGGCGGCGTCCCCGGCGGGACGGCGCAGCAGCCAGGGCGGGAAGCCGGTCATCGCGCTCCCTCCCGGTCGCCCTCCGAGGCATCCGAGGCCGCCGAGGCCGCCGGCACGGGGGGCACCGAGCGCACGGAGGGCAGCAGCAGCACCGCGAGCCCCGCGGCGACGATCAGCACGGCGGCGCCCACCAGCGTGGGGCCCACCCCGGCGCCCGCCGAGACCGGGCCCACCACGGCGGCGCCGATCGGCACCAGCGCGAACGTGCCGAGGGACTCGTAGGCCATCACCCGCGACAGAGCCTCCGGCGGGACGTGCTGCTGCAGCGCGGTGTCGAGCATCACCTCGTACACGTCGACGCAGACCGCCGCCGCGAACGCGGCGGCGCACACCGCGGCGAGCGGCGCCTCGGCCGCCAGGAAGAAGAGCGACAGCGGGAAGCCCGCCGTGGCGAGAGCGGCCGCCCGGACGGGGCGGGCGGGCCGGACGCGCATGGCGACCACCGTGCCCAGCACGAAGCCGACGGCCTGCGTGGTGAGGATCGCGCTCCAGCCGGTGGCCCCGCCGTAGGCCTCCTTCGCCACGACCGGGCCGAGCACGTAGAACGAGCCCGCCAGCAGGACGTTGACGAAGGCCAGCTGAGTGACCATCACCCACACCCACTGCCGCGCGGTGAACTCCCGCCACCCCTCGCGCAGCGCCGCCGCCATCGTCTTCGACGGCCCGCCGCCCGCCGCCGGGACCTTGCGGACCAGTGCCAGCAGCGCCGCCGACAGGAAGAACGTGCCCGCGTCCACCATCAGCGTCCACCCGGCCCCCACCGTCGCCACCAGCACACCGGCCAGCGCCGCACCGAGGATGCTGCCGCCGCGCATGGACAGCTTCAGCAGCGCGTTGGCCGACTGCAGCGCGTCGCCCTCCACCAGCTGCGGCATCACCGAACGGGACGCCGGCTCGAACAGGGCGGCGGCCGCGCCGCTCAGGGCGGACAGCGCCGCCAGCGACAGCGGCGTCGCCGCACCGCTGACCAGCAGCAGCGCCAGTCCCGCGTGCACCGCCCCGGAGACCAGGTCCGCGCCGACCATGACCCGCTGCCGCGGGAAGCGGTCGGCGATCACCCCGCCCACCAGGACGAAGAGGATCTGCGACGCCATCCGCACCGCGAGGACCGTGCCCAGCACGGTCGCCGACCCGCCGGGCATGCCCAGGACGGCGAAGGCGAGCGCGACCGGCGTGATCGCGTTGCCCAGCAGGGACACGGACCGCGCCGACAGCAGGGCGAGGACGGACCGGTCCCGCAGCACCGAGGCGTGCGCCTTGTGGGCCTTCAGCATGTGCTCAGCTCCTCGGCGACGACGCGGCCGATCTCGGCCAGCGGCTCAGGGTGGGCCATGGTGATGTGCGCCGCCTCGACCGGGTGCCACCGCAGCTCGCCGCCGATGTGCGCCCGCCAGACGTCGGGCGTCGGCGCGTCCTCGACCCGCGCCTCGGTCGCCAGGAAGAACAGCAGGTCCCCGGCGTACCGGCCGGGCTCGTAGGCGCGCACGATCCGCCGGTTGTGCGCCATCGTCCGCAGCAGCGCCACGATCTGCGGCTCCGTCAGGCTGGTGAGCGCTCCCGTGTCCCGCTTGACGATCTCCAGGGCGCGGCCCAGCTCCGCGGACCCCTCCTCGGGGACGGCCTGCGGGTTCTCCGGGTCGAGCAGCGAGCGCAGCATCGTGCGGTCGTCGACGCGGAAGTGGTCGGGCATGCCGGGGTAGCAGTCGAGCAGCGCCAGCATGCCCGTCTTCACACCCCTGGCCTGCCACTGCACCGCCATCTCGAAGGCGACCATGCCGCCGAGCGACCAGCCGAGCAGGTGGTAGGGGCCCTCCGGCTGGATCTCCTCGATCCGCCGGATGTAGTCGGCGGCCATCTCCTCGATGGTGGCGGGCATCTCGTCCGGGTGCAGCAGTCCGTGCGCCTGGACGCCGATGACCGGGAACTCCGGCGGGACCTGCCGCAGCAGGCCCACGTAGCTCCAGCTCAGGCCACCGCCCGGATGGATGCAGAAGACCGCCTCACGGGTGCCGTGCGGCCGCAGCGGCAGGATGACCTCCAGGGAGTCCCGGCTGCTGCCGGACCCCAGCCGCCGGGCCAGGCCCGCCACGGTCGGCGTGCTGAACAGGCTGCTCATCGCCAGCTCCGTGCCCGTCGTCTCACGCACCCGGCTGATCAGCCGGGCGGCGAGCAGCGAGTGCCCGCCCAGCCCGAAGAAGTCGTCGTCGATGCCCACCTCGGGCACCCCGAGGACCTCGGCGAAGAGCTGGCACAGGATGTCCTCCTGCGGGGTGCGCGGCGGGCGCGCGCCGACCGTGCCGGCGGCGTCGGGCACCGGCAGCCGACCGCGGTCGACCTTGCCGTTGAGCCGCAGCGGCAGCGCGTCGAGGACGGTGAAGGTCGGCGGGACCATGTGCTCCGGCAGCCGGGCCGCCAGGTGGTCGCGCAGCTCGCCGGGGCCGGGCGACACCCCGCCGGCCGGCACCACGTACGCGGCCAGCCGCCTGTCTCCGGGCCGGTCCTCCCGGACGACCACGGCGGTGGCCGCGACGCCGGGGTGCGCGGCGAGGACGTTCTCGATCTCACCCGGCTCGATCCGGAAGCCCCGGATCTTCACCTGGTCGTCGACGCGCCCGGTGAACTCCAGGGTCCCGTCGCGCCGCCAGCGGGCCGTGTCGCCGGTGCGGTACAGCCGCTCGCCCGGTGCCCCGAACGGGTCGGCGACGAACCGCGCCGCGGTGAGGCCCGGACGGCCCGGGTAGCCCCGCGCGAGGCCGGCCCCGGCGATGTACACCTCACCCGGGGTGCCGACGGGCACCGGCTCCAGCGCGCCGTCCAGCACGTAGACGCGGGTGTCGGCCAGCGGGCGGCCGACCGGGATGCGGCCCTCGAGGTCGCGCGGCTCCACGGTGTGGACGCAGGCCATCATCGTGGTCTCGGTCGGGCCGTACTGGTTGACCACCGCGCAGCCCCACTCGCGCATGACCACCTCCGCCTCGCCGGGACGGAGCGTCTCACCGCCGGTACCCACCAGCCGCAGCGACGCCAGGTCCGCCGGGTCCGGCCGGTACGCGAGCAGCGACTCCAGCAGCGAGTGGACGACGCAGATGGCGACGGTGGGGCGGGCCTCCCGGATCACCCGGACCACGGCAGCGGGGTCGCGTTCGGCGCCCGGCGGGAGCAGGGCCACCGCCCCGCCCACCGACAGCGGGGCGAAGATCTCGCGCACCGGCACCTCGAAGCCCAGCGAGATCACCTGGAGGTTGACGTCGTCCTCGGTGAGCCCGAAGCAGGCGACGGCGTCCCGCAGCCTGCCCACGACACCGCGGTGCTCCAGGAGCACGCACTTGGGCCGCCCCGTCGACCCGGAGGTGTACACGGCGTACGCGGGGCTGCGGCCGTCGGCGGTCGGCGCCGGCCGGCCCGCGGGGGCGGCCGCGGGACGCGGGTCGCGGTCGAGGCACACCCGCTCCACGCCCTCCGGCAGGTCCATGTCCGCACCCAGCTCCTCGGTCGTCAGCAGGACCGATGCCCCGCTGTCGGCGAGCATGAAGACGCGCCGCGCCGGCGGGTGCCCCGGCTCCAGCGGCATGTAGGCGGCGCCCGCCTTCCACACCCCCAGCACGGCCGCCACGAACTCCGGGCCGCGCGGCAGGCACAGGCCCACCATGACCTCCGGGCCCGCCCCGAGTCCCCGCAGCACATGGGCGATCCGGTTGGCCCGCTCGTCGAGCTCGCGGTACGTCCACCGGGTGCCGCCCTGCACCAGGGCGAGCCGGTCGGGCGCGCGGTCCGCCTGCCGCTCGAACAGCTCCGCCACGGTGGCGCACCCGGGCGCCGGGGCCGCGGTGTCGTTCCATTCCACCAGCACACGCCTGCGCTCGGCCTCGCCGAGCACGTCGATCCGTCCGATCGGCACCTCGGGGCGGGCCGTGGCGGCGTCCAGGAACCGCAGCAGGCGCCACACCAGCCGCTCGGCCGTGGCGTGGTCGAACAGGTCGGCGCTGTAGACCGCGGTCCCGTCGACGCCCTCGGGTTCCCCGCCCGGCCCCCGCCGCTCCTCGAAGCTCAGCGACAGGTCGAACTTGGCCGTGTGGTCGCCGACGGGCCGGGCGTCGACCGCGAGTCCGGGCATCTCCAGGTCCGCGGCGACGGCCGGCTGCACGCCCACGACGACCTGGGCCAGCGGGTGCCGACTGGAGGACCGCTCGGGGTTGAGGACCTCGACCAGCCGCTCGAACGGCAGCTCCTGGTGGGCGTACGCGTCCAGACTGCTCTTGCGGACGCGGTGCAGCAGCCGCAGGAACGAGGGGTCGCCCGAGGTGTCGACCCGGGTCACCAGGGTGTTCACGAAGAAGCCGACCAGCGGGTGCAGCGCCTCGTCGCCGCGGCCCGCCACGGGCACGCCGATCGGCAGGTCGGTACCGGCGCCCACGCGGGTGAGCAGACCGGCCACCGCGGCCTGCAGCACCATGCCGGTGGTGCAGGCACTCGCGGCGGCCAGCTCGGCGATCCGCGTGTGCAGGGCCGCGTCGATCACCAGCGGCACCGCGCCGCCCCGGAACGCCGTCTCGCGCGGTCGGGGCCGGTCGGCCGGCAGGTCCAGCTCCTCGGGGGCGCCGGCCAGGTACTCGGCCCAGAAAGCGGTCTGCCGCGCCGCGGTGCTGTCCGGGTCGTCCGGGTCGCCCAGCGCGTCCCGCTGCCACAGCGCGTAGTCCGCGTACTGCACGGCCGGCGCCTCCCAGTCGGGGGCCGCCCCGCGGGTACGTGCGCTGTAGGCGTCGGCGAGGTCCCGGAAGAGCACCCCCATCGACCAGCCGTCGGCCGCTATGTGGTGCACCACCAGGAGCAGCACGCTCTCCTCGGGCCCGGTCCGCAGCAGCACCGCGCGCAGCGGGAGGTCCCGCGACAGGTCGAACGGCAGCCGCGCCTCCTCCAGCAGCCGCTCGTCCACGCGCTCCGGCTCGACCGGCACCACGGCCAGCGGCGGCCGGCCCTCCCCGCCCCCGTCCTCGCCCGCCTCCGGGTCCAGGACGCGCTGGTGAGGGACGCCGTCCCGCTCCGGGTAGACGGTCCGCAGGACCTCGTGGCGGGCCACCAGGTCCCCGAGCGCCGCGTCGAGCGCCGCGACGTCCACGGCCCCGGTCAGCCGCAGCGCGTACGGCACGTGGTACGCCGGCGAGCCGCCGTGGATCCGGTGCAGGAACCACAGGCGCCGCTGGGCGTGCGAGAGGGGGATCTCCGGCGGTCTGGGCCGGGCGGTCAGCGGCGGCGTCCCCCCGCCGGGCCGCAGCCGCCCGGCCAGTGCCGCCGGGGTCCGCGCGTCGAGCAGGTCCTGGACGCGCACCTCGTGGCCGAGCGCCGCGCGGACCCGGTTGACCAGCCGGATGGCGGACAGCGAGTGGCCGCCCAGTGCGAAGAAGTCGTCGTCCGGGCCGACGGCGGGCCGTTGAAGGGCCTGCGCGAAGAGGGCGCACAGCAGCTCCTCGTGCACGGTCGCCGGTGCCCTGCCCGCCCCGGCCTCCCCGGCCCGCGGCTCCGGCAGTGCGGCCCGGTCCAGCTTGCCGTTGGCGTTCATCGGCAGCGCGTCGAGCGGGGTGTACGAGGCGGGGACCATGTACGGGGGCAGCGCGGCGGCCATGTGGGCGCGCAGCTCCGCCGGGTCGGCGCCGCCGACCGTGTACGCCGCCAGGCTCCGGTCGCCGTCCGGCGACTCGCGCACGGCGACGGCGGCGGCCGACACGTCCGGATGCCGGACCAGGGCCGCCTCGACGTCGCCGAGCTCGATCCGGAAGCCGCGGATCTTGACCTGGTCGTCGGCCCGCCCGGCGAACTCCAGGTCGCCGTCCGGGCGCCGCCGGGCCAGGTCGCCCGAGCGGTAGCCCCGCCCGCCGCCCGGCAGTTCCACGAACCGGGCGGCCGTCAGCTCGGGGCGTTCCAGGTAGCCCAGGGCGACGCCCGGACCGGTGACGACCATCTCCCCGGCCGTGCCGTCCGGCACGGGGACCAGGTCCTCGTCGACCAGGAGGATGCGGGAGCCCGGCAGCGGCGCGCCGATGAGGCTGGCGTCCGCGCCGAGGTCGGCGCGGAGCACCCGCCGGAACGTGGCGTGCACGGTGGTCTCGGTGATCCCGTACATGTTGGCCAGCCGGGGGCGCTCGTCGCCGTACTTCTCCACCCACGGGCACAGTTCCGCGAAACGCAGCGCCTCCCCGCCGAAGACCACCCACCGCAGCGGCAGCGCGTCGGCGTGCCGCGCCTCCTCCCGCACCAGCTGGGCGAAGGCGGTGGGCGTCTGGCTGAGCACCGTCACCCCCTCGTCCCGCAGGAGCCGGCGGAAGGCCGCCGGGTCCTTGGCGGTCGCCTCCGGCACGACGACCGCGCGGCCGCCCGTGAGCAGCGGCCCCCAGATCTCCCACACGGAGAAGTCGAACGCGAACGAGTGGAAGACCGACCACACGTCCTCGGCGGAGAAGCCGAAGAGCGGAGCCGTGGACGCGAACAGGTTCAGCACGTTGCGCTGGGAGACCCGCACGCCCTTGGGGCGGCCCGTCGTACCGGAGGTGAAGACGATGTACGCGCAGTCCGACGGGGCGGCCGGGTGCACCGGCGGCGCGGCCCCCGCCCGCGGCGGACCGCTCAGGGGCCCGTCGGCCCACACGACGCGCGGGCCCGGCGGCAACCGGTCGGCGAACCCGCGCGAGGAGACCACCACCTCGGGGCGGACGTCCCCGAGGACCGACTCCAGCCGGGCGGGCGGCGTGGCCGGGTCCACCGGCACGTAGGCCCGGCCCGTCTTCAGCGCGGCGAGGGCGGCGACGACCATCTCCACCCCGCGCTCCAGGAGGATGACGACCGGCGCGCCGCCGCGGCCGTCCCCGGCTTCCGGGCCCTCGCCGGGTGCGCCCTCGCCGGGTGCGCCCGCGTCCGGGGCGGCGAGCAGCTCCGCGGCGAGGCGGTCGGCGGCGCCGTCCAGCTCGGCGTAGGTCAGGGACCGCTCGCCGTCGCCGACCGCGACCCGCCCGGGGAACCGGCGGACGGAGGAGAGGAAGCCGTCGAGCAGGGACGCCGCTTCGTCGAGGCCGTATCCAGTCGCTATCAACGCTCGCCCTTCGGATCGCCGGAGTCACAAGGTCCGGCCGAGCCTGGCAGGACGGACGCCCCGCGTCTTCGGCCGGTGGACGAGGCGGAGCCCCACCGGCATGGAGGGGTCATCCGGAAGTGGAGGCGACCACGACCGCCGCCGGATACCGGCCGGCCCGGCGCCCGTGCTGCGATGAGGTACCGGGGCACCCGCCCGGTCCGCAGGCGTACGGCGCCGCCCCATCCACCCCATCCGGCATGCGTCCCATCCGTCTCACCCGTCCCACCCGGCAAGCCCGGAGCGGCCCCTCCGGGAACGGAGCGCCCTTACCGCCGGAGCGGCCCCGGGCCCGCACGCGGGCCCCGAGCCCGGCACCGCACCGCACCGGCACCGCACCGCCCCGGCACCGCCCCGGCACCGCACCGCCCCGGACCGGACCGCTCCGGCGGTCACCGGTCCTCCCCACCGTCCGCCCCCGACCGAAGGGCCCACGCGGCATGGCAGGCACGACCCTCGCCCAGAAGGTCTGGCAGTCCCGCACCGTCCGACCCGGCGTCGGCGACGAGGACCTGCTCTACATCGACATGCACCTGCTGCACGAGGTGAACACCCCCCAGGCGTTCGACGCCCTGCGGGCGGCCGGGCGCACGGTCCGCAGGCCCGACCTGACCGTCGCCACCGAGGACCACAGCACGCCCACGATCTCCGTCGACCGGTACGACCCGGTGGAGGGCCGCCGCATGCAGCGCACGCTGCTGCGCGACAACTGCGCCGAGTTCGGCATCCCCTTCCACCGGCTCGGCGGCCCCGGCCAGGGCATCTACGCCGTGATCGCCCCCGAGCTCGGCCTCGTCCACCCGGGTATGACCATCGTCTGCTGCGACTCGCACACCACCACGCTCGGCGCCTTCGGCGCCCTGTCCTTCGGCATCGGCACCAGCCAGGTGGAGCACGTGCTCGCCACCCAGACCCTGCCCAAGCGCAGACCGCGCGACATGCGGGTCACCGTCACCGGCACGCTGCCCCCCGGCGTGACCGCCAAGGACATGGTGCTCGCGCTGATCGGGCGGTACGGGACGACAGCCGGCCAGGGCCATGTCGTCGAGTACCGGGGGGAGGCGATCGCCGCGCTCTCGATGGAGGCGCGCATGACGCTGTGCAACATGACCGTCGAGATGGGCTCCGCGGCCGGGATCATCGCCCCCGACGAGACCACCTTCGCCTACCTGCGCTCCGTCCTCGGCGGATCGCCCCCGGCGGGCGAGGAGGCGTACTGGCGCGGCTTCTTCACCGACCCGGACGCCGTCTTCGACAAGGAGCTGGCCCTCGACGCGGGGGAGCTGCGCCCGTACGTCTCCTGGGGCACCAACCCCGGGCAGAGCATCCCCCTCGACGGGCGCGTCCCCCACCCGGACGACTTCGGCGACCCGGCGCTGCGCACCGCGGCGGAACGGGCGCTGTCCTACATGGACCTGCGTCCCGGCACCCCCATGCGGGACGTGCCGATCGACGTGGTGTTCCTCGGCTCCTGCACCAACGGCCGCATCGAGGACCTGCGGGCCGCCGCCGAGGTGCTCGACGGGCGCAGGGTGGCCGACGGGGTGCGGATGGTGATCGTGCCCGGGTCGATGAGGGTGCGCCGGCAGGCCGTCGCCGAGGGCCTGGACGAGGTCTTCGCCCGCGCCGGCGCCGACTTCCGGGCCGCCGCCGGCTGCTCGATGTGCGTCTCCCTCGGCGAGGACCGGCTCACCCCGGGCACCCGGTCCGCGTCGAGCGGCAACCGGAACTTCGAGGGCCGCCAGGGCCCCGGCGCCCGCACCCACCTGGTCTCGCCACCGGTCGCGGCGGCGACGGCCGTGGCGGGGCGGCTCGCGGCCCCGGGCGACCTGTGACCGGCCGGGCGGGCTCGACCGGCGAGGAGCCCGGCGCCCGCACCCCCCGCACCGCCCCTGCCTCCCGTACCTCCCACATCGCCCGCACGGCCCGCACCCCCCGCACCGCCGGACCTCCCCGCACCGCCCACGCGGCCCGCACCGCGCGAGCCGCCCGCACGGCCCCCGCCGCCCGCACGACGAACCGCCCGGCCGGAGCCGCCGGGCGGTCCCGGCCGGCCGGGGCGGCCCGACCGACCGCACCGACGACGGAGTGACCACCATGCGCAGCTTCACGGTGCACACCGGCACCGCCGCGCCCCTGCGGCGCAGCGACGTCGACACCGACCAGATCATCCCCGGCAGGTTCTGCGCCACCCACCGGCGCACCGGCTACGCCGACGGGCTGTTCGGCGACTGGCGCCAGGACCCCGGCTTCGTGCTCAACCGCCCCGAGTACCAGGGCGCCAGCGTCCTCGTCGCGGGCGAGATGTTCGGCACCGGGTCCTCCCGCGAGCACGCCGTCTGGGCGCTGCAGGAGTTCGGGTTCCGGGTCGTCGTCGCGCCCCGGTTCGCGGACATCTTCCGGGCCAACTCGCTCATGGCGGGACTTCTCACCGTGACACTGCCCACCGGCCGCGTCGAGGCCCTGTGGGACGCCGTCGAAGCCGACCCGCGCACCGAGGTCACCGTCGACCTGCGCGCGATGACCGTCCGCGCCGGCGCACTCCACGAGCCCTTCACGCTGGGCGAGGACACCCGCGCCCGGCTGCTCGCCGGGCTGGACCAGATCGACGCCACGCTCCGGTACGCCGACGACATCGCCGCCTACGAGCAGCGTCGCAGGCCGGGGCTGCCGACCTCGGGCACGGCGGCATGAGAGGACGCGTCGCGCGGCGCTGCGCCGAGGTCGCGCCGTCCGCCACCGTCGCCCTCAACGACCGGGTGCAGGAGCTGCGGGCCCGCGGCACCGACGTGCTCGACCTCGGTGGCGGCGACCCGGGGTTCGACACCCCGCGGCACGTCGCGGTCGCCGCATCGAAGGCGCTGCTCGCCGGCTTCACCCACTACACGGCCAGCCGCGGACTCCCCGAGCTGCGGCAGGCCGTCGCCGAGAAGCTGCGCCGGGACAACGGGGTGGACGTCGACCCGGACACCCAGGTCCTCGTCACGCCCTCCTCCAAGCACGCCCTCTTCACCGCCCTGACGGCCGTTCTCGACCCCGGCGACGAGGTGCTCGTCCCGACACCGGGCTGGGGCAGCTACGGGGCCATGGCCCGGCTCGCCGGCGCCGTGCCGGTCTGGGCCGAGCTGTCACCCCGCGACGGGTTCGCCGTCACCCGCGCCCGCCTCGACCGGCACGTCACCGCCCGCACCAGGGCCCTCGTGCTGAACACCCCGCACAACCCGACCGGACGAGTCCTCACCGCGCGGGAGGCCGACGCCATCGCGGGGTTCGCCGCCGAACACGACCTGATGATCGTCACCGACGAGGTCTACGAGAAGATCGTCTTCTCCGGTGAGCACCTCAGCATCGCCGCCCGCCGGGACTGCGCCGACCGCACGGTGACCGTGAACGGCTTCTCCAAGGGGTACGCCATGCCCGGCTGGCGCCTGGGCTACGCGGCCGGCCCGCGGGACGTCGTCGCCGCGATGCTCGCCGTCCACCAGCACACCGTGGCGTGCGCCGGATCGTTCGTCCAGGCCGGGGGAGTGGCCGCGCTGCGCGGACCGCAGGACGCCCTGCGGGAGGCGGCCGCCGCATACGCCGCCCGCGCCGCGCTGGTCACCCGCACGCTGAACGGGCTGCCCGGTGTGGTGTGCCCGCCACCGGCCGGTACCTTCTACGCGTTCGCCGACATCACCGGCACGGGCATCCCCGACGGCGACGCCTTCGCGCAGGCGCTGCTCGCCGAGGCGGCCGTCGCGGTGACCCCCGGATCGGCCTTCGGCCCCGGCGGCCGCGGGCACGTCCGGATCTCGTTCGCGACCGGGGCCCCGGTCCTCGACGCCGCCCTCGACCGCCTGGCCGTCTTCGTCCGGGACCTTGCCCCCGGCCGGGCGGCCCCGTCCACCGGGATGTGACATGAAGCCCCTCCACACACTGACCGACGCCGAACGGCTGGAGCTCCGCGCGCTCCTGGAGGCCGTCGAGGGCGACCCCTACCGCGACTACCCCGCCTTCTCGCGGTCCGTGGGCGACCTCGTCGGGGGCGGCGCCCTCCCGGCGTTCCTGCCGCAGGTCTGCGCGGCGATCCGGGAGGAGCGCGCCACCGGGGCCCGCGCGGCCCACGTCCTGCGCAACTGCCCCCTGGACGCGCACGTACCAAAGATCGGCAACGGCGACCCGCTCGCCGACAAGTACGCGCGCAAGCACACGTTCGTCGCCGAGGCGTTCCACGAGCTGTTCGCGCGGCTCGCCGGGACCCCCCTCCTGGCGTACGCGACACGCTTCAACGGCGACTTCTTCACCGACGTCATCGCCCACGACAGGTACGCGGGCCGGCAGACCGGCTTCACCGACGGCGAGCTGGTCTTCCACAACGACCGCACCGCCCACCGCGTCCGGGCGGACTTCATCTCCCTGCTCGGCATGCGCTGCCCCGAGCAGGACCTCGTCTACACCGGCTTCGTGGACGGCCGCGCACTGCTGGCCCACCTCGCCCCCGCCGAGCAGGCGGTACTGCGGCAGCCGTACTACACCACGCCGTTCGACGTGGTGTCCCGCGACGGCAACGGCGGCCTCACCGCCTCCGGGCCCCACCCGATCCTGGAGGGGTCCCACAGCTTCCGCTACCTGGACACCCACACGGCGGCGGCGGGCGGCTGTCCCGGCGAGGCCAAGGACGCGCTCATCGCGCTGAAGAACGCGCTGGCCCGCGCGGAGCGGATCCGGCACCGCGTCCTCACCGGCGACTTCCTCACCTTCGCCAATCAGGAGGGCCTGCACAACCGGGAGCGCGTCGAGGTGGACGACCCGCGGCGCGCCCGCAGCCGGTGGCTGCTCAAGACGTACGCCTTCCGCGACCAGGCCGCCGCCGACCGCCACGCCGACCACTGGGTGGACGGCGTGCGCGGCCGGGTCGGCGACTGACGACAACACGAGGAGTGCCATGACGGTGAGACCGGAAGACCGCCCGACCCGCCGGGTCTCCGTGGTCGACACGACGCTGCGGGACGGCGAGCAGGCCCCCGGCAACGCGATGGAGCCCGACGAGAAGGTGGAGATGGCCCAGCGCATCGAGGCCCTGGGCGTCGATGTCGTGGAGGCGGCCTTCCCGGCGTCGTCCCCGAGGGACTTCGAGGCGACGCGGCTGATCGCCCAGACCCTGAAGCGCGCCCGCCTCGCCACCTTCTCGCGGACGACGCGCCAGGACGTGGAGGTCGCCGTCGAGGCGGGCGGCACGGGCAACCACGAGGTGCAGCTCGTCGCCACGGGCAGCGAGATCCATCTGGAGCACAAGCGGGGCATCACCCGCGAGCAGGCCGTGCGGGAGGTCACCGACACCGTCGGATTCGCCCGCGCGCTCGGCGTCCGCCATGTGTCGGTCGGGATCGAGGACGCCAGCCGGGGCAGCGACGACCTGGTGAGGGCGCTCTGCGACGGCGCTCTCGACGCCGGGGCGGACTGCGTCATCCTCGCCGACACCACGGGATGCGCCACCCCGGAGGAGTTCGGCGCGCTGGTGGCGAAGGTGCGCGCGTGGGCCCCGCGCCCGGTGCGCCTCTCCACCCACTGCCACAACGACTTCGGGCTGTCGCTGGCGAACGCGGTCGCCGGCCTGGTGGCCGGCGCCGACGAGGTCCAGGTGACCCTGGGCGGCATCGGGGAGCGCGGCGGCAACACCCCGCTGGAGGAACTCGCCGCGCTCCTCGCCTACAAGGGCGGGCAGTACGGCCTGCACACCGACATCGACACCGCCGGCATGTACGAGGCGTACACGGCGCTGCGCCGCGTCATCCGCCTGGAGGAGCCCCGCAATAAGCCGATCTTCGGCCGGTACGCCTTCGGCACCACCGCGGGCATCCACCAGCAGGGCATCCTCAGCAACCCCGCGACGTACGAGTACGTCGAACCGGCCCGGTTCGGCCGCGAGCGGGCCCTCCTCATCGGCCGCCACTCGGGCCGCACCATCCTGCGGCATCTGCTGGACCAGCTCGGCGTCGGCACCACCGACGAGCAGTTCACCGAGCTGTACCACCGGTACATCACCGGACGGGAGGGCTCCGACAGCGAGGACCTCGCCGTCGTACGGGACCGGCTCGCCCGCGAGCTGGCCGGCCGCTGACGGCCGGCCGGCCCGGTGGCACGGGGCCCTCACGTCTCACCTGTGAGGGCCCCGTGCCCGTCCGGCGGGGCCGGCCTCCTCAGGGCACCGCGTCCTCCCGCAGCATCAGCACCGCCTCGAGCCGGTTGCGCGCGCCCAGTCTGGCCAGGGCGTGCGAGACGTGGCTCTTGACCGTGGCCGTGGAGACCCCGCACTGCCTCGCCACCTCCGACGTGGACAGCCCCTGCGCCAGCAGGACGAGGACCTGGCGCTCCCGCCGGGTGAGCCGGCGTACCGACTCCGCCGCGCCGCGCCGCCGCCTCGAGGCGGGGTACGTAGTACTCCAGGAGCGAGGGGGAGAGCACCCGGTTGCCGTGCGCCACCGCGTGCACCCCGCTGAGCACGCTCTCCGGGCGGGTGTCCTTCTCCAGGCAGCCCCACGCGCCCGCCGCCAGCACGTCGTTGAGGTGCTGTCGGGTCCAGTCCAGCCCGACGACCAGCGGCCGGAGGCGTCGTTCCGCCAGCTCTCCGACCCTGCCGAGCAGCAGGTCGCCCTGGCTGAGTCCGAGGACGACGACGGTGACGCGGCGCAGCGGCCACTGCGCCACGGGGGTGCGCGCGTCGATGGCCGCGCCGACGTCGATGAGCCCGTCGGCGCGCAGCGCGTCCTCGAGGAAGTGCCGGGAGATGGGGTCGTGGTCGGCGATCAGCGTGCGAACGCGCGCCGTCCGCCCCTCGGGGACCGAGGAGGCGGACCAGGGGGCGGACGCCAACTCCCCGACTACGGTCACCGAGACGGCCCGCGGCCGGCGCCCGCGGGCCGGATGTCCGGCCAGTTCTCCTCCACGTAGGCGAGGCATTCCCCGCGGCCGTGCTCCCCGAAGGCGACGGACCAGCCCTCCGGCACGTCCATGCGCGCCGGCCACAGCGAGTGCTGGTTCTCCTCGTTCCGCAGGACGACGAACGTTCCGTCCGGGTCATCAAAGGGATTCAGCATGTGTGCTCCCTCCCCTGCCGTGCAGGGCGCGAGTGGCGGATATGGCTCGTTAGAGGTGCAGCCCGGGGATCGTAACACCGGCGCAACGAAATCGATCAAGGGTTTTCCGGGTGAACGGCCAGTAGGAACACCGATCTTCACAAGCGGAGGGAGAAGTCCGCGACTGTCCCGCGCATTCACCCATGACCTCGTGTTACCGCCCGCGACCTCTCGCGGGAGCCCTGTTTCCGCGGCGGAAGGGGGATTCCGCCCACAAGGCCGGACCGGCCGAAAAGAAGCGATTGGAATACGGAATGGCGGGGAACGGAGGGCGTCCCGTATCGCATGGAAAGGGGCGGTCCGCTTCCTTTCGGCGCGGCCGCGCGGGGATCCGCGCCGCGGCCGGGGCGGACCGTCCCGCGGGGCTTGTCCGCATATCCTTCCGGCATGGTCGAATACCACTGGGTCGATTCCGGAGGAATCCGCCTGGCCTGCCGGATGTCGGGCGGACCGGACAAGCCTCCGGTTCTCCTGCTGCACGCCCTGGGAAAGGATTGCGCCGACTGGGGGCACCTGGTGCCGGTCCTCGCCCGCGACAGACGCGTCTACGCGCTCGACCTGCGCGGCCACGGCCGCAGCGACTGGCCGGGGGAGTACTCACTGGAACTGATGCGGGCCGACGTGCGCCGCTTCATGGACACGCTGGGGCTCGACCGGGTCGACCTGGTCGGGCACTCCCTGGGCGGGATCGTCGCCTACCTGCTCGCCCAGGAGCAGCCCGGGCGGGTGGGGCGGATGGTCCTGGAGGACGTCGCCGCCCCGAGGCCCCGCAGGCCGACCGCCCCGGCCCGGCCCGACGGCGAGCTGCCCTTCGACTGGGAGATGGTCCTGGCCGTGCGGAAGCAGATCGACACCCCCGACCCCGCCTGGCTGGCTGGGCTCGACCGGATCACCGCGCGGACCCTGGTGGTGGCCGGCGGCCCGGGCAGCCACGTGCCGCAGGAGGGCGTCGAGGAACTGGCCCGCCGCATCCCCGGCGGGCGGATGGTCACCCTCCCTGTCGGGCACCTCGTCCACGAGGCGGCGCCGGAGCCCTTCGCCGCCGAGGTCAAGGCGTTTCTGACCACCCCGCCGCGCCGCCCCTGAGGCGTGCCGGACGTGTCGTCGCCGCCGGAGCGCGACAGGCCGGTGGCAGCCCTTCCCACTCCCGGTGGCCCCCTGGAGCCGGGCAGGGGGCCACCGGGAGTGGTCGACAGGTGCCGCCGGCGGCGTGGTGCGCCGCCACCGGACGGTACGGCCGGCGGAGCGAGGCCGCGCCACCGCCCGTCCACCGGCGCGCGGGACTTGAGTCTCCCCCGGAGGGAGGGTCCACAGTGGTCGCGTGAACGACGAAGAACCCCTGCTCACCATCGGGCAACTCGCCGACCGGACACAGGTGAGTGTCCGCAGCATCCGCCGCTGGTCGGACACCGGCGTCATCGCCCCCGTCCGCCGGTCGCCCGGCGGCTACCGCCTCTACGGCCCCGACGCGGTCGCCCGGCTCGGCCTCGTCCGCACCCTGCGGGAGCTCGGGCTGGGCCTGGAGGAGGTGCGCCGCGTCCTGCGCCGGGAGACGGCCGTCGCGGACGTCGCCGCCCGGCACATCGCCGCGGTGGACGCGAGGATCAGCGCGCTCCGGTTGAACCGGGCGGTTCTGTCAGTCGTCGCGCGCCGTGGAACCACCCCTGAGGAGACAGCGTTGGTGAACGAACTGGCACGACTCTCGGCCGACGAGCGCCGAGCCGCCGTGGAGGGCTACATGAGAGAGGTGTCCGACGGCCTGCGGGGCGCCTCCGGTCTGGGCGACCGCCTGGGACGCGCCCCTCTGACGCTCCCCGACGATCCGTCCGCCGAGCAGGTGGAGGCGTGGCTGGAGCTCGCCGAGCTCATACGCGATCCGGACCACCGGGCCCGTACGCGGCGCCTGCTGGAACGGTGCGCGCCCGGCAGCACCGGTGGCGCCCTCTGGTTCACGCTGCACGTCGTGCACGCCGTCGCCGAGGCCCGCGAGGGCGGCGCGGAACCCGGTGGACCGCGGGCGGCGGACCTGCTGGCCCGCCTGTTCCGCGACGCCGACCGGGCCGACGTCCTGGCGGATCTGAGGGCCGGGCTGGCCGCGGACGCCCCGCGCCTGCGCCGGCTGCTCTCCCTCGTACGGGGACGGCGTCCGGGCCCCGACCACGGAGAGGAGTACGCGTGGCTGGAGCGGGCCCTGGAGGCGGAACTCCGCCCCGCCCCCGCGCGCCCGGCACCGTAGCCGCCCCGCCCCGCCCCGCTCGGGCCGGCCCCCGCGGGCCCGGGCGCGCCGGACGGCCGGTACACCGCCGCGGGGGAGCGGCCCGTGCGTCGCCGAGGGGGCCCGGCCGGGAGGGCCGAGCCCGGCCCCCGGAGGCCCCCGCTACGAGGCCCACCGCTCCGGTGCGGCGCGACCCTGCTCCACCGCTCCACCGTCGTGCTCGGGCCGGCTGATCTCCGCCCACACCGCGTCGAGGGAGAGCCCCAGCACCTCGGCGATCGCCGCGATGGTCGGGAAGGCCGGGGTGGCCACGCGACCGGTCTCGATCTTCCGAAGGGTCTCCGGCGAGACCCCGGCGGCGAGCGCGGTGTCGAGCATCGAGCGATCCCCCCTGGCCAGGCGGAGGAGGGCGCCGAGTCGCTGTCCGCGTTCGACCTCTGCGGGGGTGAGGGGGAGCCTGACCATGGCCCCACTCTAATACCGGTAAAGTATGGCCGGTATTGTTATTGGAGACCCGGAGGCGTCGCGTGATCGAGATCCTGAACCCCACCCTGCTGGCCCGCGCCAGAGAGACCGGCGCGCTCGTCGCCGACATCCTGCAGACGCTCCGCTCCCGCAGCACGGTCGGAACGAACCTCCTGGACATCGACGAGTGGACCAGGTCCCTGATCGCCGAGGCGGGCGCGCAGTCCTGCTACGTCGACTACGCCCCGTCCTTCGGACGCGGCCCGTTCGGCCACTACGTCTGCACGGGCGTCAACGACGCCGTCCTCCACGGACGGCCCCACGACTACACCCTCGCCGACGGAGACCTGCTCACCCTCGACCTCGCCGTGTCCAGGAACGGGGTCGCCGCCGACGCCGCCGTCAGCTTCATCGTGGGCGACTCGCGGCCCCCGCAGAGCGTCGCACTGATCGACGCGACGGAACGCGCGCTGGCCGCCGGGATCGCCGCCGCTCGCCCCGGCGCCCGCGTCGGCGACATCTCCCATGCCATCGGCACCGTCCTCGGCGAGGCGGGGTACCCCGTCAACACCGAGTTCGGCGGGCACGGCATCGGATCGACGATGCACCAGGACCCGCACGTCGCGAACACCGGGCGGCCGGGCCGCGGATACAAGCTGCGCCCGGGACTGCTGCTCGCGCTGGAGCCCTGGGTCATGGCGGACACCGCCGAACTCGTCACCGACGCCGACGGATGGACGCTCCGCAGCGCCACCGGCTGCCGGACCGCGCACAGCGAGCACACCATCGCCATCACCGACGACGGGCCCGAGATCCTCACCCTCCCGCGGTCGTCGCGCGGTTGAGGCCGCTCCCTCGTCCCCACCCGCGGTGACCGTCCCGGCCGCCCCGACTCCCGCCGCGCGGCGACCCCTTCGGCATCGCGGAGGAGTGGCCGCGGCGCCGGCGGGAAGACGGTGGTCAGTGATGGGGAGGTGCGGGGTGGACAGCGGGAGTCTGGGGTTGGACGAGGTGCTGC
Organism: Streptomyces fradiae ATCC 10745 = DSM 40063; assembly: GCF_008704425.1. Lineage (NCBI taxonomy): Bacteria > Bacillati > Actinomycetota > Actinomycetes > Kitasatosporales > Streptomycetaceae > Streptomyces > Streptomyces fradiae. The sequence continues at coordinate 6,712,670 of NZ_CP023696.1, forward strand.
GGGCGGCGGAGGACGCCGCGCCGGTGGAGTCGGTGGACGTGGTGGCCAGGAACCTGGAGAAGCGGTTCGGGGCACGCGTGGTGACGTTCCTGCTCGTGGACCTGGTCGGACAGGACGTCGTCCGGCTGCCCCGCGCCGGCGAGGCCCCGCGCGAGGGCGGACCGGAGCGGGTGGCCCTGCGCCACAGCGTGTACGAACGCGTCCTGCGCGACCAGCGGCTCCACGAGGAGCCCGACGGCGAGGGCGGCGTCCTCATGGTGGTGCCGGTGACCAACCGGGGCGACTGCGTCGGCCTCCTGGAGCTGGCCCTGCCCGCCGCCGACGACGAGGTGCGCGACCAGGTCGCGCGAGCCGCCCACGCGCTGGCGTACATCGTCGTCACCGACCGCCGCTTCACGGACCTGTACCACTGGGGGAGGCGTACGACCCGTACGAGCCTGGCCGCGGAGATCCAGCACCAGCTGCTCCCGTCCGCCCCCAGCTGCGAGGCCCCGCAGTTCACCCTGGCCGGCGGCCTGGTCCCGGCCGACGACATCGGCGGCGACACCTACGACTACGCCCTCAACCGCGACACCCTGCACCTGTCGATCACCGACGCCATGGGCCACGACACCGCCTCGGCCCTGCTGGCCACGCTCACGGTCAACGCCCTGAGAGGGGCGCGCCGGTCGGGAGCGGCGCTCATCGGGCAGGCCCGCGCGGCGCACGAGGCCGTACAGGCGTACGGCCGGGGCATCACCACCGGCCAGCTGCTGAACATCACCCTGGACACGGGCGCCTGCCGGCTGGTCAACGCCGGCCACCCCTGGCCGCTGCGTCTCCGGCGAGGCCGGGTGGAGGAGGTCCCCCTCAAGGTCAACCTGCCCTTCGGCACCCCGGCCCCGGTCGCCTACCAGACCCAGAGACTGGAACTGCGGCCCGGTGACCGCCTGGTCCTCATCACCGACGGCATGCAGGACCGCGCGGCCGGAGCCGTCGACCTCGCGGACCTTCTCCGAGCCACCCGCGACGAACACCCCCGGGAAGTGGTCAGAACCCTGACCGACGCCATCCAGGAGGCATGCCGGGGCCAGCTCTCCGACGACGCGACCACGATGGTGCTCGACTGGCACGGCACCGGCCCCCTGGCGGCGCACCGCTGAGCGGCCCGCCTCACCGGCCCGCGGCCCGTGCGCTCACAGGAACCACCGCAGCGGCACCACCGCCGCCTCCCGTGCCCGCTGCACGGCCGCCCGCCTGCGCCAGCGCGCCGGGTCCACGGGCGCCGCCCGCGACAGGTCCTGGTCGTAGTCGCGGTCCAGGGAGGCGGTGAACCCCTCGTCGAGGACGGCGAGCATGACCTCCTCGTCGTGGTCCATCGACCGCCGGTTGAAGTTGGTGGAGCCGATCAGCGCGGCCACCCCGTCCACCGTGATGATCTTCGCGTGCATCATGGTCGGCTGGTACTCGAAGATGCCGACCCCGGCGTCCAGGAGCCGGGAGTAGAACCCCTGCCCGGCCAGCCGGCACACCCGCTGGTCGGTGTGGGGGCCGGGCAGCAGGATCTCCACGCGCACGCCGCGCCGGGCGGTCGCGCACAGCAGGTCCACGAAGTAGGGGTCGGGCGCGAAGTACGCGGTGGCCAGGCGGAAGCGCTCCTCGGCGGAGGTCAGCGCGACCCGCAGCAAGGTCTGCATGTCCTGCCAGCCCAGGCTGGCCGAGCCGCGCACGACCTGGACGACGGAGCTGCCGACCTGGGCGTGCTCGGTGAAGCGGTCGCGGGCGTCGTAGAGGTCGTCGCAGCACTCGGCCCAGTTCTGCGCGAAGGCGGCGGCGATCCCGTCGACGGCCGGACCGCGCAGCCGCACGTGCGTGTCGCGCCACTCGCCCGCGTGCCGCGCGTCTCCGCACCACTCCTCCGCTATGCCCACACCCCCGGTGAAGGCCGTGTGCTCGTCGACGATCAGCGCCTTGCGGTGGCAGCGGTGGTTCTGCTTCAGCGGGGAGAGCCACAGCGGCTTGCGGAACCACACCACGCGCACCCCGGCCTCCTCCATCCGGTCCAGCAGCTCCTGCTCGATCCTCTTCGCGCCGAAGCCGTCCAGCAGCAGCCGCACCCGCACCCCGGCGCGCGCCCGCTCGGCGAGCGCGGCGGCGAACTCGTGCGCGATCTCGCCGCGCCAGTAGACGAACGTCATCATGTCGATGGTGTGCTCGGCGCCGCGGATCGCGTCCAGCATGGCGGGGAAGATCCGGTCGCCGTTGCGCAGGGGGACCAGCTCGTTCCCCTCCGTGGCGGCGACGCCGATGAGCCGCTCCAGACGGCGTCTGAGTCGCTGGGAACGCTCCGCCGGCGCCTGTGCGTGACCGCCACCGTCGGTCACGCCGCCCCCCGCGCGATGGTTCGGGGCGCCGGTCTGCGCTCGGTCCACGGACATCCTCACCAGCTCCTGTACGTTCCTGACTGCCACGGCCGCCCGATCGGCCGAGTGAAGAACATCGAGCGGGAACCGGTGCGGCGGGGACCTGCGGACGCGAGGCCGCGCCGTGCGGCAGCGCCGGGCCCGCACGCGTCCATCGTGTCACCCGATCGGCTCACGTGCCCTCGGAGCAGGTCTCCAAACACGCCCCCACCACTCGAAAACCCCACCCACCGGCGCGGACGCGCCCCGGCCGCACGCATTCCGCGCGGCGCCCCGGTTCACGCAGAGGGCAAGAGCGAGACTAAAGTCAGGGTTGAGCATGGGCCGCCGCCCGGCGGGGAGCGCGCGCCCCGGCACCCTCCCCATGAGTGAGCCCGACCGACGGGCGCCGGCACAGCAGGCGGCGACCCGCGCTTCCCCACGGCCCGCTCGCTGCCCTGGACGGCGACGGCCGCGCGTACGGGATCGACGGCCTCGTGCTGGACTGCCCCGCGGCCACACCCCCCGCCGCCGTCAGTCTCGGCCTGCCGGAGCGGCTCGAGGACCGCCGGGGCCTGCGCCTGCCCGAGGCCCCCCGGTCATCCGGCAGCAGGGGCGGGCGAAGTGGCGGCTGACCCAGCGCGCCTTCGGCCCGCAGGCCCGCATCCACCGCACCGCGCAGGGGCGCGAGAGGCGGCAGTGCGTGCAGCTCGCGGTCCTGCCGTGGGACGCCCTCGAGACCCGCTCCTGGCCCGGCATCGCCGACACGAGCCCGCCCGAGATCACCCGCGTCCTCGGCACCTACGCCCGACGCGTCACCACCCCACGCGGCTCCACAGCCGTCACCGGCTTGGAGCTGACGACCGCGCTGCGCCCCCCACCCGGGCCGTGCAGGACCCGGCGACCGGCCAGTGGGTGCCCGGCCACCACCCCGGCAGCCTGCGAACCGAACCGGCCGGAAAGTAGCTGAGCCTGAGCAGAAGGTGTCATTGAGTGTTTGCTTCCATCCGCTGGAGGTTTCGTTCCGGGGTTGGGGTGGTGTGGATTGTGTGGCAGTGGCGTCGGGTGTGGTCACTGTCGGTTTGCTGAGGTCAGGAGCCGCTGTGCTAGGCGCACGGTTGCGGCGCGGTTGGGTTTCTGGGACCGGCCGGACAATGGGATCTTTGCCAACAGCACCGCGTCCGGTCGGGCAGCACCCATACGCTGCAGCGGCCCGGCCAGCGCAGCCCGCACGGCGGTACGGTCCACCCCGGGACCGGGCTGGATGACGGCGACCAGCCGTTCGTCGCCGTCATCGGTGGGTACGCCGACGAGCAGGGCCAGTTCGACGCCCGGCACGTGCAGTGCCGGCTCGTACAGGCCGGGGTAGATGTTCTCGGCGCGCCGTAGGACCATGTCCTTGCGGCGGCCCTCCAGCACGATCCGGCCTTCGTCGAGGCGTGCCCGGTCACCGGTGGCGACCCAGGGGTCTGGGTCGTCGCCCAGGTAGCGGTGGCGTGCGGCCGGCCCGGAGAGCAGCAGCTCACCTGACGTGTCCGTCTTGGCCGTCACACCCGCAAGCGGTGCTCCGACCAGGTCGCCGTCGCCGGTGAAAGCGGCTTTGTCGGCCTGCTCGATCGCTGCCGTCGGGAACAGCTCGGTCAGTGCGTACACGCCCCACGCCTCGTCCGCGCCCGCCCGCTTGATGCGGGTCAGCAGTTCGGTGCTGGCCGGGGCCGATCCGGTCCATACCCGGCCGGTGAACCGGCCGCCGTCCGCCAGCAGCTCTCGCAGTCGTGGCGGAGTCAGGTAGGTGGCCTGCGGGGCGAGACGGTGCAGTTGCCGGCTCAGCACCGGCAGGCAGCGGGCGGGCATGGCGACCGGTGCTCCGCTCGCCAGGGACGGCACGAGGACGAAGAAGGTCCCGCCGAGGACGGGCCGCCCGGCCTGTGGATGTACCAGCTCCGCGACCGTCGCCATACCGGCGGCCAGCGAGGACCGGGTGTGCACCACTGCGCGGGGCCGCGCGGTGGTGCCGGAGGTGAACACGATCACCGCGTCCCGGTCCTCGTCCACGCAGCGCGGCAGGCGCACGGACCGGGCACCGCCGTCGAGGGCGGGGGCGCAGCCCGGCAGCCGCGGCCCGACGGTCGCCACCGGGCCCAGCTCGGTGAGGTCGGGCAGGGCCAGCCGGAGCGGGCCCGCGAGCGGCCGCGCCCACCCGGCGGCCGCCTGCGCGGCCGCGTCGGCCACGACGAGATCGGGGCGCGCCAGGGTGAGCCGGGCGCGCAGCACATCCGGCCCGGCACCCGGGTCCAGCACCGCCGCCCGCGCGCCGAGCCGATGCACAGCGAGCATCACCGCGAGCGCACGGGGCCCGGGCCGCACAGCGACGCCGACCGTGCCACCGGGCGCGACACCCCGGCCAAGCATCGCCGCGGCGTAGCAGTCGGCGAGGTCGGCCAGCTCCCCGCACGTGGCCTTGACACGCACGGCCCCGGTACGGGTGGAACCGAGAACAGCGGGCCGCTCGGGACGGCGCCGCAACGTGTGGGTGAGGGCGTCCAGCATCAGCGCGGGTCCTCCCCGTGACGGCCCGGCCCCTTGCCGAGATACCAGCGAGCCGTACCGACCAGACCGTACGCGCTCAGACGACGGGAGGAGTTCTCCACGACCATGTCGCGGGCGCGGACGATCGCGGTGGTACGCCGCCGCACCCGGTTCAAAAACAGCCGGTCGGTGGGGGAGGGCCGACGCGGCATCCCGCCGACGGCCTCGTACAGCGCGGCGGTGATGGCCATGTTGTTGCCGGCGTGCATCCGGTACGGGGTGAGGTAGCCGTGGCGGCGGTGATGCGCAGGCCGTATCCGCCCGAAGAACGCCGCGACACCGACCAGCGCACGGAACGCGGCCCGCCCCAGCGGCCCGTGCTCATCACGGCGCGCGTCGATGCGCCCGCACACCAGACCCGCGCCGCGCAGCAGCGCGTCGCGGGCGCCGGCCGTCCAGCCCGGGTGTGGCAGGCAGTCGGCGTCGGTACGGGCAAGCCACGTGGCGCCGTGCTCGATCGCGTACCGGAAACCGGTGTCCACCGCGCAGCCCACCCCCTTCTCCGGCTCGTTCAGCACATGCACGGGGAAGGGGGCCCGGTCGGCGAAGGCACGGGCTATGGCGGCGGTGGCGTCGGTGGAGGCGTTGTCCACGACGACGAGGGTGAAGCCGCGGTCGCGCTGGCCGGCGAGCGCCTCCAGCGTGGCACCGATCCGCGCGGCCTCCTGATACGCGGGCACCACCACCCACAGGGCGCTCACGCCTTCTCCCACACCATCGTCATGATGCTCACGCCGCCGCCCAACCCCACGAACAGCACCCGATCCCCGGAGTCGAGCCCCTCGTGGACCCGGTCGAGCTGCACGCCCAACGTGGCGCTGGCCATGTTCCCGAGCGTGGGCACGGTGACGACGAGCCGGTCGCGGGGCACGCCGGTGAGCTCCACGAACCGCTCCAGGTAGGGCATCGTGACCTGGTGCACCAGGATGTGCCGGAAGTCGTCCCACGCCAGGCCGGTGCGCTGCCGCATCCGGTCGAGCACCGAGGTGCCGACCTTCTCGAACACCTCCCGCAGCTCGCCGCCGTCGCCGTGGAAGTAGGTGTGCTCATCCCCGCGCGGATGGCGCGAACCGCCGCCGAAGATGCCGCCCACCGACCAGTGCTCGGAGTGGGTCTCGGTGTCCACGTCGAGGATGCCGCCCCGGCCCACCGCTTCCAGTACGACCGCCGCCCCGGCATCCCCGAAGGTGTAGCCCGCGAATCCCTCCCGCAGCTGGCCGGGGTCGGAGGGGGCGTACCGCACCGCGCGGCTGGGTGTCTCCCCGGTGACGACCAGGGCCCGGTGGGCGCGGTCGGCCAGGATCATCGCCCGCGCCGCGTCGATGCCGTTGAGGAAGCTGTTGCAGGCGTTGGCCACGTCCAGCGCGTGTGCCCGCGAGCCGAGTTCGGCCTGGACGATGTGCGCGGTCGCCGGTTCCACCACGTCCCGCGTGGCGGACGCGAATACCAGCAGGTCCACGTCGCACGGGGCGAGCCCGGCCCGGTCCAGCGCGATGCGAGCGGCCCGCACCGCGAGCGTCGAGGCGTACTCGCCCTCCGCGACCGCCCGGCGTGAGGCGATACCGGTGGCCCGTTCGAACGTCCGCGTCGGCAGCGACAGCCCGCAGGCCGCGGTGATCCGCTCCTGCAACTGCCCCGAGGTCACTTCGCGTTCCGGCAGGCTGGAGGCCACTGCGGTGATGCCCACCCGGCGCAGGGCGCCGGGAGCAGCGTGGTCTATGTGCATGGGCTGGACGCTACGAGCCAACCGGGACAGCCCACCTGAGCGCGGGTACTCAACTCGACTGGGTGATCCAACCGACCACCGCCGATCCCGGCACGCCCGAGCCCCTCACATCACAGGGGTCAGCCGTGGACCGTCCCTCGAGCGCCACCGCGCAAACGCGAAGGTCCTATGCCGTCCCTTCCGCGTTCCCAGCCGCAGCGGACCGGCCGTCGGCGGGGGCCCGTCTGGTGGGCCGCGACGACCGGACGGCGCGGTGCACGGTCCGGCGGCGATACGCCCCCGACGCAAACGGGCAGCGGCGGCCGATCGGCGCCCTGACGGCGCTGCACGGCCGCGGTGCGGAACCCCAAGACGGCGGCAGGGCCGGCGACGAGGCGCAGCGCGCGTCCGCACCCGAGGCAGGGGGTGCCGGACAGGAGCGCTCGAAGCCATCCGGATCGACGGGCAGGGCACCACACGCCATGCGCCATCGGCCAGGGCGCTCTTGGCGAGCGGTGCGGTCCCGGCGCCTGGATTCGGATGACCTCAAGCGGTTCTGGCACGACTTCCGTGCAGCGGTCACGCTCAGTGTTCAGTGGGTGCTTCAAGGGCTTCGAGGATTCGTCGTACTTCCTGGTGCCACTGCTCGGAGTCGGTGCTGTCCACCCAGCCGGTTGCCATCTCCGATCCGTCCTGGAGAACCCGGTCCAGTGCGAGTCTCGCCGACACGCGAAGGGAGGGCGGCAGTTCGGGCAGGGGGCCGATGGGGCCGTCGTCGGGGTCGATCACAATGGGGCTGCCCGGGAGGGTGCCGGCGACGAGGGCGCCAGCGGCAACAGCTTCGGCTCCGTCGCCGCCATCGACCCGTTCCCCCGAGTCGACGACGCGCTGGAATGCCCGCCCCAGCACGTCGATGACCTGCCGGTGAGTGAGCCCTTCGAGTTCATCGACGAAGTCTGCGGCGAGATCGCTGTCGAAGGGGCCGGTTCCCCACGTTCCCATGCATGGCTCCTGACATGGTCTTTGCACCCTGTAGGCGCTGCCTGAGGGTCGAGTGTCCTGCGTGTTGATCGGGTGGGGCGAGGTCCGCTCCCGGGTGTGCGGTTGGGGCGGCGGGGAGGTGACGCGCATCCCTCTGCGTCCCTCCACACACATTCGGCGTGTCGGGTGTCGGCCAGTATCCGACTTCTCTCGTGGCGTCGTGTCGCGGGAGCGTGTCGCGGCGTACACGGACGGCTGAACAGACGCCAGCGCGTACTACAGGGTCTGGTGTTTTCGGCTGGTCGGGTGCACGGTCGCGCCTGTTCGATCCTGATCGGGTACGGCTGTGTCATGAAGGCACTGGTGATCAACTGCACGCTCAAGAAGTCCCCTGAGCCGTCCAACACGGCCGCGCTGGCCCGGGTGGTCGGTGACTGGCTGTCCGAGAAGGCCGGCGTGGAGACGGAGTACGTCCGAGCTGTCGATCTCGACATCCATCCTGGTGTGAGCAGCCGACCCGTCGCCACAGGCGATGACTGGCCGTCCGTCCACGCCAAACTGTTGCGCGCGCAGATCCTCGTGATCGCCTCTCCCACGTGGCTGGGCCGACCGTCGTCGGTGGCCCAGCGCGTCCTGGAACGCATGGACGCGATGCTGTCCGAAACGGACGACCAGGGCCGTCCCGTTGCCTACAACCGTGTCGCGGGCGTCGTCGTCACCGGCAACGAGGACGGCGCCCACCATGTGATCAGCGAGATCAGTGGTGCGCTGTGCGACATCGGCTACACGATCCCCGGCCAGTCGTGGACCTACTGGCACCTGGGCCCAGGCCCCGGCCCCGACTACCTCGACGACCAGCGCGGTCACGATTGGGCCCACAAGACCGGCCGCGCGATGGCCGCGAACCTGTACGGCACCGCACGGGCGCTGGCCGCCGCCCCGTTGGGCGCCCCGCCGCAGTAGCCGACCGCGCTTACCCCTGTCTCCACCCACTCGTACCGCACCCCCATGCCCACTTCGATGGCGCAGCACGCCCTGGCGAGCGCCGCCGGGTGGTGGCGCGTGGCGTACCGGCCCCGGCCGGCACGTACGCCTCGGCGTGCGCCGGGGCGAGGCGGTGCGGGAGGCGGGGGGCGTGCCCGTCCGAGCTGCGACGCGGGCGTGATGCCGCCACGGCGGGAAGCGGACCGGGGCGCGGAGCTGGTGGTGCGCCTGCCCCGAGGAGAGGGAAGGTGATGTCGGATGCGGGACGAGGAGCGGGAAGAGACCTGGAAGGCGTTTCGTGACCTGGTGAACATGACACCGGCAGAGATGGACGCGTGGCTGTCCTCGCAGCAGTCGCGTAGCGCCGGACAGCACCAGGACGGAGCCGAGAGCACCGGACACGCTTCCGGACGCCGCATCCTGGCCGTTTCGCGGGCGAGGAAGGCCGACCTGTCGGACGACGACTACCAGCACATGCGGAAGGTAGCAGGTTACATCCGCCGGCACCTCGCCCAGCGGCCGTCGGGCGATCTCCGGGACACCCGATGGCGGCATTCGCTGATGAATTGGGGACACGACCCCTTGAAGTGACCCCGAACCCGCGCCCGCGCTCCCGGCACGCTGCCGGCTGCGGGCACGGGCACGGGCACGGGCTGATGCCGGCGCCCGCCGGTCCGGTACGCCCCGACGGCGGCGCCCGGTGTGTGCGCTCCACGCGACCGCCTCCCGCCCCGGTCGCACGAGGCGGGGTAGAGGCGCCGGCGGTGCAGCAGCACTCCGCCCTCGCCCTGCCGGGCCGCCGCCATGCCTCGCAGGCGATCGAAGAAACACCACCCCGTCTACGGCCTCCATCGGCACGAGCAAGACGACATCGGTCGACTGCGTCTGGTACCTGCTGGGAATGTGGGCGGTCTGGCGGCGGGTGTCTTTCGAGTGGCTGACCTCTGTAAGGGCGCATCTGCGGGTCGAGGGTGTGCGTATCGCTTTGCGGTGCTGCATGGTCGTCGACACCGGGACCGTCGATTCGATCGGCCTCTGCGACGAAAGAGGTCGAAGAGCTTCTCGATGTCACCGTGTACCCGGCGGCAGCGATCGGCGCGTCGTGGGTGAGGTGCTGCTGGCCTGCTGGGCCTGTGCGCGCTGTTTGCCCCGCGCACTGTGGTGGCACTGCTCGGCAGCGGTGCCCGTCTCCTTCGCTCAGCTCTACGCCTTGAACCATCTCTGCCAGGACATGGTCGACGGCACGGGGGCCGTACGCGGACAGGCCAACACCGCTCAGTCCTACAAGACCGTCGTCGAACTCGTGCTCGGCCTCATCGACGCGGAGATGCGGGTGCTGGCCGCCCGCCGCGACGACCTGAGCCAGACCGTGAGCCAGTTCAAACGCCGCACCGAGACGATCAGCGAATTCCTGACCGGGAGCGCCGCGGAACTGGAGGAGGAGCTGACCCGCTCCCGGAGTGAAGAACAGCAGACGCTGACGCCCCTGGAGGAACTCCAGGGGCGTATGCGGGCCGCGACCACCTTCGCCGATCCGCTGCGCCGGCGCGTCGCCGCCCCTGAGGCAACGCACTCCACCAGGGCCAGGGAAGAAGAGAAAGCGGCCCAGGCGGCCCTCTCCTTGGCTCAGCGGGCCATCACGCGTGCTCAGCGGCAGCCGGGCACCGACCCGGTGCTGCGCTGCCCCTCCTGCACGCATCTGCTGACCGGCCGTATCGTCCCCCAGGGGGCCTGCGGTTTGTGCCTGTGCGAACTGGATCCCGGTGCGCGGGACGAGGCCGCGCAGGCAGCCGAAGCCGCGCTGGCCACGGCACGGCAGCGGGCCGTCGAGGCGGCCAAGGCCACCGGTGAGACCGGGGACGCTCTCGCTCTGGCGCGGGCGGAGCTGGCGGAGCGGACCTGCTTGGAGATCGGGCTCCTGGCCGGGCAGACTGGGCAGCTCTCAGCCGCCCCATGCCGGTGCCCGCACCCGGGCCGGCATGCTCGAGCGTTCGCCGACCCGGACCGGCGGCTGCCCCGCACCGGCGGCTGCTCGACCCGGGACCGGCAGCTGTGCGAACTGCAGCGGGCGCTGCGTTCGGCAGTGGAAGAACTGCGCGGTGTGCGCGAGGCCTTCAAGACGCGCGAGAACCTCCCGTCCGGACGCCAGGCCACCCTGGTGGAGATCGAGGAGCAGTTCGCAGCCATCATCGGCTCTCTGTCGCTGCCCGGGGAACCCGGTGCACGCATCGATCGCCCCTCACTTCTGCCGTAGGTCAGGGCGGGCCAACTCACCCAGGGTGGGCCAGTGCGCACCGCGATCGACGCGGCCTGCCGGATGACGTTCCTCAGCCACGCGCTCGTCATCGGGGCGGCCGGTCTGCCGTTCCTGCTGGTCATCGGTTCGCCGCGCAAGAGCGTCGGGTCCGGCAACGAGGACCAGCAGCTGATCGCACGACTGTACGCGCACTTCCCCGACCGCGTCGCCGGCGCCCGCAGTGGCACGCCGCACGTACGCCCGCACCAGGTCGTCATCGTCGACAACGACCTGTCATCCCTGCCCGCGCGGTTGCGCCGCCGGATGCGCACCATCGAGCTCACCTGGGGCAGTCCGCTGGTGCCCTGACCCGCGTCACGTGATCACAGTGGGGACACATGCCCCTCTCGGGCCCATGGCCGCGGCAGTGGGCCCGGGTGCGGGGCCCCGATCCACCGCGGTGCCCGCCTCCTGCCGCCTGGCGGTGCCCGGCGCCCCCGGCTGCGGGCCACCACAGAAAGCTATGCGAAGAACTCATTGACAATGCATGAAGCGCATGATTCTGGTAGGGTGGTGTCATGGGAATGTCCTTGCCGGAACGGGTGCGGCTGGTGGTGGCAGCGCTGATGCATGCCTCGGGCGAGTCGCAGGCGAGGCTTGCCGAGGCGCTGGGGGTGACGCAGGCGCAGGTCAGCCGCCGGGCAGTCCGGGGCCGCCGCCTGGAGCCTGGCCGACTGTGAGGCGCTGGCCGTGCACTACGGCATGGACGTCCTGGACTTCCTGGCGGGCCCGACCCGGGCGTGCGAGGCACTGCCCGAGGAGCGCCGTGCCGGACGGCGGCGGCCCGGGAAGGGAGAGGCGCGGTGAAGCCCCGGTTCGAGGCGATCGACGCCCTGCTCGCCGCAGCCCGCACAGAGGCCACACTGCCCCCTGCCGAGCAGCGCCGCGCCCTGCGTGAAGCACTGGACCTCTCCCGCGCGCAGGTGGCCCGGGCACTGGGGGTGAGTCCCTCCACGGTCGGCGGCTGGGAAGCGGGCCGCGACCCGGCCGGTGACATCCGTGAGCGCTACGCCTACTTCCTCGAAGGCGCTCACGCCAAGCTCGCCGACCTCGATGCCGCCCGGCAGGCCGAAACCGCTGCCCAGGCCAGCCTCCCCGATGCCGGGCCTCCCCCATGCCGGGCCCGCCACGTCGGGCGGCGACGCTGCCGCGGATGCGGGCCGGCCGGGTACGGCAGATCAGCCGGACCCGGCGCCGGAAGCCGACGACGTCGAGGACCTGGGCGTGCCTAGGCCGTGCGTCCTGTGCGGACAGCCCGCCCGCCATCAGGTCGCCGGATTCCCCCAGCACCTGGACCCCGCCGCGTGCGCGCCACAACCGGCCCCGCCGGCCGCAGATGTCCCCACGAGCCGTCCGCCCCGCCCCGCCGCCCGGCCGAGAACCGTGGCCCGTCGCCCGCCGCGTGCGCACCGCCTCCGACCTGCCGGATCCGATCACAGAAGCCGTCGCGGCCGCGCTGGCCAGACACCCAGGGCGACGTCGACGCGGCGACGGCAGCACTGGTCAAGCGGGCGATCCCGGGACGCGATGGCCCTGCTGGACAACTGCCGCAAGGGCGGCCGCTACGCCATCGTCGCCCACCCCTGGATCCCGGACATCCTGCGCAAGCCCTCCGCCCGCGGCGCCGACCAGGTCTGGGAGGCCCGCCCCAAGTGGACCCGCCCCGAACTGCCGTCCGGACCGCACGAGGTGACGGCCCTGGACATCAAACGGCGCCTATCTCAGCGCGCTCAAGACGCACCTGCCGATCGGCCAACTGGAACACACAGCCGGCAACCACCACGACCGCCGCCGCGCCGGCGTCCACCTGATCACCCCGCCCCGCATGGGAGCACAGCGCGTACCCTGCCCAACCCGATCGGCAACCGCGACGAGCCCGGCCCGCCTCTGGGTCACCGAACCCCACCCTGCGCCTGCTGCTGCGCCTGGCCGGCCCCAAGTACGGTCTGTGCGAACCACCGCAGATCCACGAGT